>NZ_JAOPWR010000164.1 GCF_025965585.1 Pseudonocardia sp.
TCGAGCCCGCTGCCGGCGCCGAGCCGCGGCGCACCCAGTGCCCCGGCCAGCCGCGTGATCGCGAACGCCACCCGCTGCGCGCGGTCGCCCAGCCCGTCGGTCTCCGCCACGAGCGACGCGACGCTGCGGCGCGCCCCGTCGAGCAGCGTCGGCACCATCGCGCGGGGCGTGCCGGTGGCCGTGGCGGCCCCCAGCGACCGCAGCCCCGCCAGCAGCGGGCGCAGGACGTTCTCGGCGGGCGGCCGGTCGTCGAGCACGAGACGGCGGGCGGCCACGGACAGCCGCTCGGCGGCGAGCTCCGCGTCGAGCAGGTCCAACTCGAAGGGGTCGGGGGTGTCCCGGGGGACGGCGTCCTGCTGCTCCTGCCCGTCGGGCTCGGCGGTGCCGTCGGCGGCCGGGTACTCCTCGCGCTGCTGCTCCAGCCGGTCGGCGACCAGCAGCGCGGTCTCGTTGAGGCGGACGCGCCGCCGCGTGAGGTCCTTGAGCGCGTCGTCGCGGTCACCGGGATCGGCCCGCAGGACGTCCCCGACCCCCTCGACCAACCCGTGGACGTGGGCGCGGAAGGCGCGGGTCATCCGCTCGACGGTGTGCCCGGCGTGCTCCGGGAACACGAACCCGCGCAGCAGAAGGGTGGAGCCGATGCCCACCACGACCGCCACCAGCAGGAACGGGATCTGTTCCGCCGACGCCCTGAGGAACTGGGTGAAGAAGTAGCCCATCATCGCGGCCATGCCCAGCGCGTTGCCGCGCGGGCCGTAGCGGCGGATCCAGACCGCGGCGATCATGACGGCCACGAACACGACGTCCGCGACGATCCGGTGCGGCGCCAGCAGCGTGCCCGCAGTGACCGACGCCAGCGCCGGCAGCGTCATGAGCGCGGTGGTGACCCGCAGCCGCCCGATGTCCGGCTCGTTGACCGCCAGGTTGCTGCTCATCGACAGCACGGCGGCCATGAGCACGACGGTGACGGGCTCACCCGTCAGCGCCCGCACCCCGGACATCAGCAGCACCGAGAGCGCCATCGACGCCGTCGCGATCCCGCCCAGCCGGAGCCGGACCAGCCCGGGGTCCACGCCGGTCAGAGTCGTGCGCAGCTCCGCCAGCCTCGCCCGCCACACCACGTGGCGAGTGTCCCACGCACGTGCCCGGCGAGCCCGTCCCACGCGGAGTCCGGGCGGTGGTGTCGCACCGATCTCAGGGGTGCCCGTGCATCAGCGGGGCTGGGCCGATCCCTCGGCGCGGGTGAAGCCCGGCCCTCTCCGGCCGCCCGCCGACAGCGGTGTCGCGATCTCCTCCAGCGACCTGCCCTCCGCGTCGACGGCGAGGAAGTACGCGACCAGGCCGCCCGCGACCATCACGGCGGCGCCGAGCAGGTACCCGTAGAACAGCCTGATCGGCTGCGAGCCGTCGCCGATGAGCGCGCCGTAGATCACCGGGCCGAGCGCGCCGAAGCACTGCGCGATGGCGAAGAACACCGCGATCGCCTTGGACCGGACCTCGAGCGGGAAGATCTCGCTGACCGTGAGGTAGGCCGCGCTCGCCCCGGCGGAGGCGAAGTAGAAGATCACGCACCAGGCGATCGTCTGCGTCACCGCATTGAGCACGCCCGCGTTGAACAGGAACGCCGTGACGGCCAGCAGCACACCCGAGATCAGGTACGTCCCGGCGATCATCTTCTTGCGGCCGATGGTGTCGAACAGGTGCCCGATGGTCAGCGGGCCCGCCAGGTTGCCCACCGCGAACGCGATGAGGAACAGCGGTGCCGACGTCGAGGCGACGCCGTAGAACTTGCCCAGCACGAGCGTGTAGGTGAAGAAGATCGCGTTGTAGAGGAACGACTGCGAGATCATCAACGAGGCGCCGAGCACGGCGCGGGAGGGGTAGTCGCGGAACAGCACCCGCACCAGCGCCAGGTATCCGATGTCGGTGGTGGGCTGCAGGTCGATGGCCTTGCTCTCGTCCACCGGCGGCAGCTTGACCCCGGCCTCCGCCACCTCCTGCTCGATGTAGGTGATCGACTCCTCGGCCTCGCGCTCGCGGCCGTTCATGACCTGCCAGCGCGGGCTCTCCGGCAGGTGCCTGCGGACGAACAGGATCACGAGACCCAGCACCGGGCCGATGAGGAACGCGATCCGCCAGCCGATGCTCACGCTCAGCACGTTGAGGAAGATCAGGCTGCCCAGGGTGCCGATGATCGCGCCAGCCCAGTAGGTGCCGTTGACCATGATGTCGACGCGCCCGCGGAAGCGCGACGGGATCAGCTCGTCGATCGCGGAGTTGATCGCCGAGTACTCGCCGCCGATGCCCATGCCCGCGATGAACCGCGTCAGGTAGAGGAACCCGACCCAGCCCGCACCGTTGCCGAGCGTCAGGGCGGTGAGGCCGCTGCCGATCAGGTAGACGCCCAGCGTGATCATGAACAGCTTGCGGCGGCCGAGCTTGTCCGACAGCCGCCCGAAGTACAGCGCCCCGACCACCTCGCCGACGAGGTACACCGTGGCAACCAGCCCGGCGGCCGCCGAGGAGAGGCCGAGCGTCTCGGGCTTCGTCAGGACGTCGGTGACGGAGCTGGCGACCGTGATCTCCAGGCCGTCGAGGATCCAGGCGACGCCGAGCGCCACCACCATCCGCGTGTGGAACGGTGACCACGGCAACCGGTCGATGCGGGCGGGGATGAGGCTGCGGACCACGCCGGGGGCCGGTGTCTGCGCTGCTGTGGTCATGGCTTCTCCAGGCGTTCCGTCTGGCGCCCACGATGGCGTCAGCGTGACGTTCTGCCTCCCGGGCGCGGTCGGCAACCCGGGGTGCCCGGTACGCGTCGTCTGTCCGAAACGCGCCCGCACGCTGCAGGTTGGGGGTCGCGGAGTAGTGGATTTCCGAACCTCGGGGGCCGTAGTTTCGTTCACAGGAGGACACGCACGGGAAGGACACGCCGTGTCGTGACGTCCCGGTTCGTCGAGGAGAGGTGTGAATCATGGGCGCTCTGAGCCCGACCCACTGGCTGATCATCGTGGCGGTGCTGGTGCTGCTGTTCGGGGCCAAGCGGCTCCCGGACGCCGCGCGCAGCCTCGGCCGCTCGGCCCGGATCCTCAAGTCCGAGGTGAAGGAGCTCCACCCGGACGCCCCCGAGGAGCAGGCTCCCGCGGCCCCGCAGGCGTCGGCCGCCGCGCTCCCGCCCGCGACGCCCGCGCCCGCCCCGGCCGCCGCCCCGGTGAACACCGACAAGGTCGGCTAGTTCCTCGATGTTCGACCTGAGCATCGAGAAGATCATGGTCCTGGTCGTCGTGGCGCTGTTCGTGCTCGGGCCCGAGCGGCTGCCCGCCGCCGCCGAGTGGCTGGGCCGCACGATCCGGCAGGTGAAGGCGTTCGCGGCCGGGGCGAGCGATCAGCTGCAACGGGAGATCGGGCCCGAGTTCGACCAGTTCCGGAAGCCGCTGGCCGACCTGCGCGCGCCGCTGCAGGAGCTGCGCGGCCTGCGCGACCCGCGCGCCGCGGTGATGCGGCATCTGCTCGACGCCCCGGAGCCCGCCCCGGTCGCGGTGGTCAAGCCCGTGACGGCACCCCCGGTGCCCGCTGCCGGTCAGGTGCTCGCCGCGGGGGAGCGTCCCCCCGTCGATCTCGACGCCACCTGATCCGCGGGCCCCTGCCTGTCCTCGGGCAGCGCGATTCTCGGAGCAGCGTGATTCCTCAGGGCAGCACGATCCGGTAGTCGAACGCGCCGCCACCGGGGGCCACGACCTCCAGGCTGTCGGTCATCACCCGGTGCAGGCGCAGGGTCTCCGTCGTCGGCGGGTCGGCCGGGGCCACCGTCGCGGCGCTGAACGCGCACCCCGACCCGAGCTCGACGGACACGGCGAGGCCTGCCGCGTTGGTGACGGTGGCGGTGCTCCCGGTGACGGCCGGCTGCTGGCGCTGCCCGCGGACGGCCGCCGCCCACAGGTCCACGCAGAACTCGTTGGCGACCACGTGTCCGGGCCGCGTGCCCTCGTAGGAGACGTGCACGGTGCGGCCCTCGAGCCGGATCGTCTTGCGGAACGCGCCGAAGGTCGCGGTGTCGTGCAGGACGACCCCCGGCCCCCCCGCGAGCCTGCTCTCGCGGTCCTCCACGAGCAGGGCGTCGAGCTGCTCCAGCGTGACGGGCGTCCGGTCGCCGACGCCGTCGTCGTGGGCCCCGTCCTCGTAGACCAGCGTCACCGACGAGTCGTCGCCCCCGGTCACGCGGTAGGCGTTGAAGTTGTCGGGGTAGTACCAGTCGAAGATCGTGTCGTCGGGAGCGCCCGCTCCGATCGTGCCGCCGGCGGCCGCCGTGTCGGACGCCACGTAGGCGTGGTTGGGCGTGCAGACCGTGTTCTGCAGGACGATGCCGTCGCACTTGATGCCCGCCTCGGAGGCCCAGTCGACGTCGAGGAACTGGTAGGCCTTGAACGTGCCCGACAGCGAGCACGGGTGCCCGTCGACCATCGCGAACAGGTGGGTGATGCGGCCCCCGTTGAGGTCCACCACCACCAGCGCCTCGGTGTTGTAGAGGATCGTCGTGGGCAGCGGGTCGTGGTCCCAGTGCAGCCCCGCCGCACCCGGCGACCGCCACGGGGGAGCCGCGTCCACCTGCTCCTCGCGCGCCGCCACCTGCTCGATCACCGGCCCGTCGTCACGGTGCGAGACGGGCGCGGGACCGGTGGCCGCCCAGTCCGCCCACACCGCCGCGTCGAGGAACACGTGGGCGTTGCGCAGCTGCAGCGACTCGGCCACCACGAAGTCCTCGGGGCCGGTGAACAACGCGGGGTCGTCGCCGTCGCCCTGGCGGGCCCGCTTCGACCACTGCGACTCGTGCAGGCACAGCGTGAAGTACAGGCGCGCGAGCTCGTCGAGCCGGTTGGACGGCGGGCGGGCCGCGAGCGCGCGCTCGGCCCGGTCGGAGACGGCGCCGAGCGTCTCCCCGAGCCACGCCGACCGCACCTCGCGCCACATCGTCACCCACGTGTCGAAGGCCAGGCCGAGGTCCGGGTCGACGGGCACACCGGGCAGCCGCCAGTGCCGCGTGATCCACGGGTCGCACGCCGAGACGAGGTCGAGCTCGCCCACGCAGTCGGCGGCGGTGAGGTCGTCGGTGGTGACGGCCTGTACCCACGGGTGGGCGCGGATCCACGACAGTGCTGCCTGGTAGAGCCGGTTGTAGGGCACGGCGCTGCCGTCGTAGACACCGTCGAACCAGCCGTTGCCGCTGGCCTTGTCGGCGTCGTCGCTGTAGACGAGCAGGTTGTCGCGGCGCAGCACGGGCTGGGCCGCGAGCTCCATGAACTTGCGCCGCATGTCGAGCGAGACCTTGCCGCGCGCTGCGTCCCGGTCGGACGCGCCGTAGAGCCCGTCCTTCATCTCCGGGTCGATGAACAGGACCTTGATGCCGGTGCGGCGGTCGCACCACACGTACTGCCAGTCGAGCCAGCGGCCGCCGCTCGTCACGCCCATCGGGGGCACCACGTCCGCGACGACGGTGCTGTTGTCGGCGCTGCCCTCACTCTGGCCCGCGTCGACCACGAGGTACTGCACCCCGGCGCCGATGAGCGCCTCGGCCACGTTGTCGTGGGCGGTGACGATCCGTGAGTCCGGGTAGTAGACGGGGCTGTGCCCGCCGAGGATCTCGTCCATCACCCGCGCGCCCCAGGTGATGGCGTCGTGGTTGGTGGCCGCCGAGTAGTAGGGCAGCCGGTGCGCCCCGAAGCCGGCGACCACCGGCACCATCAGCCCGTCCGCGACGTCCTTGCGCATGGCGGCGACGTCGTCGGGGCAGTCGTGGGCGAGCAGGTCGAGCAGCCCGCCGTTCATCGCCCACATCTGCCGGATCCCGTAGCGGCGGTGGGCGTCGAGCGTGAACGCGTAGCCGTCGCCGGTGTGGTCCTCGCGGCTGCCGGGGCGGCTGCTGAAGGTGGCGCTCTCGTCGCGCATCGTCACCTGGGCGTAGGTGCGGGGCGGGTCGTAGCCGGTGTCCGGGGACGCGAAGTAGTCGTTGAGTCCCTGGATCGCGAAGTTGACGAACGCCACGCGCGTGCGTCCGGCCGGAGCGGCCGGGTCCACGGCCACCGGGGCCGCGCCCCGGCACGTGACGGCCATCGCGGGCACGGCGTCACCGTCGACGGGTACGGCGATGATGACCGAGTCGGCGGCCGTACTGACCAAGGGCAGGGCGGCGGGGTCGAGGGCGCGCAGGTCGACGGTGCGCGCGCCGATGGTGACCACGAGGTCGAGCAGGTCCGCGGGCACGGTCGCGGGATCCGCGTCCAGGGCCACCACGTCCACGCGGACGAGGTCGAGGGCCGCCACGCGCTTGTGGTGCAGCACCCAGGCCTCCATCGCCCGTCCGGGAGCGGGGATGTGGGTGGCCAGCACGTCACCGGGGCCGAACGCAGGGAGCACCGCCCACGTCGTGAAGTCGCCCGACCGCGCGACCGTGGGCCCGCTCGTGCCGAGCCGGGCCGACACCTGCAGCGCGTAGGTCACCGACGCACCCTCGGTGAGCCCGGGCACGCGCCCCTCCAGGTAGGTCACGCCCGGCCCCATCCGGTCGGCCATGTCGAGGTAGGGCGGCACGTGCTCGACGTCGAACTGGCCGGGCGCGGCCATCCGCTCGCGCAGTTCCGCCACCAGCTCGGGTGTGACGCGGTGGGCCTCCACCCCGGCGCGGGGTGTTCCACCGACGGTGACCTCGAGCTCCCACGAGACGATCCGCGCGGCAGGGTCGTGCTCGACCCGGAACGGCACCCGCAGCTCGACACCCGGGTCGTGCGGGTCGCCGGTAACCACGCGGGGCAGGGCGTCGAAGGTGGCGTGGACGATTCGGACGTCCGGCATGCGGGTTCCTCCAGACGGCCGAGCGTATGCGGACAACTGCTCTACCGGGTGCGTGGTCCGGTTACGCCTGAAGAGTCGTAATCGGCGCGCGGTGATACTCGGCGCGTTGACGACCTCGCGGGTGGCACGCCAGCCTTGCCCTCCGAGCACGCGATCCGGGAGCGAGCGGTGAACCGACGACAGGGTGGGACCGGGGCCGACCGCCGCCCCCACCCCCAGCGAGCACCGGCACTGGTGCTCCGCGTCTGTGGCGACTTCGCCGCCACCGTCGAGGGCAGTGACGTGCCGCTCGGCGGGCGTCGGCAGAAGGCCGTGCTCGCCCGCGTGCTGGCCGGGGACGGCGACGTCGTGTCGGCGGAGCAGGTCGTCGAGGACATCTGGGGCGAGCGGTCGAGCGACTCGACGGTCGCCTCCGTGCACGCCTACGTGTCGCGGCTGCGCCGGCTGCTGGGGTCCACAGCCATCCCGCGGCGGGCCGGCGGCTACGTGCTCGACCGCCAGGTGATCGCGGTCGACTCCGACCTGTTCGAGGCCGACGTCGCCCAGGGCCGCCGCGCGCTGGCCCGCGGGGACGACGCCGCCGCCGAGGGCATCCTCGAGACCGCGCTCGCCCGCTGGAGCGGACCGTCGGCGTTCGGCGACATGCGCGACTCCCACTTCCTCGCCCCGGCTGCGGCCCGGTTGGAGGAGCTGCGGGTCGTGGCGGGGGAGATCCTCGCCGACGCGCGGGCCCGGCTGGGCCGCTCGGCCGACGACGTCGTGCTGCTCGAGGAGCTGGCCGCCCGGGATCCGCTGCGCGAGTCCGTCGCGGTCCGGCTGGTGCGGGCGCTGTACGCGGCCGGCCGCCAGGCCGACGCGCTGGCGGCCTTCGAGCGCTGCCGCCGCGCCCTCGCCGACCAGCTCGGCGTCGACCCCGCCCCGCCGCTGCGCCGGATCCACGCCGCCGTGCTGGCGCAGGAACCCCTCGCCCTGGCCGACGGATCGGTGCTGCCCACCCACCTGCCGCCGCGCAACCGTTCGTTCGTCGGGCGGGACGCGCTGCTCGCCCGCGTGCAGGCCGCGCTCGACGACGACGAGCGGCGGCCCCGCGCCGTCGCGCTCACGGGGCTGGCGGGCATCGGCAAGACCGAGCTGGCTCTGGAGCTGGCCCACCGTCGGCTGCGGGAGTCACGGGTGGCCTGGTGGATCGCGGCCGAGGACCCGGTGGGCACCGCGGCCGGGCTCGGCGATCTCGCGGTGGCGCTGGGCATCGCGCCGTTCGAGCGGGGCGAGGACACCCGCGCCGCGCTCTGGGCGGAGCTGGACCGCACCCCGGGCTGGATCATCGTCTTCGACAACGCCGACGACCCCGCCCAGCTGGAGCCGTTCCTGCCCGCCGCCCGACACGGCGACGTCGTCATCACCTCCCGCAACCCGGCCTGGCGGCGGATCGCGCACCCGCTGCCGGTGACGCCCCTGGCGCGGCCGGAGTCCGTCGCCTACGTGGCGGCCCGGACCGGCGGCGACGACTGTGCCGAGGCCGCCGAACTCGCCGAGCTGCTCGGCGACCTCCCCCTGGCCCTGGAGCAGGCGTCGGCGTACATCGAGCAGACGGGGATGTCGCTGCCCGACTACGTCCGGCTGTTCCGCGAGCGGCGCGCGAGCCTGTTGCTGCGCGACACGTCGGCGTCCGGGCCGACCGTCGCCACCACGTGGGGCCTGGCCTTCGACCGGCTGCGCGGCCGGTCGTCGCGAGCGACGGAGATGCTGGAGACGCTGGCGTTCCTCTCCCCGGACGCGATCGACGTCGGGATGCTGCGGCCGCTCGCCGGCGACGAGCTGGACCTGCACGACGTGCTCGCCGAGCTCATGCGGCTCTCGCTCGTCGACCGCGAGGCCGGGGTGCTGCGCATCCACCGGCTCGTCCAGGACGTGGTGCGGGCCCGGCTGCCCGAGTCGATGCGGCGCCTGCGCCTCGCCGGCGCCGCCGCGATGTGCCTCGCCCAGACCGACACCGACGGCGTGGGGCACGAGGGGATCGACGCGCACCTGATCTGCCTCGCCGCCCACGCCGAGACGCTGGACAGCGTGCCGCGGGGCCTGGTCGAGGCGCTCGACGCCCTGGCCCGCCGCTACGCGGAGCGCGCGCTCTACCCGGCCGCCGAGCACGTGCTGCGGGCGGCGCTGCGCCTGCACGGCGGCACGGGCGACCCGCTGGGACGCGGCGAGCTGACCTGCCGGCTGGGCGAGGTGCTCGACGCCGCGGGCCACCTGGCCCCCGCGCTCGTGCTGCACCGTGAGGCCGTCCGGATCCTCTCCGCCGTCGCGTCGCCCGACTCGGTGGTGCTCGCCCACGCCTACAACCGGCTCGGGCACGTCCTCAACTGCGCCGACGACGCCGGCGCGGCCATCGACGCGCACGAGCGGGCCCTGCGGGTGCTGCGCGGGGCCGGACGCGAGGACCTCGTCGCCCCGGTTCTGGTGGACCTCGGGTACACGCTGTGGGGCGCGGGGCGGCTCGACGCCGCCGGGGAGGCGTTCCGGTCCGGCCGGGTCCTGCTGGAGCGAGAGGGCAAGCGCGAGCACCGCGACTGGGCGCACGCCACCGCCGGCCTCGGCATGGTGGAGCAGGACGCCGGCCGCGTCGTGGAGGCCATCGAACTGCAGCGCACCGCGATCGCGGCGTTCACCCTCGCCTGCGGCCCCGATCATCCCGACACCGCCCAGGCGCTGGACAAGCTCGGCTACGCGCTGCGCCTGCAGGGCCGGTCCACCGAGGCCGTCGACGCGCACCACCGGGCCGTCCGGCTGCTCGAGCGGGTGCTCGGCGTCGACGACTCGCGAGTCGGGATGGCCCTGACCAACCTCGGTCTCGCCTACGCCGACGCCGGCCGTCTGGACCAGGCGGTCGAGGTGCAGACCCGTGCGCGGTCGGTCCTGCGGTCCGCGCTGGGGCCTGCCCACGGCAGCACGGTGCTGGCGGCGCGGCGGCTCTCGCTGGCGCTGGCCGAGTGCGGGCAGACGACCCGCGCCCGCGCCGTGATCGACGAGGTGCTCGCGCTCGTCGCGGAGCGACCGGACGGCAACCCTGCGGAACGGGCCCGCATCGACGCCGACGCCGCCATCGTGTACGCGCTGGCCGGGCCGCCCTCGTCGCCGTGACCCGCTGCTCCTGCGGCATCTCACAGGTCGGAGGCCTACAGGTGGCGTGTGCAAGGTTCCTGCAAGTCCGGTGAGACACGGTGGGCATCCGGCTTTTCCTGAGCGCGTCGCCCCGGGAGTCAGCATGACCCACTCCGATCCGGCCTCGACCCACCGCTGCACGACCGCGCGACGGCGCGCTGTGCCCCGGCCCCGCGACAGCAGCACCACCGAGGAGCTGGTGAGCGCCGCCCGCACGTGCGAGGCCCACGCCTGGACCGAGATCGTCGCGCGCTACGAGGGCATGGTGCGGGCCGTGGCGCGCACCTACCGGCTGTCCGACGCCGACCTCGCCGACACCGTGCAGAACACCTGGTTGCGGGCTATCGAGCGGCTGGACGCGCTGCGCGAGCCGGAGCGGCTGGGAGGCTGGCTGGCGTCGATCGGCCGCCGGGAGGCGCTGGCGACGCTGCGCCGCCTCGGCCGGGAGGAGCCGATGCCGATCCACGCGATGGAGCCGCCGGCGGCCGACCCGGGCCCGGAGGCCGTGGTGATCCGGGGCGAGGTCCGGCACGCCGTGTCGCGGGTGGTGGCGACGCTCCCGCCGGGGCGCCGGGACTTCGTGCACGCGCTCTTCTACGCCCCCGATCCCTCCTACGCCGACATCTCCCGCGACCTGCTCATGCCGACCGGCAGCATCGGCCCGACCCGCAAGCGGGTGCTGTGCACGCTGCGTTCCGGGTTGGCGGAGGCGGGGTTCTCGACGGCGTCGGTGGCCTGAGCCCAGCGGCGATCGGGCTCACGCGTCGTCGGGGAGCAGGGGCACCTCCAGCGCCGGGCGCCTGCCGAGCTGCGTGGCGCGCGTGACGGCCCGGGTGCCGAAGCGCTGGTGCACGGCGTCGAGCGTGACGTCCAGCGCCGGGCCCGACTGCGCGTCGAACGGCAGCGCGAGCTGCACCGTGCTGTCGTCCTCCAGGTTGGCCAGCGACACCCCCAGCAGCGTGATGCCCTGGGAGGTGATCATCGGCAGCGCCGCGGCCAGCAGCTCGCGCGCGGCGTCGAGCAGCGTGGCCGTGTGGGCCGTGGCCTCGGGCAGGGAGTGGGACCGGGTGGCGCGGGTGAAGTCACCGAACCGCAGCCGCAGCATCACCGTGCGGCAGGTGCGGTGGCCCGCGCGCAGGCGGCGGCCGAGCCTGTCGAGCGTGCCGGCGAGGATCGTGTCGAGCTCCTCCGGGCTGCGGAGGCCTCGCCCGAGGGCCTGCTGCGACCCGATGGAGCGCCGCCGGGCGTGGTGGGTGACGGGGCGGGGGTCCTGGTTGTGGGCGAGCGCGTGCAGGTGGCGGCCCGCAGCCCGGCCCAGGAACGACACCAGCGCCGCCTCGCCGAGATCGGCCACCTCGGCCACCGTTCGGATGCCGAGCGCGTGCAGCTTGCCCGCGGTGACCCGGCCGACGCCCCACAGCCGCTCGACGGGCAACGGGTGCAGGAACGCGAGCTCGCCGTCGGGTGGCACCAGCAGCAGCCCGTCGGGCTTGGCCACCCCGCTGGCCACCTTGGCGAGGAACTTCGTGCGGGCGATGCCCACCGTGATGGGCAGCCCGATCTGGTCGAGCACCTCCCGCCGCAGCCGCACCGCGATGTCCAGCGGCGACCCCGCGATCCTGCGCAGGCCCCCGACCTCGAGGAACGCCTCGTCGATGGAGATGCCCTCCACCAGCGGGGTGGTCTGCGCGAACACGCCGAAGACCGCCCTGCTGGCCTCGGAGTAGGCCGCCATCCGCGGCGGCACCACGATCGCGGACGGGCAGAGCTGCCGGGCCTGCCTGCCGTTCATCGCGGTGCGGACCCCCATCGCCTTGGCCTCGTAGCTGGCCGCGAGCACCACCCCGCCACCGACGATCACCGGCCGGCCGCGCAGCCGCGGCTGGTCGCGCTGCTCGACCGACGCGTAGAAGGCGTCGAGGTCGGCGTGCAGGATCGTGGCGGCGGGGAGGCCGGAGACGGACACGAACAGATGTTCGCATCGTGCACCGACAGAACGCGAGCCCTGTGCCGCGCCGGGTCGGCTCGGCGCGGGGTGGGCATCGACCCGGGCCGATCGGCGCCGGGCGCGCGGTCCCGAGCGGCGGTTGCGGTCGCCCGGCGGAGCCGCGGTGGCGGCACGAGCACACGTCGCCCGCCGTCCGCGCCGTGCTGCGGCGTCTGCCCGATCCGCCCGTACCGGCCGGTCCGGGCGTATCGGCGGCGCTGGTGGGCGAGGGGCACGCCCGGGTCGCCGGGAACGTCAGTCGGGGACGCGCAGGTAGTAGTCGCCGCTGTCGTCGTCCCAGTCCATCGTGACGAGCTCGCGGGCCCGCGCGGCCTTCGCGAAGGACAGGAACGTGTTGAAGCCGTAGCGCTTCTCGCTGAACCCGGGCTGCCGCTTGCGGATCTGGTCCTTGAGGCCGCTGAGCTGGGGACCCGACGCGGGCGTCTGCAGGCTGCCCACCACGTCGACGAGCAGCCGGAACGCGTCGCTGTCGGCCGACTCGTCGTGGGGCAGCGTCACCTCGGGATCGCCCTGGGCGCTGCCCTTGCGCAGCTCGACGACGTGCTGGCTCTCCAGGTTGCGCAGCAGCTCGCCGAAGCCGCGGTAGCCGTGGTCGGCCTCGTCGAACGTGGGGTCCTTGCGGAGGATCGCGCGCTTGATGCGCGAGGCGAAAACGGGGCCGTCGGCGTGGCGCTGCAGGCCGGTGAGGGTCTGCGCGACGAGCGAGCCGATGTCGCGGTACTCGACGTGCGCCGCCGGCTCCTCCGCGGCCGGCTCCGGTTCCGGTTCGGGTGCCGGGGCCGGTGTGGTGACCGGCTCCGGGGAGGCTGCCACCGGGCGGGTGCGGCGGGCGGGACGGCGCGGGGCCTGCGTCGGCTCGACGCCCGGCAGACGGTCGTAGAAGAGGAACTCGTCACAGGCCGGGGGCAGCAGCGCCGACGTCGAGGACTGCACACCGATGCCGATCACGCGCTTGTCCAGCTCGCGCAGCTTGTGCACGAGCGGGGTGAAGTCGGAGTCGCCCGTGCCGATCGCGAACGTGGTGATGAAGTTGCGCTCGAACGCGAGCACGACGGCGTCGATGGCCATCTTGATGTCGGCGGCGTTCTTGCGGGACGCGCCCATCCGCTGGGGGATCTCGATGAGCTCCACCTGGGCGCGGGCGAGCAGCCTGCGGTCCTCGTCGAAGTAGGACCAGTCGGCGTAGGCGCGGCGCGCCACCACCCGTCCGCGCTCGGCCAGGGCGTCGGCCACTGGCCCGAGGTCGAACGGCGCGACCCCCAGCCCGTCGCGGGCGCCGATGGCCAGGTTCTCGTAGTCGAGGAAGAGCGCGATCCGCTCGTCGTCGCTGTTCACCGCTGCTTGTTCATGGTGATCACTGCATCGCCCCCGGTCGGTGGCTGCCCACCGTATCCGTGGCCACGCGGTGGTGAAGACCGGGTGCCGGCCAGGGGACGGGACCGTCGTCCACCCCCCTCAGACCGGGATCTGGTCCCCCAGGGAGATGCAGCGGTCGAACGGCAGCCCGAAGTAGTCGGCGGGGTTCGCCGAGTTGTGCGCGATCGTCAGGAACAGCCGCTTCTGCCAGGCCGGCATCGTGGGCTCGGGGGAGCGCACCACCGTGATCCGCGACAGGAAGTACGTGACCTCCTCGAGATGCTCGGCCCGCAGCAGCCCCTGCCGGACGGCCAGCCGCAGCGTGGCCGGCACGTCCGTCTCGTCCTGGAAGCCGAAGCGGGCCTGCAGGCTGCTGATGCCGTCACGGTCGGGGCCGCCGCCGGGTTCGAGGTCGTCGGTGGACAGGCGCTGGTCCTCGGGGATGTGCGGGACGTTGCCGACCTCGATGTTCATGATGATCACACGTTCCTGCACCACGTGGTTGTGCTCGACGTTCGCGCGCAGCGCGAGCGGCGTGGTGCCCAGGCTGGCGTTGAGGAACACCGCCGTGCCGCTGACGCGCTGCACCGGCGGGTCCAGGGTGCGCAGGTGCTCCACGAACTCCGGCAGCGGCCCCTCGGCCTCCGTCCGGTTGCGCGTGACGATGGTGCGCCCGCGCTGCCACGTCGTGAGGATCGTGAACACCACGGCCGCCACGAGCAGCGGGAGCCATCCGCCGTGCACGATCTTCGACAGGTTCGCCGCGAAGAACGTGACCTCGGTGGCGAGGAAGACGACGCCGACGAGGGCCACCACCCAGCGGGGCCGGTGCCACAGGGTGCGCATCACGACCAGGAACAGGATGGTGTTGAGGACGAACGTTCCGGTGACGGCCACGCCGTAGGCCGACGCCAGCGCCGCGGACGACTCGAACCCGAGCACCAGCACCACCACGGCGACGAACAGGCCCCAGTTGATCGCGGGCGAGTAGACCTGGCCGATCTCGTGCTCGGAGGTGTGCCGGATCCTCATGCGCGGCAGGAACCCCAGCTGCACGGCCTGCCGGGTGACGCTGAACGCGCCCGAGATCACCGACTGCGAGGCGATGATCGTGGCGACGGTCGCGAGCACCACCATCGGGAGCCGCGCCCACGCCGGGAACAGCAGGAAGAACGGGTTGGCGACGGCGGAGTGATCGCGCAGGATCAGCGAGCCCTGGCCGAGGTAGTTCAGCGTCAGCGCGGGGAAGACGACGAGGAACCACGCCCAGGTGACCGGCTTCCGGCCGAAGTGGCCCATGTCGGCGTAGAGGGCCTCGGCGCCGGTCACCGCCAGCACCACCGAGCCGAGCGCGAAGAACGCGAGCGACCCGTGGGTGAGCAGGAACTGCGCGCCGAACGTGGGGGAGAGCGCCTCGATGATGGCCGGGTCGCCGATGATGCCGCCGATCCCGCCCAGTGCCACCAGCGTGAACCACAGCAGCATCACCGGGCCGAAGAGCTTCCCGACGAGCCCGGTGCCGTAGCGCTGGATGACGAACAGTGCGGCCAGCACCGTGATCGTGATCGGCAGGACGAAGTCGCTGAGCGCCGGCGCGGCCACCTTCACGCCCTCCACGGCCGACAGCACCGAGATGGCGGGAGTGATGATGCCGTCGCCGTAGAAGAGTGATGCCCCGAACACCCCCAGCGTCACCAGGAGGACCTTGTTCCGGCGGCTGTGCAGGTCGACCTTCCGCAGCAGTGCGGTGAGGGCCATGATCCCGCCCTCGCCGTCGTTGTCGGCGCGCAGGATGAACGACACGTACTTGACCGAGACGATGATCGTGATCGCCCAGAAGATCAGTGAGATCACGCCGTAGACCTCGGCCGGCTGGGCCGGCACCCGGCCGCCGTCCTCGGTGAACACGGTCTGCACCGCGTAGAGCGGGCTCGTGCCGATGTCGCCGAACACCACGCCCAGCGCGCCCAGGGCGAGCGCGGCCGTGCCGGTGCGGTGGGGGCCGGGCCTGCTGCCGTCGTAGCGGCCGACCTGCTGCGGTGGTGCCTGCTCGGCGGGGATGACCGCCGCCGCGGTGTCGGCTCCGGGCTGCGGGGTGGGCTCAGACAACGGCCGTCCGATCGATCGGGATCACTTCGCGGATCCTAGGGCGGCCCGGTGTCGCCGACAGATCCGGCTACGGGATCGGAACCTCCAGGCCAGCCGGGTGCCCGCCGGGCCGCCGGGCGCGATCGTCGGTGTCCCCCCGTGGTGTGCGGCCCGTTCCTGGATGTCGGCCAGGCCGCTGCGCCGGGAGCCCGGCCGCAGGCCGATCCCGTCGTCCACCACCTTCACCGGCCTGCAGTCGGCGACCTCCGCGGCGTCGGTGAGGTCCGTTCAGAGCACGCGCCGGCGCCGGGGCGGTGCCTGGGCGGGGGAGCCGGCCAGCACGATCACGCCCGACACCGCCAGGAGCAGCCCGACCGCGGTGGGCACGTACCAGCCGTCCCGGACGGTGTCACCGAGCAGCACGACACCGATCACCCCGGGCACCACCACCTCCGTCACCAGGAACAGCGCTGTGACCTGCGACAGGCTGCCGAGAGCGAGGGCCCGCGAGTAGCAGGCCAGCCCGATCGCGCAGAAGCCGACGATCAGGTAGGGCGCCGGCTGGCTCAGCAGCGCGACCACCCCGGACCCGGTGCGCGGCACCTGCACGGCCCGGATGGCGAGCGAGGTGCCGCCGAAGCCCAGCCCGGCCACCACGGCCAGCGCCCAGGCCCACCCGGTCCGCCACAGCGCCACCGCGGCGACGCCGAGCACCGCCATCGCGGCGACGAGCCAGGCGTACGCCGTGACCGAGGCGGGTTCGGGTGTGCTCGTGCCTGCTCCGGCGGCCACCAGCACCAGCCCCACCACGCAGGCGCCGATCGCGATGCGGTCGAGGTGCCGCAGGCGCGAGCCGTACAGCACCCGGGAGGCCAGTGCCGTCACCGCGATCGTGCCGCCGAGGATGGCCTGCACCGCGAACACCGGCAGGTGTCGCAGCGCCACCACGGTGCACACCCAGCCCAGCAGGTCGATCACCAGGCCGGCGAGGTAGGTCGGTTGCGTGATCAACGGCCGGCGTGCGCCCACCCGGCGCGTCCCCTCGGCCTGCAGCAGCCCGGCCACGCTGTTCAGCAGCATGGCGCAGAGCGCGAAGAGCAGGCCGATGACCACGACCCCAGCATGCCCGCGGCGGTGCGGGCAGAATCGCTCCCCGAGTGACCCGAGGACCTGTGCGGAAGGGTCCAACGGCAGCAGCGCGGGGACGTGCCGCGTCCCTAGTGTCGGCTGGACACCGAGCTGGAGGGCCACCACATGAGCACCACTGCCGTCAACCGCCCGATCGTCGTGGGGGTGGACGGTTCGACGTCCGCTCTCCATGCCGCGCTGTGGGCCGCCGACGAGGCCGCGCAGCGGCACCGTCCGCTGCGCCTGGTGTTCGCGACCGACAGCTACGCGTTCGGTTGCGCGGAGGGCATGGCCCCTCCCCAGAGCTACTTCGACGAGATCGAGGCCGCCGGGACGCGCGTGCTGGCGGACGTCGAGGCCGCGGTCCGCGCGGCGCACCCGGAGCTGGGCGTGGCGCTCGACCTGCAGACCGCCGCCTCGGTGCCGACGCTGGTCGAGCAGACCGACGGCGCCCACCTGCTCGTGCTCGGATCGCGCGGGACGGGCGGGTTCCGCGGCATGCTCGTCGGGTCGACCGCCGTCGCGCTCGTCGCGCACGGGCACTGCCCGGTGGCGGTGGTCCGCGGCCCGGCACCGGACGCCGCCGCGCCCACGGCGGGACCGGTGGTGGTCGGTGTCGACGGCTCGCCGACCAGTGACGCCGCGGTCGCGGTCGCCTTCGACGAGGCGTCGTGGCGGGGCGCGGAGCTCGTGGCCGTGCACGCCTGGCTGGAGTACGCCCCCGACGGGGCGGCCGGCGCCGCGCCGGCCCGGAGGCTCGACGCGGAGTGGGTGCGGGCCGAGCAGGAGGAGCAGGAGGTCATGGCCGAGCGCCTGGCCGGGTGGCAGGAGAAGTACCCGGACGTCGCGGTGCGGCGCGTCCTCACCCGGGGCAGGCCCGTCGAGAGGTTGCTGGAGCACGCGACCGGCGCGCAGCTGCTGGTGGTGGGCAGCCGCGGCCACGGCGGGTTCAGCGGCATGCTGCTGGGCTCCACCAGCCAGGCGCTGATCCACCACACGACCTGCACGCTGCTCGTCGTACGGCAGGCGGCCGGCTGAGCGGGCGACCCGCTCAGGACCGCCGGGACGCGGTCCTGCGGCCGGGGCGCTCGGTCAGCACTTCCGTGGCCAGACCGGACTCGACGACTTGGCGGCCCACGTCGCTGAGCCGCAGGTTGTGGTCGCGGGCGTAGCCGCGCAGCCGGTCGAACGCCGCGTCCATGCCCAGGGCGCCGCGCTCCGCGAGCACCCCCTTGGCCTGCTCGATGATCACCCGGCTGTTGAGCGCGGTCTGCAGCTGCTCGGTGAGCACCTCGCCGCGGTTGATGGCGCGCTCGGACAGGATCCCGATGGTCGCGACGTCGGCCAGCGCCTGCCCGAGCGCGAGGTCGGCCGCAGGCAGCGGCCCGGCCGTTCGGAGGAACAGGTTCAGCGCCCCGATCGGCTCGCCGCGCAGCCGCAGCGGCAGCGCGTGCACCGAGCGGTAGGACTCGCGGTCGGCGAGCCCGGCGGTGAACCGGGGCCACCGCTCCCGCGCGGCGTCGAGGTCGTCGACGCTGACGGCCGAGACCGAGCGGAAGCACTCGACGCACGGGCCCTCGCCGGCCTCCAGCTGGAGCAGCTCCATCCACTCGGTCTGCTCGTTGGTGGACGCCACGACGTGGAGGTTCCGCTGCGCGTCGGCGAGCAGGATGCCGGCCGCGTCGGCGGCGAGCAGCTCGACGCTGTAGCCGGCAAGCCGATCCAGTACGTCGATGACGTCGTAGTCGTCCACGAGCGTGTCGGCCAGCCCGACGAACGCCGTGATCAGCAACCGCTCGCGGTCGCGTCCCGCCTCGTTCATTCCCGTCCTCCCGATCAGGGGCACCATGGCGGTCAGGTGTCCTCGGTGAAACGCAGCCGCCGTGCCACCACGTCGCGCGCCACGTCGCCCAGAAGCCGGTGTTCGGCAAAAGCGTAGGCCCGCAGCCGTGCGAAGGCATCGGTCGCGTTCACGTCCATCTGGGCCACGACCATGCCGGTCGCCTGGTGGATCTCCACTCGGTCGCCCCACGACCGGTCCCACACGCGGTCCTCGCCCGGGTCGGTGCGCAGCCCGAGCAGCATCAGCGCCCCGACGTCGGCGGCGCCCAGGGCGTCGCTCAGCCCGGCGGAGGTCAGGTGCCCCGGTGCCTTCCGGTGCAGGTCGAGCACGCCGAGGTTGATCGTCGCCCACTGCAGGGGCAGCGCGAAGACGGCGCCGACGCCGGTCTGCTCGACCACCGCCTCGGCGTAGACGGGCCACCGCGACGTCTGCGCCACGTCCGCGATGTCGGATATGAGCACGGGACGCCCGCTGCGGGCGGCGTCCATGCAGGCGCCCTCGCCGAGCGTGAACTGCAGCTCCTCCAGCAGCTCGGCGGTGGCGTCGGTGGCCCACAGCGTCTCGCGCAGCGGGCTCGCGGTGTGCATCGAGATCGCCGCCCCGTCGATGTCGAGGCCGGCGACGCAGGCCAGGCAGATCTGCTCGGCCAGCGCCCGGTCGTCGCGCACGTCGTGGCCCAGGGCGAGCAGCGCCGCGGTCACGCCACCGGGGTCAGCCACCGGGACCGGCCGCCAGGTAGTGCGCGGCGCCGTTCACGGGGGGTGTGGACATCCCGGAGACCCTTTCGACGGACGGTGCGGCGACGGTTCACCGGGGACGTCGCCGGCGTTCTGGAGCAACGGGGCCGAGCCTAGACCCGGGGAGGGTGTGCGGACACGGGAAAGGGCCCGCGACGACGGGCTGCGCCGGCGGGTGATCGCGGAGTCCGAGCCGGCGGCCAGCGTGAGCGCGGCCGCCCGATCTGCCGGATTCGGTCACAATGCCGCCCGCCGGATCCTGGCGGCCGCGGGCTTGGTCCGGCGCAACCCGACCGGGGCGCACGCGCGAGGCGAGATCGCGGTTCCTCGCGCTGATCGGAGACGGCTGGTCGACGACTCGGGCCGGCGGGAGGTCGGCGTGGATCAGCGGGACGGGTCGGGACCGGCGACGCGCACGCCCTGCGCACCGGGCGAACCCGCCGCAGGCCCGGCGTCGTCCTGAACAGCGCCGACCCCGGTTCGTCGACCCGATGGTGAGGTTCAGCGACCGCCCGGCCGAAGCCGCCGGCCGCGCGGTCCCCGGCCATCGGGAGGGGGACCTGATCATGCATGCAAAACGCTCGGCTGGGCGAGCCCAGCCGAGCGTCTGCGTGATCTACTCACCACCGAGAACCGAGGCGGTATTGCAAGGACCCGTTGAATCCGCCCTGCGAAGGGCCCGGGGAACCGCTGTCAGTCGAGGTAGTCCCGCAGGACCTGCGACCGCGACGGGTGGCGCAGCTTCGACATCGTCTTGGACTCGATCTGCCGGATCCGCTCGCGGGTGACCCCGTAGACCTGGCCGATCTCGTCCAGCGTGCGCGGCTGGCCGTCGGTGAGGCCGAAGCGCAGCCGGACCACACCGGCCTCCCGCTCGGACAGCGTCTGCAGCACGCTGGTGAGCTGGTCCTGCATCAGCGTGAAACTCACCGCGTCGACCGCGACGACGGCCTCGGAGTCCTCGATGAAGTCACCGAGCTGGCTGTCGCCCTCGTCGCCGATGGTCTGGTCGAGGCTGATCGGCTCCCGGGCGTACTGCTGGATCTCCAGCACCTTGTCCGGGGTGATGTCCATCTCCTTGGCCAGCTCTTCCGGCGTGGGCTCGCGGCCCAGGTCCTGGAGCAGCTCACGCTGTATGCGGCCGAGCTTGTTGATGACCTCGACCATGTGCACCGGGATGCGGATGGTGCGGGCCTGGTCGGCCATCGCACGGGTGATGGCCTGGCGGATCCACCACGTCGCGTAGGTCGAGAACTTGAAGCCCTTGGTGTAGTCGAACTTCTCGACCGCGCGGATCAGACCGAGGTTGCCCTCCTGGATCAGGTCCAGGAACGCCATGCCGCGGCCGGTGTAGCGCTTGGCGAGGGAGACGACCAGGCGGAGGTTCGCCTCGAGCAGGTGGGTCTTGGCCCGCTCGCCGTCCCGGACGATCCAGTTGAGGTCGCGCCGCATCTGCGGTGA
>NZ_JAOPWR010000177.1 GCF_025965585.1 Pseudonocardia sp.
CGCCCCGCGCATCGCGGCGGTGCCGGGGATCCGGCTGCCCGGCACGGTCGACGGCGCCGAGACGGCGCTCCGCGCGGTGCTCGGGCAGCAGGTGTCCGTTGCCGCGGCGCGCACGGCGGGGTCGCGACTGGCCGCCGCGCTGGGCGAACGGCTGCCGCCCGCGCTGGCACAGGAGGGCCCCGACCTGCTCTTCCCCACCCCGGCGGCGATCGCGGAGCGGGGTGCCGAGGTGCTGACCGGGCCCGCCCGACGGGTCTTCTCGGTGCTGGGGCTGTGCGCGGCGATCGCCGACGGCAGCCTCGTGCTCGACGCCGGCCGCGATCCCGCCGACCTGCGCGCCGATCTCGTCGCGCTGCCCGGCATCGGGCCGTGGACGGCCGGCTACCTCGCCATGCGCCTGCTCGGCGACCCCGACGAGCTGCTCGCCACCGACCTCGCGGTCCGCCGCGGCGCCGACGCTCTCGGCCTGCCCTCCGACGTGGACGGGCTGACCGCGCGGGCCGAGACCTGGAAACCCTGGCGGTCCTACGCCGCCACCCATCTGTGGGGGACATCATGAGCACCTGGTCGACTCTGGACACCCCGATCGGGCCGTTCACGGCCGTCGTCGACGCCGGCGGGGCCGTGCTGGCCTCGGGCTGGACGGCAGCGCTGGACGACCTGCTGCCGCTGGTCCACCCGTCGCTGCGGCCGTCCGAGGTGCACGAGGGTGGCCTCGGCGCCGTCGGCGAGGCCATCACCCGCTACCACGCGGGCGAGCTGTCGGCGATCGACGACGTGCCCGTGAGGCAGCGCTCGGGGGAGTTCCTCGAGCACGCCTGGGACGTCCTGCGCACGGTTCCGGCGGGCGCGCCCGTGACGTACACGGAGTACGCCGCCAAGTCGGGGCGTCCGGCGGCGGTGCGGGCAGCGGCCTCGGCCTGCGCCCGCAACGCGGCGGCGCTGTTCGTGCCGTGCCACCGCGTCCTGCGTACCGACGGCACGATGGGCGGCTTCCGCTGGGGCGTGGAGGTCAAGGAGAAGCTCATCGCCCACGAGGCCGCCCACTGACCCACGCACGACCCCGGCCGGCCCGCTCGACCATGCGTTCGACCGTTCGCCGCATCCCCCGGCGCGCCTCGCCCGGAACTGTCGGTGATGGTGTGCACCCTTGATCCGTGGACACCACCGCGCTGCTCATCGGCCTGGTCGTCGGTCTGGCGATCGGGGCGGGCGTCGCCTGGGCGCTCGTCACGGCGCGGGCCCGGGCCACCGTCGCCGACGCCGCCCGCGCCGCGTCCGACGCGTCGGCCATGCTCCGGGCCGACGCCGCGGGCATGCGCGCCGAGCGCGCCGGTCTGCTGGAGCGGCTCGAAGACCTCGGCAAGGCGCACGACCGCGCCGTCGAGCGGCTGCGGCGGGCGGAGTCCGAGGCCGCCGCGGCCGGAGCCGCGCTGCGCGGCGAACGCGAGGCCGGGGCCCAGCGCGAGGAGCTGCTCACCCGCCGCGACGCCGAGCTCAAGCAGGCGTTCCAGGCCCTGTCGGCCGATGCGCTCGCGCAGAACAACGCCCAGTTCGTCGCGCTCGCCGAGGGCCGCCTGAAGGAGGCCACCGCGGCACTACACGCCAAGGCCGATGGCGACGCCGCCGCGCGCGCCACCGCCATCGGCAAGCTGCTCGACCCGATGGCCTCCACGCTGCAGCGCGTGGAGGGGCAGCTGCGCACGGTCGAGATGGAGCGCGAGTCGGCCTACGCGGGGCTCCGCGAGCAGGTCAACGCGATGCGCACCAGCTCCGACGCGCTGCGCGGCGAGACGAAGTCGCTCGTCAACGCGCTGCGCGCGCCGCAGGTCCGCGGCCGCTGGGGTGAGCTGCAGCTGGAGCGCATCGTGCAGCTCGCGGGCATGGTCGAGCACTGCGACTTCTCCACGCAGGTCGTCGGCCAGGGCGAGGACGGCGGTGTCCGGCCCGACATGGTCGTGCACCTCGCCGGCGGCAAGCAGGTCGTCGTGGACGCGAAGGTGCCGTTCGCGGCGTACCTGGAGGCCGTCGAGAGCAACGACCCCGACGTGCACCGCGAGCGCCTCGCCGCCCACGCCCGCCAGCTGCGCCAGCACGTCGACCAGCTCTCGGCCAAGAGCTACTGGGCCGTGTTCGAGCCCTCGCCGGAGTTCGTGGTGCTGTTCGTGCCGGGCGACCCGTTCCTCGAGGCCGCGTTGCAGGCCGACCCCTCGCTGATGGAGCACGCGTTCGCCACCAACGTCGTCATCGCCACGCCCACCACGCTCATCGCGCTGCTGCGCACGGTCGCCTACAGCTGGCGGCAGGAGGCACTTGCCCGCAACGCGGCCGAGGTGCACAAGCTCGGCAAGGAGCTGCACGGGCGGCTGGCCACGATGGGCACGCACGTGGCGAAGCTCGGCCGCAGCCTCGACGGCGCCGTCGACAGCTACAACCGCACGGTCTCCTCGCTGGAGGCCCGCGTGCTGGTCACCGCCCGCAAGCTCACAGAGCTGCACGTCTCCGACGCGGAGCTGCCCACGCCGGGTCAGGTCGAGCGCGCCCCCCGCACGATCTCCGCCCCCGAGCTGCTGGCGTCGGCCGCCGACTCGCTCGTCGCCCTGCACGAGGTGGGCCGGCCCGAGCGCGACGAGGGCTCCGAGCCCGGCCCGCCGGACTCGCGGGCTACCGTGAACGGATGACCCAGCCTGCGAGCCGGACGCCGTCCCCGAACAGGACTCCTGCGCGCGAGCGGAGCCGGGGCGGCGACCGCGTGCGCAGCGGCACCGGCGGCCGCTGGCCGATGCCCGACCGCTCGCTCATCGCCACCGTGCTCGGCGTTCCGCCGCTCGCCGCCATTGGCATCGCGGCCGTGCTCACCGCGGCCGGGGTGCTGTTCGACCTAGCCCGTGCCGGCACGCTCGGCGTCGTCTTCACCATCTGCTACGTCGTGGGCTGCGTGCTCGCGGTGGTCTGGGTACGCCGCTCGGGGCTGTTCGGGCCGATGGTGCAGCCGCCGCTGCTGCTGGCGGTCGCGGTGCCCGTGGTGGTGCTGGTGGCCGGCTCGCAGAAGCCCGGCGCGGGCGTGGCCGAGCGACTGCTCGTGATCGGTGCCCCGCTGGTCAACAGCTTCCCGACGATGGCGTGGGTCACCGGCATCGTCGTGGCGATCGGGGCGTTCCGGCTCGTGGTCCAGCGCCCGCTCGACGGCGAGCCCGCACCGCGGGTGTCGAAGGCCGATGCCGCCCGTGCGCGCGCCGCCGAGCGGGCGGCGGTCAGCCGACCGGCGCCTGCTCGCGGCCCCCGCCCGAGCGAGCGGGACGCAGCTCGCGGGGCAGCGCGAACGTCAAGGTCTCCTCGGCGGTCGTGACCTCCTGCAGCGTGTCCCACCCGCGCTCGGCGAGGTGGTCCACCACGCCGCGCACCAGCACCTCGGGCACCGAGGCACCGCTCGTGACACCGACGGTCCCGACGCCGTCGAGCCACGTGTCGTCGATCTGCTTGGCATAGTCGATCAGGTGCGACGCGCCCGCGCCGGACTGCAGGGCCACCTCGACCAGCCGCACCGAGTTGGACGAGTTCTTCGAGCCCACGACCAGCACGAGGTCGCACTGCGGGGCCATCGCCTTGACCGCGACCTGGCGGTTCTGGGTGGCGTAGCAGATGTCGTCGCTCGGCGGGTTCTGCAGCGAGGGGAACCGCTCGCGCAGCGCGCGGACGGTCTGCATCGTCTCGTCGACGCTCAGGGTGGTCTGCGAGAGCCAGACGACCTTCTCGGGATCGCGCACGGTCACACCGGCGACGTCCTCGGCGTTCTCGACGAGCTGGATGTGCGAGGGCGCCTCACCGGCCGTGCCCTCGACCTCCTCGTGGCCGTGGTGGCCGACGAGCAGGATGTCGTAGTCCTCGCGGGCGAACCGCTTCGCCTCCTGGTGCACCTTCGTGACCAGCGGGCAGGTGGCGTCGATCGTGCGGAGCTCGCGCTCCTTGGCCTGCTCACGCACCGCGGGCGAGACGCCGTGGGCGGAGAACACGACGAGCGCGCCCTGGGGCACCTCGTCGGTCTCGTCGACGAAGACCGCGCCGCGCTCGGTGAGCGTCTCCACCACGTGGATGTTGTGGACGATCTGCTTGCGCACGTAGACCGGTGCCCCGTGCTGCTCCAGCGCCTGCTCGACGGCCTCCACGGCCCGGTCGACACCGGCGCAGTAGCCGCGGGGCTTGGCCAGCAGGACACGCTTGCTGCTCGATCCGGACATGCCCCCCAATGTACGGCCGGGCGGCCGAGGGGGCCCGGGCGACGTGACGCACCCCCTCCGTCCGGTTGCTCACGCCCCCGACCTGCCGCGAATCCGCAGGCAGGGCAGGATGGATGCATGAAGCCGCTGCCGCTGCCGGTACGGATTGCCGCCGGCCTCGTCGCCACCGCCGTCGATCAGGCCCGGGATCTGCCCCGTCTCGTCGTCGAGTTCCCCGTCACCGCCGTGAGCCAGGCGCTGCAGGCCTCGATGCGGGTGCAGCAGAAGGTCACCGAGCTCGCCATCAAGGGCGACCGTGCGCTGGGTGTGCTGCGCCCCGTGGAGGAGAAGCCGAGCTGGGCCACGTTCGACGACGAGGAGCCGCCGCGGCGCAACGGGGCGAGCACCATCACCGCGCTGCGCCCGTCGAGCGCCCGGACGCCGGTGGCCCAGCCGCCCGCGTCCCGGACCCAGGTCGCCCGGCCCCCGGCCGCGCCGCCGAGGCCGGCCACCTCCTCCCCGGCCACGACCGCACCGTCACCGTCACCGTCGAAGCCCGCCACGTCGAAGACGACCACGTCGACGCCCGCGAAGCCCGCCACGTCGGAGGCCCCGCCGTCGAAGCCGGCCCCCGAGCCGCCCACGTCGCCCACCACCGCCACGACCTCCACGCCGAAGGCCCCCTCCACCGACGTCCCCTCCACCGAGGCGCCGGCGACGGACACCCCGGCCGCCGCGGCCGGGAACGACGGCCCGAGCGCCCTGACCGGCTACCAGAACATGACCATCCCCCAGCTGCGCGGCAAGCTGCGCTTCCTCAGCCTCGCCGACCTCGAGGCGCTGCTGGCCTGGGAGAGCGACCACGGTGACCGCGCCCCCTACGTCACGATGCTGACGAACCGGATCTCCACGGTCACGGAGAATTGACCAGGCCCGCCCCGAGCACCACGCCCGAGCAGCCGTGGCCGGTCCGCACCGTCGCGCGGAAGATCGCCGAGTGGGTCGACCGGCTCGGCGCGGTGTGGGTGGAGGGCCAGCTCGCCCAGGTCACGGCCCGCCCGGGCACAGGCACGGCATTCCTGGTGCTGCGTGACCCCGCCGCCGACGTGTCGCTGCAGCTCACCGCGCCCGTCGGGCTCGTCCGTGACGGCGGGCCCGCCGTCGTCGAGGGCAACCGCGTGGTGGTGCACGGCAAGCCGTCGTTCTTCCTCGGCCGGGGCACGCTGAGCCTGCGCGTCGACGAGATCCGCGCCGTGGGCATCGGCGAGCTCCTCGCCCGCATCGAGCGGCTGCGCAAGCTGCTCGCCGCCGAGGGGTTGTTCGACCCCGCGCTCAAGCGGCGGCCGCCGTTCCTGCCCGGCCGCATCGGGCTGATCACCGGGCGCGCGTCGGCGGCGGAGCACGACGTCGTGTCCAACGCGACGGCGCGCTGGCCGTCCGTGCGGTTCCGCATCGAGCACGTCGCCACGCAGGGCGCGCTGGCCGTCCCCCAGATCGTCGACGCGCTGCGCGTGCTCGAGCGCGACCGCGAGGTCGACGTGATCGTGCTCGCCCGCGGCGGCGGCAGCGTCGAGGATCTGCTCCCCTTCTCCGACGAGACGCTGTGCCGCGCGGTGGCGGCATGCCGCACGCCGGTGGTGTCGGCGATCGGGCACGAGCCCGACACCCCGCTCGTCGACCACGTCGCCGACGTCCGCTGCTCCACGCCGACGGAGGCCGGCCGCCGCCTGGTGCCCGACCTCGCCGAGGAGACCGCCCGCATCTCCGGCCTGCGCGACCGGGCTCGGCGGGCGCTGTCGGGCTGGGTGGACCGCGAGCAGCGGCTGCTGGAGTCCCTGCGCGGCCGTCCGGTGCTGGCCGACCCGTTGCGGACGCTCGACGGGCACGCCGACCAGGTGGAGCGGTTGCGGGAGACGGCGCGGACGTCGGTGCTGCGGGGCCTGGACCGGCGCGCCACCGACCTCGAGCACGTCCGCGCCCGGCTGACCACGCTCGGCCCCGCCGCGACCCTGGCCCGCGGCTACGCGGTCGTGCAGCGGGTGGTGCCCGACGCCGCCCCGGACGCGGTGCCGCCGGTGCTCCGCTCGGCCGCCGACGCCGGGCCCGGCACGCACCTGCGGATCCGCCTGTCGGACGGAGCTGTCACCGCGACCGTCGGCGAGGACGAGAAGCCGCGCAAGCCCGCGGCCCGCAGGAAGAAGGCGAGCACCCCATGACCGAGCAGCCCGCACAGCAGCGCCCGGTGACGGACCTGGGCTACGAGCAGGCCCGCGACGAGCTCGCCGAGGTGGTGCGCACGCTGGAGAGCGGCGGTCTGAGCCTCGACGAGTCGGTGGCGCTGTGGGAGCGCGGCGAGGCGCTGGCCCGCCGCTGCGAGGAGCAGCTGGCCGGGGCCCGCGAGCGCGTCCAGGAGGTGCTCGACACCGCGGAACAGGGCCGCGGAGCGGCTACCTGAGCAGCTCGCCCGCCACGGCAGCACCGGCCAGCGCGCGGTACTCGTCGTCGGTGCCGCTGCCGCTGATCACCAGCCGCACCGATCCCCCGCCGGGCGCGGCGACGTCGGCGATCCAGATCGGCTCGTCGGGCCGGATGCCGTACACCACCCACTCCTGCCCGCCGACCTCCTGCGGACCCTGGGCGGCCAGGTGCCGTGTGCCCAGCTGGGCCGCGAGCAGGGCCTCCTCGGTGGCGCCGCTCTGCAGGAGCTGCAGGTAGTTGCTCTCGCCCGTGATGTAGCCGACGCGCACGTCCGTGGTCGTGGTGCCCGCGACCGGGTCCTCCGCCACGGAGTTGGACCGCCATCCCGCAGGCACCGCCGGGACCCGCAGCGCGAACGGCACCGACGACGCCAGCGACCGCAGAGCGGCCGGCGCATCGACGACGGGCACCGCGTTCTGGTCGACCGTCGGACCGGTGGGGGTGAAGCTGAACCCGCGCGACAGGCCCCCGATCACCAGCACCACCGCGACCAGCACGCCGATCGCGACGGCCATGTCCCGCACCGTCAACGCCCCGCGCGCCGGCTTCGTCATCGGCGGGGGACCTGCCGGGGGACGCACGGGCTCGGGCGCGGCGCCGCCGGCGTCGGGCCGGGGCTCGTTGTCGGGCGTATCGGGACTCACATGGCCATCGTCTCAGGCTCGGTCCGCACCGCGAGCCGGGGTGATCTGCGAGGATCACCTCATTCTCCGCCGGCCGCGCGCCGCGCTCGTCGACATGTTCTCTAGCAAAGGAGGCCGAGATGACCACGCCCACGAACGGGAGCGGGAGCGGGGCCCGGCGCCGCGAGGCGCCCGACCGCAACCTCGCCATGGAGCTCGTCCGCGTCACCGAGGCCGCCGCGATGGCCGCCGGGCGGTGGGTGGGCCGCGGCGACAAGAACGGCGGTGACGGTGCCGCCGTCGACGCGATGCGCCAGCTCATCGGCAGCGTCTCGATGCGCGGCGTCGTGGTGATCGGCGAGGGCGAGAAGGACGAGGCGCCCATGCTCTACAACGGCGAGGAGGTGGGCAACGGCGACGGCCCGTGGTGCGACGTGGCGGTCGACCCGATCGACGGCACCACGCTGATGGCGAAGGGCATGCCCAACTCCGTGGCGGTGCTCGCGGTGGCCGAGCGCGGGGCGATGTTCGACCCCTCGGCCGTGTTCTACATGGAGAAGCTGGCCGTCGGGCCCGAGGCGGCCGACGTCATCGACCTGACCGCCCCCGTCGCGGAGAACATCCGCCGGGTCGCGCAGGCCAAGCATCTGCACGTCACGGACGTCACCGTGTGCGTGCTCGACCGTCCGCGCCACGCCGACATGGTCAAGGAGATCCGCCGCACCGGCGCGCGCATCCACTTCCTCTCCGACGGCGACGTCGCGGGGGCCATCTCCGCGGCCCGGCCGAACACCGGTGTCGACATGCTCTACGGCATCGGCGGCACTCCCGAGGGGATCATCACCGCCGCCGCCATGAAGTGCATGGGCGGCGCGATGCAGGGCCGGCTGTGGCCCACCAACGACGCCGAGCGCGCCCGCGCCGTCGCCGCAGGCCACGACCTCGACCGCGTCCTCACCGCCGACGAGCTCGTCCGCAGCGACAACGTGTTCTTCTGCGCCACCGGCATCACCGACGGCGACCTGCTGCGCGGCGTCCACTACAGCCCGGGCGGCTGCACCACCCAGTCGATCGTGATGCGCTCGAAGTCGGGCACCGTGCGGATGATCGAGGGCTACCACCGGCTGACGAAGCTGCGCGAGTACTCCTCGGTGGACTTCGACCTCTCCGACGAGGAGCTCGCCGCCGACCTGCACTCGGCACCGCCCCTGCCCTGAGTGTGGCCGGATCGTGAGCGCGACGCGCCGATCGTGCTCGCCCCTCGTCCCGGATCCCGGACGCTGGACCGATCCGCGCCCCCGAGCAGCCGGTGGGCCACGGCGGGGGCGCATGCGGGCACCGTGGCTCTGGTACTGCTCCTGGTGGCGGCCGCCGCCGCGACGGATCCGGCGGCGGGCCTGGTGCCCAGGCAACACGCGGTCGTGGCGGCCGCGCTCCCGGCCGCCGCCACGGACCCGAGGCCCGCGGACCGGACCGCCGGGGACGTGAGCGGGGACGCAGTGGTCCCACCTGCGGCGAACCCTTGCGGCGAGCACACTGGGACCATGGTCGAGAGCGACGTCACAGACGGCGGGTTCCGGATCGAGCACGACACGATGGGCGAGGTACGGGTGCCCGTCGACGCCCTGTGGCGAGCGCAGACGCAGCGCGCGGTGGAGAACTTCCCCATCTCCGGGCGCGGCCTGGAGCGCGCGCAGATCCGGGCGCTCGGGCTGGTCAAGGGCGCGGCCGCCCGCGTCAACGCGCGCATCGGCGTGCTGAAGCCGGAGCTGGCCGAGGCCATCGCCGCCGCGGCCGACGAGGTGGCCGCGGGGCTGCACGACGACAACTTCCCCGTGGACGTCTTCCAGACCGGCTCGGGCACCAGCTCGAACATGAACGCCAACGAGGTGATCGCCACGCTGGCCGCGAAGGCCGGCGTGGAGGTGCACCCGAACGACCACGTCAACGCGTCGCAGTCGTCGAACGACGTCTTCCCGACCACGATCCACCTGGCCGCCACGGAGGCGCTCGCCACCGACGTCGTCCCGGCGCTGGAGCACCTGGCCGCCGCGCTGCGCCGACGCGAGGCCGACTGGGCCGACGTCGTCACGGCCGGGCGCACCCACCTCATGGACGCCGTGCCGATCACGCTCGGCCAGGAGGCGGGCGCCTGGGCCACGCAGACCGAGTACGGCGCCGCCCGCCTGCGCGACGCGCTCCCCCGGCTCGGCCAGCTGCCGATCGGGGGCACCGCGGTGGGCACCGGCCTCAACGCGCCGGAGGGCTTCGGCGCGGGCGTCGTCGAGGAGCTGCGGACGGCCACCGGGCTGGACGCCCTCACCGAGGCCGCCGACCACATCGAGGCCCAGGGCGCCCGCGACGGGCTGGTGGAGGCCTCCGCGGCGCTGCGCACCGTTGCCGTGTCGCTCTACAAGATCGCCAACGACATCCGCTGGCTGAGCTCCGGCCCGCGCACCGGCCTGGCCGAGCTGCACCTGCCCGACCTGCAGCCGGGCAGCTCGATCATGCCGGGCAAGGTCAACCCGGTGATCTGCGAGGCCACGATGATGGTGGCCGCGCAGGTGATCGGCAACGACGCCACCGTCGCGTTCTCCGGGACGCAGGGCAACCTGCAGCTCAACGTGATGATGCCGGTGATGGCGCGCAACGTGCTGGAGTCGGCGCGGCTGCTCGCGAACGTGTCCCGGCTGCTGGCCGACAAGGTCGTGGACGGGGCCGAGGCCGACGTCGAGCGCACGCGCGAGTACGCCGAGTCCTCGCCCTCGATCGTCACGCCGCTCAACCGCTACCTCGGCTACGAGGAGGCGGCCTCGATCGCGAAGCAGGCGCTCAAGGAGCGCAGGACGATCCGGGACGTCGTGGTGGAGCGCGGTCACCTCGAGAAGGGCACGCTCACCGAGGAACAGCTCGACGCCGCTCTCGACGTGCTCGCGATGGCCCGAGGTGGCAAGCGCTGATACCCCGAACGGGGTAGCCGTTCGACACCCTGCGTTCACATCCGGATGGTTTCCTTCACTCGAATGCCAGGGTGGAGGAGCGACCATGAGTGACCACGGGCGGTTCGCGTTCGAGCCGCTGCTCAACCTCGTCAACGGCAGGCCCGTCGGCGTGGAGGTGCAGCGTTGCCAGGCCCGCGACCAGACCGCGACAGTCGCGCGCAACGCCGTCTGGGGCACCCGGCAGCTCGCGGAGTTCGACTCCGGCATCGCGATCGCGTCGGTGCTGCACGGAACCGGCTACGACGCCACGGTGCCGCTGCACGTCGACGTCCTCGCCGACACGGTGGTGGCCGCGCGCCGCCGCGTCACCCAGCTGCGGACGGCGTTGAGCAACAGGGAGGGCGGCGGGTCCGTGCCGCCGGTGCTGCTCGAGATCAACCCGGCACTGTCGGCCGCCCCACCGGACGCGCTCGCGGACGGCCTCGCCGAGCTGCGTGCCGGAGGCTTCGGCATCGGCTTCGACGCCGTGGGCCGCGGCTTCGGGCTGGACATGATCGCCGAGCTCGAACCCGACCTCGTCAAGATCGACGCACAGCTCGTCTCCCGGCTGCCCCGCGACCCCCGGGCGCGCACGGTCGTGCGCGCGCTGTGCGACGTATGCCGGGCGGTGGGCGTGCGGGTGGCGGCCGTCGGCGTCGCGGACCTCGACGCGCTCGCCGCCGTGCGCGACCACGGGATCCCGTGGGCCCAGGGGCCGCTGCTCGCCGCCCCGCGCAGACGGCCGGCCACCGACGGCATCCTGCTGCCGGTGGACCTGATGCCGCGGATCCACGCGACCCTGCCGTCGCCGGTGCCCCGCAACGCGCCCGCCGCGGCGCCGCCGCTGCCTGTACTGGGCGAGCTGGCGCGCAACGCCGTCAGCCTGCCCGAGGACGCCACCGCCGAGCACGTGCGCCAGGCGCTCGCCGACCACCCGCAGGCCGGCAGCGTGATCCTGCTCGGGGCGGCGGGCCGCCCGGAGGGGTTCCTCGACCGCAACCGCTTCATGCTCACCATCTCCGGTCCCTTCGGCCGGGCCCTCTACGCGAACCGGCCCGCGCACGCCCTCGCCGAGCCGCCGCGCACCACCACGCCGGACACCGACGTCCGGTCCGCGCTCGCCCGGTGCCTGTCCGGCGACCGCACCCGCAGCTACGACGACCTCGTCCTGATCGACGCCACCGGGGCCTGCACGGGCGTCGTCCACGTGGCCGACCTGCTCCAGGAGGCCACCGGTGTGACCTCCGCGGCATGACGTCACCGCCGCGACGATCTCCACGATCGGGCCGGACACCGTGACCGTTTCGAGTCTCGCCATCCGTCGGATCACACCGCTACATTCCACGGACGAGTGATCGTCGCGCTGCGGAAGTAGTCCACAGTGCTCGCCCACCCGGCCCTGAGCGCCCCGAGGAGCTGTAGATGATCACATCACGACGTCGGATGGTGGTGGCCGCGATCGGCACCGCCATCGCCCTGACCACGACGGGGTGTGTGAGCTCCGGCAGCTCCGGCTCCAGCGCGTCGGGCGGCAACGCCTGGGCCACGGCCACGTCGGCACAGGCCGGTGGCGGCACGGACGCACTCGTCGCCGCGGCCAAGGCCGAGGGCACGCTCAACGTCATCGCGCTACCGCCGGACTGGACCAACTACGGCAACATGCTCTCGGCCTTCACGGCCAAGTACGGCATCAAGATCGACTCGGCCAACCCCGACGGGTCCAGCCAGGACGAGATCAACGCCGTCAAGCAGCTCGGCACCCAGGACCGCGCGCCCGACGTGCTCGATGTCGGCCAGTCCTTCGCCACCAGCAACATCGACCTGTACGCCCCGTACAAGGTCGCCACGTGGGACTCGATCCCCGACGCCAACAAGGACGCCGGCGGCGCCTGGGTCAACGACTACGGCGGCTTCATCTCCATCGGCTGCAACGCCAAGCTCGTGCCCACCTGCCCCACCACCTTCGCCGACCTGGCCAAGCCCGAGTACAAGGGCAAGGTCGCCATCAACGGCGACCCGACGCAGGCCGCGTCCGCGTTCGCGTCGGTGTGGGCGGGCGCGCTGGCCAACGGCGGCACGCTCGACAACATCAACCCGGGCCTGACGTTCTGGGGCAACCTCGCCAAGAGCGGCAACCTGCTCAAGATCGACCCGAACGACGCCACCATCCAGAGCGGCCAGACTCCGATCGTCCTGGACTGGGACTACCTCAACGTCACCCAGGCCGAGAAGAACAAGGCCGCGTTCGACTGGAAGGTCGCCGTCCCGTCCGACGGGCTGTTCGCCCAGTACTACGCACAGGCGATCAACAAGAACGCCCCGCACCCCGCGGCCGCGCGGCTGTGGCAGGAGTTCCTCTACTCCGACCAGGGCCAGAACCTGTGGCTCGCGGGCAAGGCCCGGCCGGTGCGCCTCACCGCCATGACCACCGCGGGCACCGCCGACAAGACGCTGGTCGCGGTGCTGCCGCCGGTGGCGGGCTCGCCGAGGTACCCCACCCAGGCCCAGACCGACACCGCGCAGAAGGTGGTGGCCCAGGGGTGGGCCGCCGCCACCTCGTGATCCACCCGTGACGGCACTGCTCGAGGCACCGGCCGCGCCCCCGGAACCCGCCGGGGCGCGGCCGGCCCGGCCCTGGCGCGCCGCGCTGGGGCTACTGCCGTTCACCCTCTACCTGCTGGTCTTCCTCGGCGGCCCGCTGTACTTCGTCGTCAGCGGCGCGTTCTCCACCCCCGACGGGCTGCCGACGTTCGACAACATCATCGCGTCGGTCACCCAGCCCCAGTACCGGCTGGCGTTCGTCTCCAGCCTGCTGATCTCGGCCGTCACCGCCCTGATCGGTGCGGTGTCCGGGGTGTTCCTCGCGCAGGCGGTGATCACCAGCCGCCCCGACAGCCCTCTGCGGCGGATCGTGTCCACGGCGTCCGGCGTGCTCGCCTACTTCGGCGGGGTGCCGCTGGCGTTCGCCTTCATCGGGGCGCTGGGCCAGACCGGGCTGGCCACGCTGTTCCTCAAGGGCATCGGCATCGACCTCTACGGGCTCGGCTTCCGGATCGACTCGCTCACCGGCCTGGGGCTCACGTACGTCTACTTCCAGATCCCGTTGATGGTCATCCTCATCACCCCGACGCTGGAGGGCCTGCTGCCGCAGTGGCGGGAGGCCGCGGAGAACCTCGGGGCGTCGGCGTGGTCGTACTGGCGGTTCGTGGCGTTCCCGGTGCTCGCGCCGGCGCTCGGCGGGGCGGTGCTCGTGCTGTTCGGCAACTCCTTCGCCGCGTACGCCACCGCGCTCGCCCTCACCAGCGGGCAGATCCCCCTGGTCACCAACTCCATCGCGTCGGCCCTGTCGGGCAACGTGCTGGCCAACCAGCAGAACGTCGGCCTGGCGCTGGGCTTCGACATGGTCGTCGTGATCGGCGTCGTGATGGTCGGGTACCTGCTGCTGCAACGGCGCGCGTCCCGCTGGCGTCCGAAGTGACGCGCGGCAGGCGCTGGCGCGTCGTCGTCTTCACCCTCGCGGCCGTCTACTTCCTCGTGCCGCTGATCGCCGCGGGCGAGTTCAGCCTGCGCAGGCCCGAGGGCGGCTACGGCTTCGCCAACTACCTGGCCATCGCCACCGACCCCGTCCTGCTCTCGGCGCTGCTCGTGTCGTTGCAGATCGCGGTGTTCACGGCGGTGCTCGTGCTCGTGCTGGTGATCCCCACGGCCGTGTGGGTCCGGCTGCGCTTCCCGTCGGTGACGGGGCTGCTGGAGACGGCCACGATCCTGCCCATCGTCGTGCCTCCCGTCGTCATGGCGGCGGGCATCGCGTTCGTGCAGGCCAACCTGGAGGCGCCGGTGTTCCGCACGCTGTTCGCCTCGTCCACCACCGCGCTGACGCCGTTCTACGTGGTGCTCGCGCTGCCTTTCGCCTACCGCGCCGTCGACAACGGGCTCGCGGCCATCCCGCTGCGCACGCTGGTCGAGGCGGCCCGCAACCTCGGTGCCGGCCTGCCGTCGGCGCTGCTGCGCGTGGTGCTGCCCGCCATCCGAAGCGCGGTGCTCGGCTCGGCCTTCCTGACGCTCGCGCTCGTGCTCGGCGAGGTCGTGATCGCCCGGATCCTGCTCTACACCGACACCTTCCCGGTTGTCGTCATCGACGTCGGCCGCAGCGCCGCCGGCGTCTCGGTGGCCCTGACGCTGGCCAGCCTGGTGCTCACCTGGGTGCTGCTGCTGATCGTGTCGTTCGCCGGTGGGCGCCGTACGAGGAGTTCCTCATGACCGCCGACGTACTTGTCCCCGCGGAAGCGGAATCATGACCGCCGACGTACTTGTCCCTGCGGAGGCGGAATCATGACCGACGTCATCGCCACCGGCTCCGGCACGGAGACGGCGCGCGGCACCACCGTGGAGTTCCGCGGGGTGCAGCGGGCCTACGGGTCCACGTTCGCGCTCGACGGGCTCGACCTCACGCTGCAACCGGGCGAGCTGCTGGCCCTGCTCGGGCCTTCGGGCTGCGGCAAGACCACCGCGCTGCGCCTGCTGGCGGGCTTCGACAAGCCCACCGAGGGTCAGATCCTCATCGGCGGCAAGGACGTCACGGGCGTGCCGGCCGCCAAGCGCGACACCGGCATGGTGTTCCAGGCCTACTCGCTGTTCCCCACGATGACGGCCGCGGAGAACGTGGCCTTCGGGCTGCGCATGCGGCGGGTCGGGGCGGCCGAGCGCAGGCGCCGCGCCGGCGAACTGCTGGAGCTCGTCGGGCTCGGCGAGCGCGGTGGCTCCTACCCGCACGAGATGTCCGGCGGCCAGCAGCAGCGTGTGGCGCTCGCCCGCGCGCTCGCCGTCTCGCCGTCGGTGCTGCTGCTCGACGAGCCGCTCTCCGCCCTCGACGCCCGGGTCCGTGTGCAGCTGCGCGACGAGATCCGGAGGCTGCAGCTCGCGGAGGGCATCACCACGCTGTTCGTCACGCACGACCAGTCCGAGGCGCTGGGCGTCGCCGACCGGGTGGCGGTGCTCAACGCGGGCCGTCTCGAGCAGGTCGACGTGCCGCAGGAGGTCTACACCCGGCCCGCCACCGCGTTCGTCGCCGAGTTCGTGGGGGTGATGAACGAGGTGCCGCTCCAGGGCGGGCGCATCGTGCCCGGCGGCTCCCACAGCGTGCAGGTGCGGCCCGAGGGCCTGGCGCTCGGCGTGGCGGACGGCCTCACGGCCACGGTTCTGACCAGCACGTTCCTCGGGGCCGTCACCCGCTTCGTGCTCACCAGCGAGGTCGGGGAGCTGACCGTCGACATGGTGAGCGGCCCGAACCTGCCCCGCATCGGCGAGGCCACCACGGTCGGGCCGGTGGCCGCGGAGCGCTGAGGGCAGGCCGCGGTCGCTGCTCAGGCGGTGGTGGCCGTCGCCCGCCCGAACCGCGCACCCCACTCCCGCACGTACTCCACCAGCTCCGGCGGGGCGAGCACCTCGAACTCCGCGCCGATCGAGCCGAGCGCCATCGCGGGCCAGTCGAGCGAGTCTGCCGTCATCCGCAGCAGGCAGTGCTCGGCGTCGAGGGGTTCGGCGGTGGCCCACCGGCCGATCCGTCCCTGCACGACCGCGACGGGCGCCTGCACCCGCACCTCAACCGTGTAGGACGACGCGGGCGACGACTGGAGCCCCGCGCGGACGAACTCGGCCGCGTCGGCGGCGGGCAGGGTCCGGGGGCGGAAGCGGACACCGGTGATGCGTGGCCCGGTGAGCCGGTCGACGCGGAAGCTCCGCCAGTCGTGGCGGCCCAGGTCGTAGGCCACGAGGTACCACCGGCGTCCGACCGGCACGAGCCGGTGCGGCTCGACGTGGCGCTCGGTCCGGTCGCCGCCGCGGGCGGTGTAGGCGAACTCGAGCCGCTCGGTGTCACGGCAGGCCTGCGCCACGGCGATCAGCGCCGCCGGGTCCAGGGCGGGCGCTGCCGAGGTGCCCCAGCTGACGGGTTCGGTGACCGCGCGCAGCGCGTCGACCCGGCGGCGCAGCCGCGGCGGCATCACCTGCACCACCTTGGTCAGCGCGCGGACCGCCGGCTCCCCGATGCCTGCCATCGCGCCCTGCGCCGCCGCCTGCATGCCGACGGCGATCGCGACGGCCTCGTCGTCGTCGACGACCAGCGGGGGCAGCACCGCCCCGGCCGCGAGCTGGTAGCCGCCGTCGACGCCGCGGCTGGCCTCCACCGGATAGCCGAGCTCGCGCAGGCGGTCGATGTCGCGGCGCAGCGTGCGCACCGAGACCTCCAGCCGACCCGCCAGCTCCTCGCCGGGCCAGTGGCGGTGGGTCTGCAGCAGCGACAGCAGGCGCAGCGTCCGGGAGCTCGTGTTGGCCACGTGCCCAGTCTCCGGCAATTCAGGTCGGGAAGTGACCGCTGGGGTCCCTAGAGTCCTGCTCATGACGACGAACGAACGCGGCGACCTGCTGGAGAGCCTCACCGCCCACCGGGGGTTCCTCCTCCACACGGTGCAGGGCCTGACCGACGACCAGGCGCGGCAGCGCACCACGGTCAGCGAGCTGACCCTCGGCGGGCTGGTCAAGCACGTGGCGAGGACCGAGAAGGGGTGGGCCGACTTCATCCTCGACGGGCCCTCGTCCATGGAGATGACCGAGGACAGCTACGCCGAGCACGCCGACGGCTTCGTCCTCCGCGACGACGAGACCCTGGCCGGCGTGCTGGCGGAGTACGAGAAGATCGCGCAGCGCACCGACGAGCTCGTGCGCACCCTGCCCGACCTCGGCGCGGCCCAGCCGCTGCCCGAGGCGCCCTGGTTCACACCGGGCGCGACCCGTTCGGCCCGCCGCGTGTTCGTGCACATCGTGGCCGAGACGGCCCAGCACGCCGGCCACGCCGATATCCTCCGCGAGGCCATCGACGGCCAGAAGACGATGGGCTGAACCGTGAGCGAGAAGAACGAGATCCTGGCGACGCTGTAGCGCGCGGACTGTCGGTGGTCGCTGTCAGGATGGATCGGTGCTGCTCACCGAGGTCGTCTCAACGTCCGCCGCGGTCGGCGCCACCCGCTCGCGCAAGGAGAAGTCGGCGGCCCTGGCCTCGCTGCTGCGGGCCGCGGCCCCCGACGAGGTGGAGGCCGCCACGTCGTGGCTGGCGGGCGAGCCGCGGCAGGGCCGCATCGGCACCGGCTGGCGCACGCTGTCCGGCCTGGCCGGCGATCCCGCGGCCGAGCCCTCGCTGACCGTGTCCGGTGTCGACGCCACGCTCACCGATCTGGCCGCCACGTCGGGTGCGGGCTCCACGCGGCGGCGCAGGGAGCTCCTCGAGTCGCTGTTCGGCGCCGCCACCGCCGACGAGCAGGCGTTCCTCGTCCGGCTGCTCACCGGTGATCTGCGACAGGGCGCGCTCGAGGGCGTCATGCTCGACGCGATCGCGGGCGCCGCTGACGTGCCCGCCACGAGCGTCCGCCGCGCGTTCATGCTCTCGGGCCGGCTGCCCGCCACCGCGGCCACGGCCCTTTCCGGCGGAGTCGACGCGCTCGACGCCGTGCGCCTGCACGTGGGCACGCCGCTGCGCCCGATGCTCGCGAGCCCCGGCGACTCGCTCGACGCCGCGCTGGCCGTGCTGGGCGAGGACGTCACGGTCGAGTTCAAGCTCGACGGCGCGCGCATCCAGGTCCACCGCGACGGTGCCGAGGTGCGGGTCTGGACCCGCACGCTGCGCGAGATCACCGACGGCGTGCCGGAGCTGGTGGAGCTGGTCCGCGCCCTCCCCTGCCGCACGGCCGTGCTCGACGGGGAGACCCTCGCGCTCGACGACGACGGCCGCCCGCGCCCGTTCCAGGACACGATGAGCCGCTTCGGCAGCGACGTCGCGGAGGAGCAGGCACTGCTCAGCCCGTTCTTCTTCGACCTCCTCCACCTGGGCGGCACCGACCTGATCGACGAGCCGCTGCACGTCCGCCTCGACGCGCTGGCCGGCCTGCTCGCCGAGCACCCGCCACTGCGGATGCCCGGCGTCCGCACGCCCACGCCCGAGCAGGCCGCCCAGGTGCTCGACGACGCGCTGTCGGCCGGCCACGAGGGCGTCGTCGTCAAGGCGCTCGACGCCCCCTACGCGGCGGGCCGGCGCGGCAAGGCCTGGCAGAAGGTCAAGCCCGTGCACACCCTCGACCTCGTCGTCCTCGGCGCGGAGTGGGGATACGGCCGCCGCGCGGGCTCGCTCTCGAACATCCACCTCGGCGCCCGCGATCCCGACGGCGGCGAGCCGATCATGGTGGGCAAGACGTTCAAGGGCATGACCGACGAGCTGCTGGCGTGGCAGACGGCCACGTTCCCGTCCTACGCCCGCGAGGCTCGTGACATCCAGGAGGCGAGCCACGCGGTGCTGCTGCGCCCCGAGCTGGTGGTCGAGATCGCTCTCGACGGCGCGCAGCGCAGCGTCCGCTACCCCGGCGGCGTGGCCCTGCGGTTCGCGCGCGTGCTGCGCTACCGCCCCGACAAGACCCCGGCCGAGGCCGACACGATCGAGGCGGTGCGGGCCCTGCTGAACGGGTGAACCGCCCGCTCAGCTCGCCCGGCCCGATCCGCCGCCGCCCGGCCTCAGCCGTCCTGCGCCGCAGCGCGCGCCAGCACCTCCTCCGCCGTGGGCGGGCTCGCCGGGTGGTGGCTCAGGCACATCGGCTCGCGCACCTTCACGAACGACACACCGTCGCCGGCCGCGACGTAGAACTGGCCCGAGGTGAGCCGGGAGATGTCGTCGACCCGGCCGCCCTTGTTCCGGGCCAGCTCGGTGGCCGCGGCGATCTGGGCGCCCGAGTTGAGGAAGCCGAAGAACTGCGTCGCCGCATTCCCGGTGATCCGATTGTGCAGTCCCTTCGGCGCCTGGGTGGCGAACACCAGCCCGAGTCCGTACTTCCGGGCCTGCGACGCCAGCGAGATCGTGCTCTCGGTGCACGCGGTGAGCGCGCCGGACGGCGCGAACGTCTGGGCCTCGTCCATCACGAAGAGCCCCCCGAGCGGCCAATCGCCCGCCGGGTTCGCCTTGACCCAGGAGAACAGCGCCATCTGGAGCTGGTTGACGAATCCCTGGCGCTGCTCGTCGGCCGGCAGCCCGATGAAGCTGATCACGGAGATGCGAGCGCGCTTCCCCGAGCTCGGGGTGAGCAGGGCCGACGGGTCGACGGCCTGACCGGACCCACCGAAGAGCGGATCGTTGATCATCGCGGCCCGCAGTGCCTCCTCCATCTCACCGGCGAGCTTCCGACCGCCGCGCAGGCCGCTGATCCCGTCGGGCAGCTCACCGAGCAGCTCGACGAACCCGCCGAGGGACTGCCCGCCGTTGCGGGCGTAGTACTCCAGCGCCTCCCGCAGCACGGCCTTGCCCTGCTCGATCTTCTTCCCGGTGAGCTGTGCCCGCGGAGCCAGGCTGGCGACGGCGGATCCGATCGCGAGACCGAACTCGTAGTCGTCGTCGAGAACGGGCCCGAACTCCGGTAGCGGCTGGAACGACAGCGGCCGCCCCTTCGACACGCCCGGCGTCCAGACCACCACCTCGGTGTGCGCGAGATAGTCGTCGGCCTTGGCCGCGTCGCCCTCGTTCCAGCTGCTCGGCGGCTCGGGCCACCGGTCGCCCATGCGCGCGAGGTCGTTGTTGGGATCGAGCACGATCGCCGACACACCTTGCAGCGCGCACTCCTCGACGAGCCGCCGGAGCAGCACCGTCTTGCCCGATCCGGAACCGGCGAACACCGCCGTGTGCTTGCGCAGCGATGCGAGCTCGACGAGCACGTCGCGCTGGTCTTGTTCGGAGCGGCCGACCGGCAAGCTCGGCCGCCCCTGGGGCCGGGGCCGCGGGGTCGGGCTGGGCCGCGGCGGCACCGGGACAGGCGTCACGACGGGCGTCGGCGGGATCACGGCGGGCGAGGGGGCGCCCAGCGTCCGCCGGAAGAGCTCGGTGGAGCCGGCCGGCCTGCGCACGGCGAGCCACTCCAGGAAACCCGGGCGCGGTGGCCGCTGCATGACCTCCAGCGCCGCGAACGTCCGCAGGTCGGCCTCGCTGATCGGGATGGCCATACCGCCCAGCTCCTCCAGCTCGGCGACGGCCCGGGCCGTCACGGGACCGTTCGGCCACTCCCGGTTGCGGATCAGCACCAGCCTCCGCTTGTCCGCTCCCGACCGCAGGCCCGACTCGGTGCGCGCCGAGCTGATCCGGCTCTGGACCGCCCGGTGGTGCTGGTGCGCGATCGCCCGGAACGCGTAGTGGGTCTCGTCCTCCGTGTTCTCCTGCAGGGTCCGCCGCAGTCGGGCGTGCAGCGCGGGCTTCTTCCCGCGCATCGCGTCGACGGCGAGCTGCTGCCCGTCCTCGCCCAGCTCGGCGATGTAGGCGCTGAGGCCCGCGGTGAGCAGAGCCGGCATCCGCACGTCCTCGGTGTCCTGGTCCATGGGCGTGACGACGTCCGCTTCCTCGCGCAGCCGCGCGAACCAGGTGTCCATCGCCTCCAGCACGGTGACGGGAGGCAGGTTGGGCGGCGTGACCGGGTCGGACGTGTCGGCAAGGTCCGTCAGCTCGCGCACCTCGCCGGCGTCGAGGCATCCCCGGATGTGGGTGTCGACGCGCTGGAGCAGCTTGCGCGGCGTGAGGGTCGTGGCCCCCTCGAAGGCCGACGGCCTGACCGGCCAGGTCGCGTATCGCGGCCGGAACCCGATGTCGGCGTACCAGCCGCCGAGGTGCTGACCGACGATCGCGGCGGCGATGGCGGAGTCGGGCATGGCGCCCTGGAGGGTCTCGGTCCGGAAGCGGTCGGTCGCCGCGGTCACGGCGTTCTTCTTGATGATCTCCCACGACGCCGGGAGGCACGCCACGATCGACAGCGTCCGACGGGTCGCCTCACGGAGCTCCATCATCCCGTCGGCGATCCCACCGACCACCGCGGTCTGCTTTTCCTGCACGGCGGTGCTCGTGCCCACGGTCGACTGTGTGATGAGCGGGTCGATCTGGTCGACGGCGATCACGGTGGGACCGGTGAGCGCCAGCAGCCGCGACAGGTCCCGCAGCACCAGCTGCCGGGACCTGGCCCCCCGCCGGAAGCCCCACTCCTCGCGAGCCGGTTCCTCGACATCACCGTCGAGGGTGAGGTAGGCGTACCCGATCTCCTGGGTGTCCGGGTCGTCCGCGCGGAACAGCACCAGGGCACGCAGGGTGTTCTGGCAGTCCATCCCGACCTGCCGGTCGACCTTGCGCAGGCCGGTGACCAGCTCGTCAAGGTCACGCCGGGAGACCGGGATGGTCCCCCCGATGCGCAGCTGCGCCAGCGCCGGCATGCCGGCGAGCTGGGCGAGCCTGCGCAGCAGCGGGGTCAGCTGGTCGACCTGGCCGGCGTCGAAGCCGTCGACGACCCCGTGCACCGCGCTGCGCCAGAACTCGTCGCCCTCGAGCAGCTTGACCAGGAAGAAGTAGCCGTCCTCCTGCTGCACGTGCTGGCGCACCCAGCGCAGCATGTGGGTCTTGCCCACACCTCGCTCGCCCTGGAGCACGATGCCGAGCGGGCTCGCGCCGGAGCTCGTCCGCGCCTCCTGAACGGAGCTCAGAACGGCTCGCCCTACCTTCTCGTGCAGCCCCTCGACGTGGTGCGTGACCGGGGTCCACACGTCGTCCGGGGTGACGGCCCAGTTGAACTGGACGGCTTCCAGCGCCGCCCGCTCCTCGTCGGTCATCCGGCCTCGATCATCAGCAGGTGCCGGTCGTCGCCACCGAAGTGCATGGCGGCAGCACGGTCGGCGTCGGTGAGCGCCTTCTGGTTGGACTCGGCCTGGACGTGCACGCCCGGCGTGCTCGCCATCCGCTCCAGCTCCCCGTCGACCTCCGTACGGGGGACGCCGAACAGCTCCTCCCTCAAGGCCGCCAGGCCCACCCAGTCGCCGGCGGCCGTCGCGAGCCGGGCGTAGGCACCGCGGATCTGCTTCTCGACGTCCGGCCGGAAGATCTCGTGGAGCGGTCGCCCGCTCCGTCCCAGCCCGGCGAGCAGCGCGTAGAGCGCTCCGCCCAGATACCCGGCCCGCGGCGGAACCGGCTCGGACATCTCCGCCGTGCACCACGCCGCGCCGTCGTCGGTCAGCTCGTGCGCGAAGACGCGCCCCACCTTCCGCGACGTGACCAGCTTCCGGTCGTTCAGCCGGCGGCGCGGCGCGCCGTCCAGCGCGAGACCGGCCACGGCACGCAGCTCGGCGTTGGTCACCTCACGCGCCTCGGCCATCAGCGCGAGCAGGATCGCTCGCTCGCGGTTCGTCAGGTCGTCAGCGGGCACGGTTCGTCCTCCGGGTTCACGGTGTTCCCTGGTCGAGAATCTCGGTCGCTCCCGGCCGGGTGATCAGCTCCACCCGGCCGTTCCTGCTGGTGAGTGCGCCCTCTGCGCGGGTCTCACGGCCCTCGCGATGGGCCTCGACGACGTGGTCTTCGCCCTCACCTCGATCGAGCGCGACCAGCTGCAGACGGGATGGGGGAGCGTGATGCAGAGGTCGATGCCGTCGTGGTCGATGTCGTCCTTGTAGACCACCAGTCCCGCGGCGGGGCGAGCACGCGGACGTAGGCCTTATCGAACCTGCCCTGGTGGTTGATCGCGTCGAGCATTCACGCCTTTCCAGGCGCCCCCGTCGCGGGTTCGCCACAGTGTTTTCGCTGCGGCGTACACTCCCGTTACCGTGCGCTTCCTCGACGGTCAGTCCCCCCAGCACGACCTCACCTACGACGACGTCTTCCTCGTCCCGGCCCGGTCCGCTGTGGCCTCCCGCTTCGACGTCGACCTCTCCACCGCCGACGGGTCGGGTGCCACGGTCCCCATCGTCGCCGCCAACATGACGGCCGTGGCCGGGCGCCGGATGGCCGAGACGCTGGCCCGCCGTGGCGCCCTGACGGTGCTGCCGCAGGACGTCGCCCCGGAGGCGGTGACGGAGATCGTGAGCTGGATCAAGTCGCGGCACCCCGTCTGGGACACCCCGCTCGTGCTGCACGCCGGCGACGCCGTGGCCGAGGCGCTGAGCCTGCTGCCCAAGCGCGCGCACGGCACCGTCGTCGTGGTGGACGACGGGGGCCGCCCGGTCGGGACCGTCGACGAGGCCGCGTGCACGGGAGTGGACCGCTTCACCCGCCTCGCCGACGTGCTCGACCCGTCGCCGGTCACGCTCCCGCTCGGCACCCCTCCCCAGGAGGTCTTCGAGGCCCTCGGCGGGCGCGGCGTGGCGCTCGGCCTGGACGCCGACGGCCGCCTCGCCGGGCTGCTCACCGCGCTCGGGGCACTGCGAGCGGAGATCTACTCCCCCACGCTCGACGCCGGGGGCCGGCTGCGCACCGCCGCCGCGGTGGGCATCAACGGCGACGTCGCCGTCAAGGCGAAGGCCCTGCTCGACGCGGGGGTGGACGTGCTCGTCGTCGACACGGCGCACGGCCACCAGCAGAAGATGCTCGACGCGCTGGCGGCGGTCCGCGCCGTCGTCACCGACGCGGGGTCGACGGTGCCGATCGCCGCGGGCAACGTCGTCACGGCCGAGGGCGTGCGCGACCTCGCCGCCGCGGGCGCCGACATCGTCAAGGTCGGCGTCGGTCCGGGCGCCATGTGCACCACGCGGATGATGACCGGGGTCGGGCGCCCGCAGTTCTCCGCCGTGCTGGAGTGCGCCGCCGCGGGCCGCGAGCTGGGCGTCCGCGTCTGGGCCGACGGCGGGGTCCGCCACCCGCGCGACGTCGCGCTGGCGCTGGCCGCGGGCGCGTCGGCGGTGATGATCGGGTCCTGGCTGGCCGGCACCTACGAGTCGCCCGGCGACCTGCTGCGCGACGAGGCGGGGCGGCCGTACAAGGAGTCGTTCGGCATGGCGTCGAAGCGCGCGGTGAGCGCCCGCACCCGCGGCGACGGCGGCTTCGACCGCGCGCGCAAGGCGCTGTTCGAGGAGGGCATCTCCAGCTCGAAGCAGCTGCTCGACCCCCAGCGTCCCGGCGTCGAGGACCTCCTGGACGGCATCTGCTCGGGCGTGAGGAGTGCAGCGACGTATGTCGGGGCCCGCACCCTCGACGAGCTCGCGGAGCGGGCGACCGTCGGCGTCCAGACGACGGCGGGCTTCACCGAGGGCACGCCCCACGGCCTCTGACGAACCGACGAGCGGCACTCTCGTCGGAACCTGTCCGACGAGAGTGCCGCTCGTTGGGGGGTTGCTAGGCCGCCGGACCCTCCAGCATCTCCGTCACCAGCGCGGCGATCGGGCTGCGCTCACTTCTCGTCAGGGTGACATGAGCGAAGAGCGGGTGGCCCTTCAGCTTCTCGATCACCGCGGCGACGCCGTCGTGCCGGCCCACGCGCAGGTTGTCGCGCTGCGCGACGTCGTGCGTGAGGACGACCCGGCTCGCCGTGCCCAGCCGCGAGAGCACGGTCAGCAGCACGTTGCGTTCCAGCGACTGCGCCTCGTCGACGATCACGAAGCTGTCGTGCAGCGACCGCCCGCGGATGTGCGTCAGGGGGAGCACCTCGAGCATGCCGCGCGCGATCACCTCCGTCATGACGTCCTCGCTGACCAGCGCACCGAGGGTGTCGAAGACGGCCTGGGCCCAGGGCCCCATCTTCTCGGCCTCGCTGCCGGGCAGGTAGCCGAGCTCCTGACCGCCCACGGCGTACAGCGGCCGGAACACCACGACCTTGCGGTGCTGCTGGCGCTCCAGCACCGCCTCGAGCCCGGCGCACAGCGCGAGCGCCGACTTCCCGGTGCCGGCCCGGCCACCGAGGGAGACGATCCCGATGTCGGGGTCGAGCAGCAGGTCGAGGGCCACTCGCTGCTCCGCCGAGCGGCCGTGGAGCCCGAACGCCTCGCGGTCGCCGCGGATGAGTCGCACCTGCTTGTCGGCCGTGACCCGGCCCAGCGCCGCCGAGCCGCCGCCGGTCAGGCGCAGTCCCGTGTTGCAGGGGAGCTCCCGGGCCTCCTCGTGGTCGATGACGCCGTCACGGAACAGCGTGTCGACGTCCTCGGCCGTGACCTCCAGGTCCGTCATGCCCGTCCAGCCGGACGGCACCACGTCGAGGGCGTGGTACTCGTCGGCCTGCAACCCGACCGCGGCCGCCTTGACGCGCAGCGGCATGTCCTTGGTGACGAGGACGACCTCGCCACGGCCGTCGAGCTTGCGCTCGGCCGCCAGGTTCAGCGCGCAGGCGAGGATGCGGCTGTCGTTCGAGTCCGTGCGGAAGCCCGCGGGGAGCACCTCCGGGTCGGTGTGGTTCAGCTCGACGTGCAGCGTTCCGCCGGCGGTGCCGATGGGCACCGGTGCGTCCAGGCGGCCGTGCTCGATGCGCAGCTCGTCGAGCGTGCGCAGCGCCGTGCGGGCGAACCACCCCAGTTCCGGGTGGTGCCGCTTGCCCTCGAGTTCAGAGATCACCACCAACGGCAGGACGACCTCGTGCTCGTCGAACCTGGTCAGCGACCAGGGGTCCGACAGCAGGACGGAGGTGTCGAGCACGTAGCAGCGGGTGGTGCGATCCGAGACGGGGGCGGTACGACGATCGTCGGTCACGGGTGCTCCCTCGTGGGCGCGGCACCGCGCCCACACTCTGGTGGGCCGGCCGGCCCTGGCTCGGGCATCCGCGGCGGAGCCGCACATGCCCGTGAGGGCCGGGTGCCGGCCCCCTCGGGTGTCAACACCACGACCAGGGCCTCCCCGAGCGGTTCGCATCGGGTACGAACTCGCCGAGTTGAACGCTACCGGCGGTCACCCGGGTGCGGTCAACAGCAACGTCGCGTCATCTCGTGTTCACGTCCCGAGATTTAACAGAACGGCCTACCACTCATCGCCGGCCGAACACCGCCCGTCGTCGTGGGGGACACGCTCATCCCGTACGGCTCGCGGCCATCCGGCGCAGCGTCACGGTGCCTCCACGGCCTCCAGCGCCCACGGCGTGAACGGCTCGTCCAGCATGCGGCGCAGCCGCTCGTCCGGGTCGCCCGCCTCCCACCAGCGACGCAGCAGCGGCGGGCCCTCGATGTAGGTGGTCGTGTAGGCCCGCCAGACGGGGTGGCCCAGGAACCGCAGCACCGCGGCTGCGGGCGCCTCTCCCACCAGCAACCATCGCCGCAGATGGGCTAGTACGTCCTGCTCCGGCGCGTGCCGGTCGTGCAGCAGCAGCGCGGCGTCCTGCCGCGTGCGGGCGAGCACGGCGGTGGCGGCGTCGACCCGCTCGGCCAGGTCGCCGTCGAACCGCAGCCCGACGCCGTCGAGCACCCCGGCCGCCCACCGCCCCCAGCCGGACCCGACGACGGCGTGCAGCCCCAGGTCCGCGGCGCCCTCCGCCACCAGGCTCTGCGGCGTGTTGGCCAGGACCACGCGGTGCTCGTCCCACCCGCGGGCAACGAGCACCACCTCCTTGCGGCAGCGCTCTGCGTGATGGCCGGGGTACACCTCGTGCGCGACGAGCTGCGCCAGCTGCGCATGCCGCAGGTGGGCGCCGGCGTTGAGCGTGACCGTCGAGGAGAAGCCACCGTGGTACCGGTGCAGTGCGCTCCACGGCGCGTCGTCGACCACGCGGTAGGCCACCGACTCTCCCGGCGGCAGCTCCACCCGGGTCGTCGTGCGCTCGCGGAGGGCCTCCGACAGCGCCCGCACCGCGACACCGAGCCGCTCGCGCGGAACCTCGTCACGGGCGCGGTACGCGGCCACCCGGTCCGCCAGTGACCCCGGGCCGGGCAGCAGGTCGTCGAGCTCGCGGTGCGCGGCGCGGTAGCCGTCCTCGGACCCCATCGCGATCCGGACGCCGAACGCCGCCCGGACCTCCTGGACGAACGGCACGAACTGGCCGGCGAGGCGGCGGGCCGTCCACTCGCACGCCACGAGCTGGCCCCGGAGGAAGTCCGCGCGGGCGGGCTCGAGGGCGTCGGGCACGGCCCGGGCCAGCCGACCGGCGGCCCGCACGAGGTCCGGGGCGGACATCGGTGGCCCGTCCGGGTCCGCGGCGGCGGGGCCGTAGAGGTCGAGGGATCCGGGCAGCAACCGCTCCAGGCCCCGGGCGATCCGGAGGTACTCACGCACCACCTCGTCCACCCGCACCGGCGCACGGTACCGGGCGGCGGACGCAGAGCGCGATCACACAGGGTCCGCGGGCGAAAAGGTACGGTTCCGGACGGGTGGTCCACGATCACAGCGCGTCCATTTTCTGCACACAGCGCCCGATTCCTCCTCCACCGAGGACATCCGATGGTGGGCGTATCCACACGCACAGTGTGTCGATCATTCGATGGTGGTAAGGGATTTGCGAGGCCCGTCGGCCGGGCGCTACCTTTTTCGTGGTCAGCGAGGGCTCCCCGGTCATACGCTGGCAAGAATGGAATCGGCTTCGACCGGATCCGCATGACTCAACAGGAGATAACTGTGCTCAAGAAGGCTGGAATCGTCGTGGCTGCGGCCGCCGCCACCCTGCTCGCGGTCAGCCCCCTCGCCTTCGCCGGCGAGAGCCACCACGAGGCCGACAAGACCGCGTGGTCGAACGTCAACGGCGACAAGTCGCAGGGCCTCGTCAACGTTGTCGACAACAACGTCAACGCGCCGCTCCAGGCGTGCAACAACGACGTCCCGATCCAGGGCGGCGTCGCCCAGGGTCAGGTCCCGGTCAAGGACATCACTGCCGCCCTGAGTGGCGCGCTGGGCCTGTTCGGCACGGCGTCCTCCTCGGTCGACCAGTACACCGACAACTCGCGCTCCTGCGGCGACAACAGCGGCTCGGCGGGCGACGCCCACCAGCAGTGAGTCGTTCCTGATTCACAGCTGAACTGACGCGAAGGGCGTCGGACCACTTGGTCCGACGCCCTTTTCGTATGCTCGCCTCACGACCGTACTCACGACAGGCGGCCGTACGCATCGTGACCACCACGCTGCGAGCGCACCACGCTTCCGAATGAACGCCGCAACGCAGGGTGCTCCGCCGGCTCCGTACAGCAGATTTTCAGCCATCTGGCAACACTCGAAAGAAGGCGTACCCAAGCCCACGGTAATCGGGCTACACGATCGAATTACTCGGCTACTTCCGGCGGCGCTCCAGCGATATCCTGATCGCGGTTCACACGGCTCCCCGGTCTGGTGTGAACACTGGATGGAATCGACTTCGGTCGGTCCGCACGACTCAACATGGAGACAACTGTGCTCAAGAAGGCTGGAATCGTCGTGGCTGCGGCCGCCGCCACCCTGCTCGCGGTCAGCCCGCTCGCCTTCGCCGGTGAGGCCCACGGCGGCGCTGACAAGACCGTGTGGTCGAACGTCAACGGCGACAAGTCCCAGGGCTTCGTCAACGTTGCCGACAACAACATCAACGTGCCGATCCAGGCGTGCAACAACGACGTCCCGATCCAGGGCGGTTTCGCCCAGGGCCAGGTCCCGGTCAAGGACATCACCGCTGCTGCGAGCGGTGCGCTGGCACTGCTCGGCACGGCGAACTCCTCGGTCGACCAGGCCACCGACAACTCGCGCTCCTGTGGCGACAACAGCGGCTCGGCCGGCGACCTGCACAAGCAGTGAGTCGTTCCTGATCCACTGAACTGACGAAGAGGGCGTCGGACCACCCGGTCCGGCGCCCTCTTCGTATGCTCACATCCCCTCGCGGGTGGTCAGGAACCGAAGCGGCGGTGGCGCGCGGCGTAGTCCCGCAGGGCCCGCAGGAAGTCGACCTTGCGGAACTCCGGCCAGTAGGCCTCGCAGAACCAGAACTCCGAGTGCGCCGACTGCCACAGCAGGAAGCCCGACAGCCGCTGCTCCCCCGACGTCCGGATCACGAGGTCCGGATCGGGCTGTCCGGACGTGTAGAGGTGGGCCGCGATGTGGTCCACGTCGAGGACCTCGGCGAGCTCCTCGATCGACGTCCCCGACTCGGCGTGCTGCAGCAGCAGCTTGCGCACGGCGTCCGCGATCTCCTGGCGGCCGCCGTACCCGACGGCCACGTTCAGCTCAAGGCCGGGGCGCCCGACGGTGCGTTCCGCGGCGGCGGACAGCCGGTGGGCGAGATCCTCCGGGAGCAGGTCCAGCGCCCCCACGACCCGCAGTCGCCAGCGTGCGGTCGGGCCGCTCAGCTCGTCCACGACATCAGCGATGATCTGCAGCAACGGCTCGAGCTCGTCGGCGGGCCGGTTGAGGTTGTCGGTGGAGAGCAGGAAGAGCGTGACGACCTCGACGCCCGCCTCCTCGCACCACCCCAGCAGATCGGCGATCTTGGCCGCGCCCACGCGGTGGCCGTCGTTGACGTCGGCGAACCCGACGTCACGCGCCCAGCGCCGGTTGCCGTCGAGCATCAGGGCCACGTGCGCAGGCCGCTCCTCGACGGCGCTGAGCCGTCGGCTGATCCTGCGCTCGTACAGCGAGTACAGCAGGTCACGCACGCCCACGGCGGGTCACCCTACGCCGCCGCGACTGCGTGTCGCCCTCGACCGTCACGCCCTCCGGTGGCGGGGTTCACGCGCGCGACACCCTGGGTGCGTCGTGGTGCCGTAATCTCCACGGGGTGAGCGCAGCGACCGTCGACACGTCTCCAGCCGGTCCGCCGCTGGTCAAGCCGCGGATGCGGGGCTGGCTGCACTTCTGGTCGTTCACTGTCTCGATCGCCGCGTGCGCCACGCTGATCGCGGTGTCCGCCGTCCTCGTGGGCGGTGGTGCGGCGCTGGCCGTGTCGGTCTACAGCGCCACGATCCTCGCGCTGTTCGGCACGAGCGCGCTCTACCACCGCCGCACGTGGCGCACAGCCCGGTCGCGGGCGATCATGAAGCGGCTCGACCACTCCATGATCTTCCTGTTCATCGCGGGCACGTACACGCCCGTCGCCGCGCTGGCGATGGACGCCGGCACGGCCCGCTGGGTGCTCATCACCGTCTGGGCCGGCGCCCTGGCCGGGGTCGTGCTCAAGACCGCATGGCCGCACGCGCCCGCCTGGGTCGGTGTTCCGATCTACATCGCGCTGGGCTGGGTGGCCGTGTTCGCCATCCCGGCCATGCTCGCCGGCGGCGGCGTGGCCGCGCTGGTGCTGATCCTCACCGGCGGCCTGCTCTACACCGTCGGCGCGGTCTTCTACGCCACGAAGTGGCCGAACCCGTGGCCGCGGACGTTCGGGTACCACGAGTTCTTCCACGCGGCCACGGTGCTCGCGGCCATCTGCCACCTCGTCGCGATCTGGCTCATCCTGTTCTGAGCCCTGTGCCGGGCTGCCGCCCGGCCCGGACTCAGGACCCGTCGCCGGTGGGGCCCTTCGCCCGCAGCTCGTCGACCTTCGCCATGGCGTCGCGCAGCTCGCCCAGCCACTCGTCGGCGTGCTCGCCCACGAGCCGCACCGCCCACGCGAGCGCGTCGGATCGCGACCGTGCCACCCCGGAGTCCACCAGCGTGTCCAGCACGATGCGCTCCGGCTGACGCAGCCGCGTCATCACCGGCACCGACGCCACCGTGAACAGCTCCACGGAATCGCCGACCCGCGCACCCCACGCCACCTTCCGCTGGTAGCGGTGCTCCGCCTGACGCGCGATCTCGATGCGCTCCTCGCGGGTGCTCTCCCGGAACCGGGAGATCCGCCCCGCCTCGGCCGCCGCGCGGTCCGCGCGTCCGGCCTCGGTGTCCTCGAACTCGCCCTCGACAGCCGGCAGCTCGCCGACGATGAGGACCTCCTCACGGTCCACCGTGACCTCCGGGGCGCCGACGAACCAGCCGTCGGGCAACCGCCCCTGCAGCCAGGCGGCCGCGTCCTCGGCACCGGGCAGGTCGGCCTGCTGCCACCCGCCGCGCCCGGGCCCGCGCCCTCCGCGTCCACCCGCTCCGTGCCATCCCCGATGCATGCGTCCCGACATCTCGACCTCCGTTGCTCGGCCCCTGCCATCGAGCCCGTGATTACGAGATTACACAGCAACAGAGGCGCTGGCAGAAGTTTCCACTCACGGCGGACGCGAGGCGCCACTGAACGGCGCGCGGGGTTCCCCGTGTCGACCCGCGGGGTTGTGCCCGGGTCACGGGCGGAGGACCAGGTTCGCCGTCAGCTCCTCGGGCGTGGTCACCGGGCGGTCGCACACGAAGCCGCGGCAGACGTAGGCCGCGGGCAGGCCGCCGACCAGGGGGCGGTCGGCCAGCAGCGGGACGCCGGGGGCGTCCGGCTCCCCTGGGACGACGACCGTGCCACCGGGTGCGATGTGGCGGGCGTGGGCGAGCAGGGCCGCACCGGCGGGCTCGCCGGCCCCGACCAGCGCCACCTGCAGGGGCCCCCGCACCATCGCCTCCGCCGCGGTCAGCCAGTGACCGGCGAAGCGCGGGTGCTTCTCGGCGAGGGTGCCGGCGCCGCGCAGGGCGGCCTCCGCCGCATCGCGGTACCGGCCCCCGTCGGCGGCCAGCACCGACGCCGTCAGCAGCGCGGACGCCAGCGCCGAGCTGCCGCAGGGCGTGGCGTTGTCGGTGAGCTCGCGGGGCCGGTGCAGCAGCGCCTCGGCGTCGTCGGCGGTGTCGAAGAACGCGCCCGGCTCGTCCGGCACGGCGAAGTGCTCGAGCGCGACGTCGAGCAGGTCGGTGGCGGCCTGGAGCCAGCGCGGCTCGCCCGTGGCCTGGTGCAGGGCGAGGAGCCCGTCGGCGAGGCAGCCGTGGTCGTCCAGGACGCCGACGGCGACGCCCACCTTCCCGTCGCGCGACGAGCGCCGCAGCCGCCCGGCGACGAGGTGCCGCGTGAGCAGCAGGTCGGCCGTCTCCGCGGCCGCGGCCACCCACTCGGGATGTCCGAGCGTGGCGCCCGCCTCGGCCAGGGCCTGGACCGCCATGCCGTTCCAGGCCGTGACGACCTTGTCGTCGCGTCCGGGCTGCGGACGGAGGTCGCGCGCGCCCAGCAGGGCGCTGCGGACCCGCTCCCAGCGCTCGGCGTCGTCGGGGTCGGCGAGCAGCTGCAGCGTGGACGAGCCGTGCTCGAACGTGCCCTGGGGCGTGACGGCGAGCAGGTCGGCCGCCCACGCGCCGTCCTCGTCGCCGAGCACCTCGCGCAGCTGCGACGGCGTCCAGGCGTAGGTGAGGCCCTCGACACCGTCGGTGTCGGCGTCCAGGGCGGAGGCGAAACCGCCCTCGGGCGTGCGCAGGTCCCGCAGCAGGAACCCGGCGGTCTCCTCCGCGACGCGCCGCGGCAGCGCCGCTGTGTCGATGGGCGGTCCGCCTGCGCTCCCGGCCGCCGCGATGCGCGCCAGGTGCGCGTACACCCGCAGGAGCAGCGCATTGTCGTAGAGCATCTTCTCGAAGTGCGGCACGATCCACTGGCCGTCGACGCTGTAGCGGGAGAACCCGCCGGCGAGCTGGTCGTAGAGGCCGCCGCGGGCCATCCGCTCGCAGGTGACGTACGCATGCCCGAGCGACTCGTCGGAGCCGGTGCGCTCGTGGTGGCGCAACAGGAACTCCAGCGCCATCGACGGCGGGAACTTCGGTGCCCCGCCGAAGCCGCCGTAGCGGGAGTCGAACCCGGCGCCGAGCGCCGTGGCCGCGCGGTCCAGCGCGTCGGTGTCGACGGGGGCGGGAGGCAGCGACGCGGCGGCGTTGTCGGACAGCCGGGCGGCGATCTCCCCCGCGGCGCCGCGGACGCGGTCGCCGTCCTCCCTCCAGGCCTTGGTGACGGCATCGAGCAGCTGGCGGAAGCCGGGCATGCCCTGCCGCGACGTGGGCGGGTAGTAGGTGCCGCAGTGGAACGGCTCGCCGATCGGCGTGAGGAAGCACGTCATCGGCCAGCCGCCCTGACCCGTCATGGCCTGGGTGGCCGCCATGTAGACGGCGTCGATGTCCGGACGTTCCTCGCGGTCGACCTTGATCGCGACGAAGCCCGCGTTGACCTGCGCAGCGGTGTCTGTGTCCTCGAACGACTCGTGCGCCATGACGTGGCACCAGTGGCACGCGGCATACCCCACGGACAGCAGGATGGGCACGTCACGGCGGGCGGCCTCGGCGAAGGCCTCGTCGGACCACTCCCACCAGTCGATGGGGTTGTCGGCGTGCTGCAGCAGGTACGGGCTGGTGGCGGCGGCGAGCCGGTTCGGCATGCCGCCCAGCCTCTCAGGACTGCTTGTCCGCGGCATCCCCGGCGTCGGTGGCCTCGGCCTTGTCGAAGCTCTCCGGCAGCCGCCGGATGCGCTTCGACATCGAGACGATGAGGGCCACCAGCGCCAGCCCCATCAGGATGACGACGACCAGCGCGATCGGCGACGCCTTGCCGAACTCCTCGCCCTCGCCGGGTGGCGGCGCCGGGTCCTGGGCCACGACCGTGATCGTGCCCATCGTGATCGTGCTCTGCGGCAGGAACCCGAGGTCGACCAGCATCAGACCAGGCTACGCGAGGTCACCCGGCCCGCCGGACGGCCACCCGCTCGTCCACGCCCGCCAAGAGGTCGTCCTCCCGGTCGGGGACGTCGACGAGCGAGCGCACGAGCTCGTAGTCCTCGGTGGGCCAGATGTCGCGCTGGATGTCGAGCGGCACCAGGAACCACCGGCTCGTGGGGTCGATCTGGGTCTCGTGCGCGAGCAGGGCCCTGTCGCGGACGTCGAACCACTCCGAGCACTCGACGCGGGTGGTGACGCGCTCGCCCGGGTCCGGACGGTCGTCGGGCCAGTTGGCCAGCCACTCGTCGTAGGGCGACTCGAGGCCGCGCTCCTTGAGCGCCTTGTCGAACGCGATGATGCGCGACTTCGAGAAGCCGTGGGAGTAGTAGAGCTTCAGCGGCTGCCACGGGTCACCGGCGCCCGGGAAGCGGTCGGGGTCGGCGGCGGCGTCGAACGCGGCCATCGAGATCACGTGGGTCTTGATGTGATCGGGGTGCGGGTAGCCGCCGTTCTCGTCGTAGGTGACGAGGACGTGCGGACGGAACTCACGGATGAGCTTGACGAGGGGCTCCGTGGCCTCCTCGACGTCGACGAGCGCGAAGCACCCCTCGGGCAGCGGTGGCTTGGGGTCGCCCTCGGGGAGCCCGGAGTCGACGAAGCCCAGCCAGCGGTGCTGCACACCGAGGATCTCCGCGGCCTTCGCCATCTCGGCCCTGCGGATCGCGGGGATGTCGGCGAGGACCTCGGGGCGGTTCATGGCGGGGTTGAGGATGCTGCCCGCCTCGCCACCGGTGCAGGTCACGACCATCACCTCGTGGCCCTCGGCGACGTACCGGGCGGTGGTGGCGGCCCCCTTGCTGGACTCGTCGTCGGGGTGCGCGTGCACCGTCATCAGCCGCAGTGGGCCCGTGGTGTCGGAAGAGGACATGAGGTCGACCGCGATCCTTCCTTGGGGAGCGTGTTGCTCGAATCGTTGCAGAGCGCACCGACAAGAGCGCGTCGACCGGATAACGCCACAGCCGCGCCCCTGCTTCCCGGTCACGCTCGGTGACGCCGATGCTGCGGCGTCTGCACCCGCGACAGCGCTCCATGACGCGGGCGACGGCAGCACTCGCGGAAGCGGCCCCAGGCCGCTACGGTGAGCCGCCACGCGGATCCAGTTCGGCCGCCAGGCCGCCGTTCCCACTCACTGGCAGCGCTGTGACCAGCGCGTTTGCCAGGATCGGGAACTCCGCGGGCACACCAACCGTTCGTCGAAAAGCTGCGACGAGCGGCTGCCATCGTGTTACCGTGAGCTGTACACGGCCCGCAGGCGGGTCGTGTTTTTCCTTACTCGGGGCTATGCCGCCCACGGGATCGGGTGGCCCCGGGCGGGTCACCGTGCCGCGGGCCGGACGGTCCGTGGGCACATGGACCGGGACAGGCTGGAGGAGAGATGACCGTGACGGACACGCAGGAGAGCTGGCTGACCCAGGAGGCCTACGACCGGCTCAAGGGTGAGCTGGACAGCCTGATCGCCAACCGCCCCGTCATCGCCGCCGAGATCAACGCCCGCCGCGAGGAGGGCGATCTCAAGGAGAACGGCGGTTACCACGCCGCCCGCGAGGAGCAGGGCCAGCAGGAGGCCCGTATCCGCCAGCTCCAGGAGCTGCTGCGCACGGCCAAGGTCGGCACCGCTCCCGCCAACTCCGATACGGCAGCTCCCGGCATGGTGCTCAAGCTGCGCTACGACGGCGACGACGACACCGAGACGGTGCTGCTGGGCTCGCGCGAGGAGGGCAGCCGCGGGGACCTGGAGGTCATCTCGCCGAACTCACCGCTCGGTGCGGCGCTGCTGGGCGCCCACATCGGCGACACCCGCGAGTACACGCTGCCCGACGGCGGCAGCATGAAGGTCTCGCTGGTGGCCGCGGAGCCCTTCCGCGCCTGATCGTCCTACGCGTTCCGCCTGTCGGTCCGGTCCAGCACGGCGTGACCGGCGGCGCGGAGCGCGTCCACCAGCTCCGCGCAGTGCTCGGGACCGTGAGTCTCGAGCGTGACGTCCACGTCCACGTCGCCGAGCGGGAGCGCGCCCGACAGCCGGGTGTGCGCCACGTCCATGACGTTGGCGCCGTGGCTCCCGATCAGGGTCAGCAGGTTCGCCAGCGCCCCGGGCCGGTCGTCCACGCGCACGCGCAACGACAGGTACCGCTCGGCGGCGGCGAGGCCGTGGCGGAGCACGTGGCCCAGCACGAGCGGGTCGACGTTGCCGCCCGAGAGCACCGCCACCGCGGGGGTCGCGAAGCGGTGGGGGTGCTCCAGCAGCGCGGCCACGGCGGCCGCGCCCGCCGGTTCGACGAGCAGCTTGGCGCGTTCCAGGCAGTGCAGCAGGGCGCGGGACAGCGCGTCGTCGTCCACGGTGAGGATCTCGTCCACGAGCGTGGCCACCTGCGGGAACGTGACGTCGCCGGGCCGGCCGACGGCGATCCCGTCGGCGATGGTGCGCATCGACGGCAGCGTGGCGGGCGCTCCCGCGGCCAGCGAGGGTGGCCAGGTGGCCGCGCCTTCGGCCTGGACGCCCACCACGGCCACATCGGGTCGTAGGGCCTTGACAGCGGCCGCGATGCCCCCGAGCAGGCCGCCCCCGCCGGTGCACACCAGCACCGTGCGCACGTCGGGCACCTGCTCGAGGATCTCCAGCCCCACCGTGCCCTGGCCTGCGATGACGTCCACGTGGTCGAACGGGTGGACGAACACCGCGCCGGTGCGCTCGGAGAACTCGACGGCGGCGGCGATGCTGCCCTCGATGGTCTCCCCGACGAGGTGCACCTGCGCGCCGTAGCCGCGGGTGGCCCCGACCTTGGGCAGCGCGGCCCCATCGGGCATGAACACCGTGGCCTCGATGCCGAGCATCTGCGCGGCCAGCGCCACGCCCTGCGCGTGGTTGCCCGCGCTCGCGGCCACCACCCCGCGAGCGCGCTCGGCGGCGTCCAGGCCGGCGATGCGCGTGTACGCCCCGCGGATCTTGAACGACCCGGTGCGCTGCAGGTTCTCGCACTTCAGCCACACCGGCCCACCGCACAGCTCGCTCAGCGCGCGCGCCCCGGCGATCGGGGTGGGTGCCACGACGCCTGCCAGCAGGTCACGCGCGGCGAGGACGTCGCGGAGCGTGACAGGGGGAACGACGGGCACCATGGCCGCATCCTCGCACCCACCCGATCGGGCGGGACGGCCACACGGACGGCGGCCCGCACGCCACACCGGTAGCCTCGACGGGGACGGGGTGGGCACGCACAGCCACCGTCGGTGAGGAGAACGCATGACACGGCTGCGGGCCGTCGCGCCACTGCTGGTGGCGGCGGTGCTGGCGGGCCTCGCCGTGTTCATGGTCCAGCGGGCCGGGTGCGACGACCCCGGGCGCTACGTGCCCTCTGCAGATGGCTACGTCCTCGTCGGAGGATGCATCGCGCCCGGTGACATCGTCGTGAAGGCACCGGTGGCCCCGCCCACCGTCGCCGATGCGGACGCTCCCGCCAAGAGCTGAGCGGCCCCGGTACGGCCGTCCCGACCGCGGACCTCAGCCGCGCGCCGCGCCGAGGGCCGTGCGGAGGTCCTCGAGCAGGTCCTCGACGTCCTCGATGCCCACGGAGAGCCGCACGAGGTTGTCGGGGACCTCCAGCGCCGACCCGGCCACCGACGCGTGGGTCATGGCCGCCGGGTGCTCGATGAGCGACTCGACGCCGCCGAGGGACTCGGCGAGGGTGAACAGCTCCGTGGCCGCGCACACCTTCAGCGCCGCCTCCCGCCCGCCCGCGACGAGGAACGACACCATGCCGCCGAAGCGGCGCATCTGCTTCGCAGCGATCTCGTGGCCGGGATGCCCGGGCAGGCCCGGGTAGAGCACCTTCTCCACCGCCTCGTGACCGGTGAGCAGCTCGACGACGCGCTCGGCGTTGTCGCAGTGGCGCTCCATGCGCACGGCGAGGGTCTTGGCCCCGCGCAGCGTCAGCCAGGCGTCGAACGGGCCGGGGACCGAACCCACCGAGTTCTGGGTGAACAAGATCCTCTCGGCCAGCTCGTCGTCGCTGGTGACGAGCGCGCCGCCGACGACGTCGGAGTGGCCGCCGACGTACTTCGTCGTGGAGTGCAGGACGACGTCGGCGCCCAGCGCGAGGGGATTCTGCAGGTACGGCGAGGCGAACGTGTTGTCGACGACGAGCCGCGCGCCCCCGGAGTGGGCCACCTCGGCCAGCGCGGCGATGTCGGCGATGCCCAGCAGCGGGTTGGTGGGCGTCTCGCACCAGACGAGCTTCGTGGCGGGACGCAGTGCGGCGCGCAGCGCGTCGACGTCACCGAGGTCCACGGGCGTGTACTCGACGCCCCACGGCACCAGGATCTTGTCGACGAGGCGGAACGTGCCGCCGTACGCGTCGTGCGGGATGACGACGTGGTCCCCGGGCTTGAGCAGCACGCGCATGAGCACGTCGGACGCGCCCATGCCGGAGCCGAACGCCACGCCGTGCCGGCCGTCCTCGAGCGCGGCGAGGCACTCCTGGAGAGCCGTCCGCGTGGGGTTCGCGCTGCGGGAGTACTCGTACCCTCCCTCGCGCAGCCCGCCGACGCCGTCCTGGGCGAAGGTGGACGACGGGTGGATCGGCGTGATCACCGCGCCGGTGGTGGGGTCGGGAGCCTGACCGGCGTGGATGGCCTTGGTCGAGAAGCCGTGCATGCCGTGAACGCTACGCAGCCGCGCCGGCACGCCACCGCCGGGTGGCCCTCACGAGCCGAGGAACGCCAGCACGTCCGAGCGGGTGACGACGCCTGCGGGCTTGCCGTCCACCAGCACCAGGGCGGCGTCGGCCTTCGCGAACGCGCCCATCGCCGTCTCCAGCGCCTCCCCCGCGCCGATCGTCGGCAGCGGGCCGGACATGTGCTTCTCCAGCCGGTCCGACAGCTGCGCGCGGCCGGTGAACAGCGCGTCGAGCAGGTCGCGCTCGACGACCGCGCCCGCGACCTCGGCCGCCATCACGGGCGGCTCGGCCCGCACCACGGGCATCTGCGAGACGTGGAACTCGCGCAGGTAGTGCACGGCGTCGGCGACGGTCTCGTTCGGGTGGGCGTGCACGAGATCGGGCATCGAGCCGTCCTTGCGGCGCAGCACGTCACCCACGGTGGAGCCCTGCGACGGCGGAAGGAAGCCGTAGCCCGACATCCACGCGTCGTTGAAGACCTTGCCCAGGTAGCCGCGGCCGCCGTCGGGCAGCAGGACGACCACCACCGCGTCGTCCGGGAGGTCGGCGGCCAGCCGCAGCGCCGCGACCGTGGCCATCCCGCACGAGCCGCCGACGAGCAGCGCCTCCTCGCGGGCCAGCCTGCGCGTCATGTCGAAGGAGTCGCCGTCGGAGACCGCGATGATCCGGTCGCAGATGTCCTTGTCGTAGGTGGTGGGCCAGAAGTCCTCGCCGACACCCTCCACGAGGTACGGCCGGCCCGAGCCGCCGGAGTAGACGGAGCCCTCCGGGTCGGCGCCGATCACCTGGACGCGGCCTCCGGACACCTCCTTGAGGTATCGCCCGGTGCCGCTGATGGTGCCGCCGGTGCCGATGCCCGCGACGAAGTGCGTGATCTGCCCGCCGGTCTGCTCCCAGATCTCCGGGCCGGTGCTGAGGTAGTGCGACTCGGGGTTGTTGACGTTCGCGTACTGGTTGGGCTTCCAGGCGCCGTCGATCTCGTCGACGAGGCGGTCCGACGTCTTGTAGTAGGAGTCCGGGTGGTCCGGGTCCACGGCGGTCGGGCAGACCACGACCTCGGCCCCGTACGCGCGCAGGACGTTGCGCTTGTCCTCGCTGACCTTGTCCGGGCAGACGAACACGCACTTGTAGCCCTTGCGCTGCGCCACCATGGCCAGCCCGACGCCGGTGTTGCCCGACGTGGGCTCCACGATCGTGCCGCCGGGACGGAGCTCACCGGAGGCCTCGGCGGCCTCGATCATGCGGAGCGCGATGCGGTCCTTCACGCTGCCACCGGGGTTGAAGTACTCGACCTTGGCCAGGACCGTGGCCCCGATTCCCTCGGCGACCGCCCCGAGCCGGACGAGTGGAGTGTTCCCGACCAGGTCGGCGACGTGCTCGACGTAGTGCATGCGTCCATCGTCGCACCCGGGGCACGGGTCCTGGACCGGGGGAACGGGCCACGGAGCCCGTACGTTGATCACCGGCACGAGGGGGAGGATCTGCGCACGGGGCACGAGAACAGGTCCAACGCCGCCAAACGGATGGCCGTGCCCGTCGCGGGCGGGGCGGTGCCGGTCGTCGGTGTGGTGCTCCTCGTGCTCCCCGGGCCGGGCCTGCTGCTCGTGCCGGCCGGGCTGATCATCCTGGCCACCGAGTTCCCGGCCGTCGAGATGTACGTCGGCCCCGTGCGGGACCGCGCGATGAGGGCCGCCGAGGAGAGCGTGTCGTCTCCGCCGCGGATCACCGGCTCGGCGCCCGCCGGCCTGGCGCTGATCGCGGCCGGGGTCATCCGGGGGCTCGTCCCGGCGCTCCCGCTCGGTGGCTTGGCCACCGGATCGAGCCTCGTGCTCTCCGGCGTGGTCCTGCTCGCGCTGCTCGTCCACAGCTACCGGCGGGCGCGGTCCCGCCGGGCGGGTTCCCGCTCGTCGGAGCCCGCGTAGCGCCTTCACCAGCGTCGTCGGCGGCTGTACGGACTCGTACGGATCTCGCGCTCCACCCCCTCCGTGGCGCAGACCACACCGCCGACCTACTACTCTTCGCAACCTCAGAGCGCTCTACCGGTGCCGACGGGCACATCGGCCGGGTGAACGGAGCCCTCTGCGTCAGCTCCCCGATGTCGTTCGGACGGCACATGCACTTCGGTGTGCCGCCCGGCGGCGCGGAACCATGCAGCACCCAGCAGGAGGGGCACGCCTGTAGTGGCCGGGCACGGAGAGGACGGCGCGGGGCACGACCCGGAGGGGGGCCGGGAGGGGGTGAACCGCGTCGTGGAGAAGAACGCTGCGCACGAGAACCACGAGAACACAGGGCACGAGAACAGTGGGCACGAGAGCGCCGGGCACAAGAACAAGAATGAGGTGGAGCTCGACGCGCTGGCGGGGCGGGCCACGGCGGGGGACGCGGAGGCGCTGAACCGGTTCCTCGAGCTGATCAGGACGCCCGTGGTGCGTTACTGCCGCGCGCGAATGGGCGAGGGCATCGGGCTGCTCACCGCCGAGGACGTGGCGCAGGACGTCCTGCTGGCCGTCTGCGGGGCCCTGGGACGCTTCCGGCCGGGCGAGACGGCCTCCATGGCGTTCGTCTACGGCATCGCCCGCAACAAGGTGGTGGACGCCTTCAGAGCGTCGGGACGTGACCGCTCCGACCCCACCGAGGCTGTGCCCGACTCCAAGGAGGACGCGCTGAGCCCCGAGGACGTCGCCGTCTTCAGCTCCGATGTCGGACTGCTCCGCGAGCTGCTGGAGGCGCTCACCCCGGCCCACCGCGAGGTCCTGGTGCTGCGGGTGGCGCTGCAGTACAGCGCCGACGAGACCGCCCGCATCGTGGGATCCACGCCGGGCGCGGTGCGCGTGACGCAGCACCGCGCACTGACGAAGCTGCGCGGGCTGCTGGCCGAGCGCATTCGGGAGAACCCGGACCGGGACGGGCTCTGACCCCGCTCACGCGCGTTCGATGCGGCGGAGCCCGCGCCCGGGCGTCCACGTCTCGATCAGCAGGGCCGTCGCGTCCTCGGTGAGCCGGGTGACCACCACCTCGCCGACGTCGGCACGGAACAGGTCGCCGTCGGGTGGGCCGGCGAGCTGCCCCACGTACACGGCGCGCCCGGCCACCTTCGCGTCGCCGGGCCACACGGCCTCGTCGCCCTCGGGCGGGTCCACCGAGGCGCTGTGCAGCGCGAACCGTGCGTCGCGGTGCAGGTCGGCGCCCTTGCGCGCACCGGGCATCGACCCGAAGGTCAGCTCGCCGTCGATGAAGGTGCACTCGATGCCGGAGATCCGGGGCGCCCCGTCGGCCCGGAGCGTGGCGACGGTCTTGTGCTTGTGCGCGTCGAGGATCCGGCGGGCCCGCGCGGCGAGCTCGGGGGCGGCGTCCTCGACGTCCTTCCAGGTGGCCATGCGACGAGCATGACAGCCAAACATGACGAGGTCTGTCAGGTTTGCGGTCGTCGCCGACGTTCCTGCATCCTCGCAGGGTCTGCAGCCCTGCGAAGTGGGAGAAGGTCTGCGAGGTGAGCGGGCCACGTCACGCGCGCAGGGCGAGCCACCTGCGGTTACCCATGAGTACGCTCGCCGACGAGAGCATGCCCCCTCACCAAGGAGAACGACGATGCCCGAAGCCGTGATCGTCGCGGCGGCCCGATCCCCGATCGGCCGTGCGTTCAAGGGCTCGCTGGCGAGCATCCGCCCCGACGACCTGACCGTGCAGATGGTGCAGGCCGCGCTGGCGCAGGTACCCGAGCTCGACCCCACCACCATCGACGACCTCATGCTCGGCTGCGGCCTCCCCGGCGGCGAGCAGGGCTACAACATGGCCCGCGTCGTGGCCGTGGCGCTGGGCTACGACTCGGTGCCCGGCACCACCATCACCCGCTACTGCTCGTCGTCGCTGCAGACCACGCGCATGGCGCTGCACGCGATCAAGGCCGGCGAGGGTGACGTGTTCATCTCCGCCGGTGTCGAGACCGTGTCGCGGTTCGCCAAGGGCAACTCGGACTCGCTGCCCGACACGCAGAACCCGCTGTTCGCCGAGGCCGGCGAGCGGACGAAGGCCAGCGCCGAGTCGGGCGCCGACACCTGGACCGACCCGCGCACCGAGGGCAACGTCCCCGACGTCTACATCGCGATGGGGCAGACCGCGGAGAACCTGGCGCGCGCCAAGGGCGTCACCCGCGAGGACATGGACCGCTTCGGCGTCCGCTCGCAGAACCTCGCCGAGAAGGCCATCGCCGACGGCTTCTTCGCCCATGAGATCACCCCGGTCACGCTGCCCGACGGCACCGTCGTCTCCACCGACGACGGCCCCCGCGCCGGCACCACCTACGAGGGTGTCTCGCAGCTCAAGCCGGTGTTCAGGCCCGACGGCCTGATCACCGCGGGCAATGCGTGCCCCCTCAACGACGGCGCCGCGGCTCTGGTCATCATGTCCGACACCAAGGCCGCCGAGCTGGGGCTCACCCCGCTCGCGCGCGTCATCTCCACCGGCGTCTCGGGCCTCTCGCCCGAGATCATGGGCCTCGGCCCCGTGGAGGCCTCGAAGAAGGCGCTGGCGCTCGCCGGCATGACGATCGACGACATCGACCTCGTCGAGATCAACGAGGCGTTCGCCGCGCAGGTCCTCCCATCGGCCCGCGACCTGGGCATCGACGAGGACAAGCTGAACGTCAACGGCGGCGCGATCGCGCTCGGCCACCCGTTCGGCATGACCGGCGCCCGCATCACCACCACGCTGCTGAACGGCCTGCGCACCCACGACAAGACCATCGGGCTCGAGACGATGTGCGTCGGCGGCGGCCAGGGCATGGCGATGGTGCTCGAGCGCCTGAGCTGACCCGTAGAACGCAACGACCCGGTACCCCCGTCGGACAGGGGTGCCGGGTCGTTTCGCGTCTGCGGCAGGAGCTAGCTCTGACGCAGGTAGCTCAACAGGCGCAGGATCTCCAGGTAGAGCCACACCAGCGTGGTCATGAGGCCGAAGGCGATGTACCACGCGAACTTCGCCGGGGCACCACCGCGGATGGCCCGGTCGGCCTGGTCGAAGTCGAGCAGCAGGCTGAACGCCGCCACCCCGATCACGACGAGGCTGAAGACGATGGCCAGCGGGCCGCCGTCACGCAGGCCGGTGTTGATGCCGAACAGGCTCATCACCAGGTTGAACAGCATCAGCACGACGACGCCGACCAGTGCGCCCATCAACCACTTGGTGAACCGCGGCGTGACCCGCACGGCGCCGGTCTTGTAGACCACCAGCATGCCGATGAACACTCCGGCGGTGCCGACGACGGCCTGCAGCGCGATGCCGGGGTAGATGTTGTTGAAGAGGCCGGTGATCGCCCCGAGCGCGATGCCCATCGCGGCGGAGTAGACCAGCACCAGCGGTGCCTTCGCGAGGTTCGGCTTGAAGATCAGCACCAGCGACACGATGAACCCGACGATGAACGCCGGGAGCGCGAGGACGTACGCGCCCGTGACGGCCGTGAGGATGCCCGTGACCAGCGCGGTACCGGCCGACAGGGCTGTCTTCATGACGATGTCGTCGACGGTGATCGGACGCTCGCCGACCTCGGCGCGCCCGTACCCGACCTGCGAGGCCCGGGCGTCGGCGTAAGCGGCGGCGCCACCCATCGCGCCGCCGCCCTGGCGGTCGAAAGTGGCGTATCCGCCGGCCTGCCCCTTGGGCAGGTTACGGAAAGCCGGGTTGCTACTGCTGCGCACCTGTTCCTCCTCGGAATGCGATCGCGCTGTTCGACCACTTCAACGCGCGAACCGCACCGGGCGTTCCCGGCACGGTAAAGAAGATTTTACTGCCGGCGGAGACGGCAGCCCCCGTGCGCATCATGCCGCAGCCGTCCCACCGGAAGGCGGGTCGAGCGCGATCCCCGCCTCCTCGAGCTCGGCCTCGGTCAGCAGGCGGGCGAACGCACGGTCGGACTCGCTGGCCGAGCCGAGCGGGGCGTCCACGCCCACGATCCCGCACACCTGGATCAGCGTGGCGTCGTAGGCGGAGTAGAGCGCGAGCCTGCGAACCTGAGTGGGCGCCGCACCGCCGCGCACCTCGCGACGCAGCCGGCGCAGGTTGGCCACCGCCGACTCGAGGCGCGGCGGGGGCGGGGCGTGCCGCCGCGCCCACCAGTCGTCGATCCGTTCGACGGCAGCCGGAAGCAGCCGCAGGGCCAGCCAGAACAGGAGCGTCGGCGCGGCCGCGACCAGGAGGTAGAGCAGCAGGCCCATCAGGACCGGACGGTCACCCGTCACCACCGTGACGATACGCCGCCACGGCCCGCGCGGCCCCGGGTTTCTCGACGTCAGGCCAGGGTCGCCGGCGCCGCGGCCACCGGCCGCCCCGGCACCGGAGTGCCTGCGCCGCCGGATCCCGCTCTGGCGCGTCGCGTCCGCTGCCCCGTCCGGCTCTCCAGCCGTGACGCCAGCCGCGACAGCGCGAAGTTCACCACCACGTAGATGAGGGCGACGATCAGATAGGTCTGCACCAGCAGGTGGGTGTAGACGGTGAGGTTGTTGCCCTGCTTCATCAGCTCCGGGTAGCTGACGACGTACCCGAGCGTGGAGTCCTTGAGCAGCGCCACGAGCTGCGTCACCAGCGTGGGTACCACCAGCCGGACGGCCTGCGGCAGCACAACCACCCGCATCACCGTCCCCTCGCGCATCCCCACCGCGACACCCGCCTCGAACTGCCCGCGGTCGACGGCGTTGACGCCCGCGCGGAAGATCTCGGCCAGCACCGCCGTGTTGACCAGCACGATCGGGACGACGAGCTTCCACAGCAGCGGGAGATTGATCCCGAACCGGGGCAGCGCGAGCAGGAACGCGTAGATGAGCAGGAGCAGCGGCACGCCACGGAACAACTCGACGTACGCCGTGGACACCCAGCACACCGGCCGCGTCCGCGACAGCCGTCCCAGGGCCAGCACGACCCCGAGCGGGAACGACAGGACGGCGGCGAGCGCGGTCGCGACGAGCGTGCCGACCAGGCCCTGCCCGAGGAAGCGGATGTAGGGGATCTGCAGGAACGGAGCCCACCGGCTGCGCCCGAGCTGCCCGCTCCTCGCGAACTGCCACACCGCGAGCGCCACCAGCGCGGCCAGCAGGACCAGGCCCAGAAAGGTGAACAGCCGGATCCGGGCTCGCCCACGCGGGCCGGGCTCGTCGAACAGCACGCGCGAGGCCGTCACGACTCCACCGCAAGGGCTCGTGCGCGGACAGCGTCACCCTGGCGCCGTTCCCCGCGCACGGCCGTCATCGCGCCCGCCACGAGAGCCTGCGCTCCAGGAACCCGCCGGCCGCACCGCCGAGCAGCGCGATCGCGAGGTACATCGCGCCGCTGACCAGGAACAGCACCACGGCCTCCGCCGACTGCAGGTTGAGCACCTGCGTGACGTTCGTCAGCTCGTCGACCCCGACCGCCGCCGCCAGCGACGACCCGAGCGCGATGCCGATGAAGATGTTCACCAGCGGCTGCACCATCGTCCGGAACGCGGGCGGCAGGATCACGTGACGCAGCGACTGGGTGAACGTGAACCCCAGCGCCCGCGCCGCCTCGGCCTGCCCCACGGGCACGGCGTTGATGCCGCCGCGCATCGCCTCGCAGACGAACGCCGCACCGAACGCCCCGAGGCAGATCGCCGCGGAGGCGAAGAGCGGGAACGTCAGCCCGATGTCGGGCAGCCCGAACACGAACAACACGAGCAGCGAGAGCAGCGGCATGTTCCGCAGCACCTCGACGTAGACGGCGCCGGCGGCGCGCAGCGGCGGGATCGGGCTCACGCGGAACACCGCGAGCACCGTGCCCAGCAGCAGCGCGCCGACGAAGGCCAGCGCCGTCAGCTCGAGCGTGACGAGCAGCCCGCCGAGCAGGAGCCCCAGGTTCTCGGTGACGACACCCATGGCGGTGTGGTCAGGCCCCGTCGGCGGAGCCGATCGCCGGCGGCGCGGGGGCGTCACCCTTGACGACTGTGCCGATCGTGGCCTTCCAGAGCTTCGCCCAGCTGCCGTCGGCGTAGATCTTCTGCAGCCAGTCGTTCACGAACGCCTTGGCCGTCGGGTCGTTCAGCGGCAGCCCGACGCCGTAGGGCTCCTGCGTGAACGGCGTGCCGACGACCTTGACCGCCGGGTTGGTGCTCGCGTCGGAGATGAGGATGCCCTGGTCGAGAACGTAGGCGTCGGCCCGGCCCTGCTGCACCGCGGCGACGCACTGGGCGTCCTCCTGGAAGAGCAGGGTCTTCGCGGTGGGCACGGCCTTCTGCAGCGCGAGCACGGCGGTGGAGTTGGCCTCGGTGGCGACGGTCTTGCCGGCCAGGTCCCCGACTCCTCTGATCGAGGTGTTGTCTGCCTTGACCATGATCGCGTCACCGGACTCGTAGTACGGCCCCGCGAACGCCACCTTCTGCGCCCGCTGCGGCGTGATCGTGTACGTGGCGAACACGGCGTCGACGGTGTTGTTCTGCAGCAGCGTCTCGCGCGTGTCGACGGTGGTGATCGTCAGCTGCGTCGCGTTCCCGGTCTTGCCGGTGATGTAGTGCGCGAGCATCTGCGACAGGCCGGCGTCGAAGCCGGTGACCTTGCCCGTGGCGGGGTCCTTCAGGGAGAACAGCGGTCCGGCGTCGGTGCCGCCGACGTTGAGCGTGCCGCGCTGCTTGATCTTGTCGGCCCATGATCCCGCCGCGATGGCCGACGGGTCGGCCACCGGCGAGCCGGCGATGACCGCGTCATAGGTGCTGGTGTCGGCCTGCCCCGGCAGTGCGGGTGCGGAGCCGTCGTCGGCGCAGGCCGCGAGCGCGAGTGCGGCGGCGGCCGCGACGGCGAGGAGATGCAGACGCCTGGCTGACCTGATCACGGTGGACCCCCCGGTGTCGTGTGGGGGCGAACCCTGCACCCACGATCGGGTGGCGGCAACTCGGGGGAGACCGTTTCGAGATCTGCCCGGGAACGCTCCGTCGGGCGGCCGACGGGGGTCGCGTTCTAGACTCGGCACACGGGCGGACGCCCGGCCACGAAGGGGCGGTTGGACCGACATGTGGGCTTTCTTCTCGCGGCGGCTGCGGATGTGGCTGATCCTGGCGGTCGGCGCTCCCATCCTGGCGTGGCTGCTGGGCAAGGTCGGTGACCTCATCGAGTCGCGCAAGGGCCCGAACACCGCCAGCAAGGTGCTCAAGAAGGGCAGCGGCTTCCTGCGGCGCCGCACGAAGGGCCCGCTCGCGGGCCGTACGGCCGCCGACCCCGCCGGTTCGCGCGACGCGGGCGTACCCACCCGCTGATGGCCCGTTACGTGCTGGTCCACGGGGCGTGGGGCGGCTCGTACGGTTTCCGGCACGTGCGCCGCGCGCTGCACGCCGAGGGCCACGAGGTGCTCACGCCGAGCCTGACGGGCATCGGCGAGCGCTCGCACCTGACCGGGCCGCTGGTAGACCTCTCCACGCACGTGCTCGACGTCGTCAACGCGGTCCGCTACGAGGATCTGCGCGACATCGTGCTGCTCGGCTTCTCCTACGGCGGCATGGTCGTGAGCGGGGCGCTGGAGCAGATCGGCGACCGCGTGCGCGAGCTCGTCCTGCTCGACGCGTTCCTCCCCGACGACGGCGACAGCGTCGCGTCGATGACGGGCGGCGCGCTCGGCGGGACGACCGACGGCATCGGCGCGCCGTGGCTGGTGCCGGCGAGTCCCCGCGAGTACGACGACCCGGACGTCGGTGCCTGGTCGAACCCGCGCCGTACAGGCCAGCCGGTGCGCACGCTCACCGAGCCGGTGCGGCTGCGCACTCCGTTGGAGGAGCGGCCGTTCGGCCGCACCTACATCCGTGCGACGCAGGACCCGAACGGTGCGACGTTCGAGGCCTCGGCCGCGCGGGCCCGGGCATCGGACGCCTGGCGCTACCACGAGATCGCGACCACGCACATGGTGCCGGAGAACCGCCCCGCCGAACTGGCCTCACTCCTGCTGGCCCTCGCGACCTAGTGCGGTGGCCACGGACGTCGCCGGGTCGCTCGTGGCCACCGCACTAAGCTCCGGTCGTGTCGTCGACCGTGCACCGGTACTCCGCGACCTGCTCATGGTCGGGCTCCACAGCGGTGGGCTACCGCGACTACGACCGGTCGCACAGGATGGCGGCCGGCCCGGAGTCGCTCACGCTGTCGTCCGATCCGGCGTTCCTCGGCGACCCTGCGCGGCTCAACCCGGAGCAGCTCGTGGTGATGGCCGCGTCGTCGTGCCAGCTGCTGTCGTTCCTCGCCGTCGCGGCGCGGGCGCGGCTCGACGTCCGCGACTACCGCGACGACGCCACGGCGACCATGGCGGAGTCCGGGGCCGCGCAGCCGATGCGGCTCGACGAGATCGTGCTGCGCCCGCGCATCGTGCTGGCCCCGGATCCGAGGACCGGAGCGCCGTCCGAGGACCGCGTGCGACACCTCGTCGAGGTGGCGCACAGGGAGTGCTTCATCGCCAACAGCCTCGCGACGCCCGTGCGGATCGAGCCCACCGTGACGTTCGTGGATCAGGCGACGTTCACGGCGTGAGGCCGCGCACCACCAGCGCCGCGAGCTCGGTGTAGGCGTCGGCGTCGCCCAGTCCGGTGGCCTCGGCCACCTCGCGCTGCTGGATGCGCACCATCGTGGCGCTCAGGACGTCGGCCACGAACCGCACGTGCACCGGCCGGAACGCGCCGCTCGCCACGCCCTCGGCCACGAGCTGCTCGACGCGGCGGGCGGCGGCACGGGTGTTCTGCTCGTAGACCTCACGTACCACCGGAGCGGCCGCGACGTCGTCGAAGAACGCGGGCGACGCGGGCTCCAGCTGGGCGGCCACCCCGTGCAGGTAGGCGACGATCCGGTCGCGCGGGTCCGCCGCCGCGGCGAGCCCGGCCTCGACCCGCTCGGTGGCGCCGCGGAAGAAGTGCACGACCACGGCCCGCACCAGGGCCTCACGGGTGCCGGCCAGCGCGTAGAGCGTGGTCTTGGAGCAGCGCAGGCGGGCGGCGAGGGCGTCGATGGTGAAGTCGCGGAAGCCCTCGGCGAGGAAGAGTGTGACGAGCTGGTCGAAGAGTTCCGCCTGACGCCGAGTCACCCGAGCTGTACTCTGCACAGTACGATCGTACCCTCAATCGTACTGTTTGGAGACCGTCGTGCCCGTCGACCGGATGCTGCCCACCCAGGAGGCCGAGGACCTGCTCGATCTCGTCCGCGACATCTCCGACAAGGAGCTCGCCACCCGTGTCGACGAGCACGAGAAGGCCGAGACCTACCCCGGGGGACTCTTCGCGACGCTGGGCGAGGCCGGCCTGCTGGGCCTGCCCTACCCCGAGGAGCACGGCGGCGGCGGGCAGCCCTACGAGGTCTACCTGCAGGTGCTCGAGGAGTTCGCGATGCGCTGGGCCGCGGTGGCCGTGGCCGTCAGCGTGCACGGGCTGTCGTGCCACCCGCTCGCGGCGTTCGGCACGCCTGCGCAGCAGGAGAAGTGGCTGCCGAAGATGCTCGCCGGCGAGATGATCGGCGGCTACTCGCTGTCGGAGCCGCAGGCCGGGTCCGATGCCGCGGCGCTCACCTGCAAGGCGGAGAAGGTCGACGCCGGGTACAAGATCACCGGCACCAAGGCGTGGATCACCCACGGCGGCATCGTCGACTTCTACTCGCTGTTCGCCCGCACCGGCGAGGGCTCGCGCGGTGTCTCCTGCTTCCTCGCTCCCGGTTCCGCCGACGGCCTGTCGTTCGGCAGGCCCGAGGAGAAGATGGGCCTGCACGCCATCCCGACGGTCACCGCCCACTGGGACGGCGCCGTGATCGACGCCGACCGGCTCATCGGCGCCGAGGGCCAGGGGCTGCCCATCGCGCTCAGCGCCCTGGACTCGGGTCGCCTGGGCATCGCCGCCGTCGCCACCGGGCTCGCGCAGGCCGCGCTCGACGCCGCCGTCGACTACGCCCACGAGCGCAGCGCGTTCGGCAAGAAGATCATCGACCACCAGGGCCTGGGTTTCCTGCTCGCCGACATGGCCGCCGCCGTCGACTCGTCGCGCGCCACCTACCTCGACGCCGCCCGCCGCCGCGACGCCGGACGCGACTACTCCCGCCAGGCCAGCGTCGCGAAGCTGATCGCCACCGACGCGGCCATGAAGGTCACCACCGACGCCGTGCAGGTGTTCGGCGGCTACGGCTACACCCGCGACTTCCCCGTCGAGCGCTACATGCGCGAAGCGAAGATCACCCAGATCTTCGAGGGGACCAACCAGATCCAGCGCCTGGTGATCAGCCGCCAGCTCGCGAAGTAGGAGACAACGCCATGCAGATCACCGGAACCGCCGCACTCGTGACGGGCGCCGCGTCCGGCCTGGGCGCGGCCACCGCCGCCGCCCTCGCCGCTCAGGGTGCCACCGTGTACGGCCTGGACCTGGAGAAGGCCGTCGCCAACGGCACGCCCCCGGACGGCGTCACGCTGCTCGCCGCCGACGTCACCGAGGAGGCGCCGGTCCGCGAGGCGCTGGCCCGCATCGCCGACGACGGCGCCGAGCTGCGCACCGTCGTCAACTGCGCGGGCATCGGCCCCTCGGCCCGGGTCCTGAGCCGCAAGGGCCCGCACGACCTCGAGCTGTTCCACACCGTGCTCAAGGTCAACCTGCTCGGCACGTTCAACGTCATGCGGCTGGGCGCCGAGGCCATGTCCACCCTCGAGGCCGACGAGAACGGCCAGCGCGGCGTCGTGGTCAACACCGCGTCGGTGGCGGCGTTCGAGGGCCAGATCGGCCAGATCGCCTACGCGGCGTCGAAGTCCGGTGTCGCCGGCATGACGATCACCGCGGCCCGCGACCTCGCCCAGTTCGGCATCCGGGTCATGACCATCGCCCCCGGCATCGTCGATACCCCGATGCTCGCCACCGTCAGCGAGGAGTTCCGCGCCACCCTCAGCGCGGGCGTGCCGTTCCCGCAGCGGCTGGCGCAGCCGGAGGAGTTCGCGAAGCTCGTCACGATGATCGCGGAGCACGACTACCTCAACGGCGAGACCATCCGCATGGACGGCGCGCTGCGGATGGCGCCCCGATGACCTCGACGCGGTAACCCCCACGGGCCGCGGGGGTCGTGGAGCGACGCGAACCGCCCGTCACCCCGTCCCGGAGCCCACCCTCCCCCGGGCTCCGGGCGATGAGTTACGAGCAGGCCGCAGGTCTGCCCTTCACGAGCCGCCGCCGGCGGCCGGGGAGGTTGCGGCGTGGACGACCCGGACGACGCGCTGCCCATTCCCCTGCGGCCCGGGCAGCGGTTCCGCCGGCACGCGGTGACCCTGTCCGCCGGGGCGACCCTGCCCTTCGTCGACGAGGAGTGGCGCGGCGCGCTCGTCGTCGTCGAGCAGGGGGCGGTCGACCTCTGCTGCTCCCGGGGCGCCCGGCGCCGGTTCACCACGGGAGCGGTGCTCTTCCTCGACGGGCTGGGCCTGGTGGCGCTGAACAACCCCGGGACCGGCGAGCTGCGGCTCGTGGCCCTCAGCCGGCGTCAGTGACGGCCGAGCAGGTTGTCGGCCACGTTCTCCAGGTGGGCGCGCATGGCGTCGTGGGCGCCGGAGGAGTCGCGGTCGCGCAGCGCGTCGACCACCGCGTTGTGCTCGGCGCGGTAGCAGGCCCGCCGCTCCGGCGTGGACGTGCGTCGCTTGAGGCTGCCCCACACCGGTAGCGCGCGGGCGGCGTTCATGACGTCGAACATGCTCATGAGCAGCCCGTTGTGGGCCGCCTGGGCGATGGCCTGGTGCAGCCTGGCGTCCCAGGACTCGAAGCCCTCGAACCCGTCGGCGTCCCCTCCGCGCTGCAGGCAGCGGGTGATGCGGTCGAGGTCGGCCTGGGTGGCGACGCGGGCGGCGAGCGCGGCCACCGGCGGCTCCATCACGAGCCGGACCTGCATGATCTCGGCCGGACTGGTGTCGGCGGGCGCGGTACCGCTGCGCTGTGAGGCGTCGGTGAGGAACGTGCCGCGCCCCACGTGCCGGACGACGAGCCCGTCCTCCTCCAGCACGTCCAGGGCCCGGCGGATCGCGCTGCGCGGGGCGGCGAGGCGCTCGACCAGCGCGCGCTCGGTGGGCAGCTTGGCGCCGGGCGTGAACGAGCCGTCGTCGAGCAGCGCGCGCAGGGACTGTTCCACGGTCGACACCGCTGCAGCGTAGCCGCTGAACCAATCGATACCAATATCTGACCCCTCGACACCTGTGGAATCGGGAGGTACGGTTCCGCGCTGGCCAACATTGGTAACAATTGGTTCAGATTGGTGCAGCAATGAAGCTTGTCTCGTTCTCCACCGGATCCGACGAACGCGTGGGCGTCGTCGACGTCGAGCGGGAGGTGGTGCGCGACGTGACCGGGCTGCTCCCGGCCGGCGCCGGGCTGCTCGGCCTCGTCGAGGAGTGGGCCGAGCTCGCCCCGGCGCTGAACGGGGATGCGCCCGAGCTCGCCCTCGCCGACGTGCGACTGCTCGCCCCGATCCCGCGGCCGCGGCGCAACATCTTCTGCGTCGGCAAGAACTACCGTGACCACGTCGTCGAGTTCGGCCGCAGCGGCTACGACAGCCCCGACCGCTCCGAGGCCATGCCCGAGCACCCGGTGGTGTTCTCCAAGGCCACCACGTCGGTCAACGGGCCGTTCGACGACATCGACCCCCACCACGACGTCACGAGCGAGCTGGACTACGAGGCCGAGCTGGGCGTCATCATCGGCACGGGCGGGCGCGGCATCACCCGCGACGACGCCCACGCCCACGTGTGGGGCTACACGATCATCAACGATTTCACCGCGCGCGACCTGCAGCGCACCCACAAGCAGTGGCTGATCGGGAAGTCTCTCGACACGCACTGCCCGATGGGCCCCTACGCCGTCACCGCCGACGAGATCGACGACGTCACGGCGTTGATGGTGGAGAGCCGCGTCAACGGGGAGCCCCGTCAGTCGGCGCCGGTGAAGGACCTGATCTTCGACATCCCCGAGCTGATCGCCAGGCTGTCCGCGGGCATCACGCTGCTGCCCGGCGACATCATCGCCACGGGCACGCCGGCGGGCGTCGGCATCGGGTTCGACCCGCCGAGGTTCATGGCCAGCGGCGACGTCGTCGAGGTGTCGATCACCGGGCTCGGCGCGCAGCGGAACCAGGTGGCCTGATGGACGTCAACGGGAAGGAACTGGCCGTCGAGGTGGACGGGGAGGGCCCCGCGGTCCTGCTCGTGCACGGGCTCGGCGGGACGTCGAACTTCTACCAGGTCCAGGCCGACGCGCTGGCCGAGCGGTTCCGGGTGATCCGCGTCGACTCCGCGGGAGCGGGCCGCTCCCCCGTCGCCGACGGCATCTCGATCACGAGCCACGCCGACGACCTCGCCGCCGTGCTGGACGCGCTCGGCGTGGAGTCGGCCGCGGTGGTCGGGCACTCGATGGGCACGCTCGTCGTCCGTGACCTGGCCACCCGCTACCCGGGCAAGGTCTCCGCGATGGCCCTGCTCGGGGCGGTCCGTGAGCCCGCCGAGGCCGGACGCCAGGCGCAACGCGACCGTGCCGCCGTGCTCCGCGAGAAGGGCACCGCCGCGGTCGCACCAGGCGTCGTGGCCAACGCGTTGTCGGAGACCACGCGGCGGGACAAGCCGGAGGTCGCCGCGTTCGTGCGCGAGCTCGTCATGCGTCAGGACGCCGAGGGCTACGCGCGCAACTGCGAGGCACTCGCGACCGCCACCGACCCCGGCCCGATCGCCCCCACGCTGCCGTTGCTGCTGGTCACCGGCACCGACGACAAGGTCGGACCGCCCGAGGCCAGCCACGAGCTCGCCGCCGCCCACGGGGACGCGAGCGTCGAGATCGTGCAAGGCATCGGGCACTGGACCGCGCTCGAGGCGGCCCGTCCCGTCACCGAACTCCTGCTCAAATTCCTGTAACCCTCACCGCCGAGGAGACCCCCGGATGAGCACCGTCCTGTTCCGCAACGTCAGCATCCTCGACTCCACCGGAGCCGACCCCTATCCCGGCGACGTCCTCGTCGAGGACGACCGCATCGCCGCCGTCGGCACCGTCGACGCCGCCCGCGCCGAGGGCGCCCGCGTGGTCGAGGGGCGCGGCCGCACCCTGATGTCCGGCCTGTGCGACGCCCACACGCACTTCTCCTGGATCAACAGCGCCGACCTGGACGGCCTGGGCACCATGCCCGTCGAGGAGCACATCCTGGCGTGCGTGGAGTCGGCGAAGACCTACATCGACTCCGGCTACACCATGTGCGTCGGCGCCGCGTCCGCGAAGGACCGCCTCGACGTCGTCTGTCGCGAAGCCATCAACGCCGGCCGGATCCCCGGCCCCCGTTACCTGGCCAACGGGCCGGAGATCGCGGTCACCGGCGGCGCGCTGATCTCGTCGATCACGAAGTTCGCCGACGGTCCCGAGGGCATGCGCAAGGCCGTGCGCGAGCTGATCGCGCTGGGCGTCGACCAGGTGAAGCTGTCGATGACGGGCGAGGAGATCACCGGTACCCAGCGCGCGGAGGACACCTACTTCTCCGACGAGGAGGTGGCCGCCGCGGTGAACGAGGCGCACCGCCGCGGCAAGCGCGTCTGCGCCCACGCGCGCAGCGCCGAGAGCGTGAAGATGTGCCTGCGCAACGGGCTCGACATCATCTACCACGCGAGCTTCACCGACGCCGAGGGCCTGGACATGCTCGAGGAGGCGAAGGACTGGGTGTTCGTCGCACCCGGCATCAACTGGCTCGTCGCCACCCTCTACGAGGCGGAGTCGTTCGGCTTCCCGCAGGCGGCCGCCGAGGCCGTCGGCTACAAGAAGGAGCTGGAGCAGGCGATCAAGGGGCTGCGCGAGATGCACGCGCGCGGCGTCAAGATCCTGCCCGGCGGCGACTACGGCTTCGCCTGGACGCCTCACGGCACCTACGCGCGCGACCTCGAGCACTTCGTCGAGCTGCTCGGGTTCACGCCGATGGAGGCGATCCTCTCGGCCACGGCGCTGGGCGGCGAGATCATGCTGCGCCCCGACGACCTGGGCAAGGTCCAGCCCGGCTACCTGGCCGACCTCATCCTCGTGGACGGCGACCCGATCGCGGACATCACCGTCCTGCAGGACCAGGACAAGCTGAACGCGATCATGAAGGACGGTCACTTCCACAAGGATCCGGGTCACCAGGAGCCCGCCGCGTGACGCTGCTGGTCTGCCGGACCTGCCCGCGCTACGACCGCAGAGTCACCGGCGAGTTCGGCCGAGCGCTGCGAGCCGCGCTGGAGCGGGAGCCAGGAGCGACGGACGTACAGGTGCGCGGTGTCGCCTGTCTCGGGGGCTGCCCCGAGGACGGGGTCGTGGCGGTCGACGGCCCGGGCAAGGCCCGCGTCCGCTTCACCCGCGTCACCGAGGCCGACGCCGAGGCGGTTGTCCGGGCGGCGATCGCGCACGGGGCCAGCGCCACCGGCGTCCCTGCCGAGTGGGCGGTCCCCTCGGAGCTCGCAGGGCGGATCGGCACCGTCACCGCCGCGCGCGGCCCGGTCGCCTGACCACCGCCACGGACCCCACCACCGGTGGGGTCCGTGGCCACGGCCCGGGAATTGGCCGTGCCCCTCCCGCGCGGCGGGCTCTACCGTCGGCCCATGCGGATCAGGATCATCGACGCCTTCACCGACCGTCCCTTCGCCGGCAATCCCGCCGGGGTCTGTCTGCTCGACGAGTGGCCGTCCGCCGCGTGGATGCAGGACGTGGCCGCCGAGATGAACCTCGCGGAGACGGCCTTTGCCCACCCGCTGCCCCCAGGGGACGACGCCGACTGGGCGCTGCGCTGGTTCACGCCAGCCGTCGAGGTGGACCTGTGCGGCCACGCCACCCTCGCCACCACCCACGCTCTGCACGCCGACGGCCTGCTCGACGGGCCGGTCCGGTTCGCCACGCGCTCCGGCGTGCTGCGCGCCGACGTCGCCGCCGACGGCCGGATCACGCTCGACTTCCCGCTCGCCACCGTCACCGGAGTGCCCGTCCCGGACGGGGTGGCCGAGGCCGTCGGGCTGCCGGTCGTCGCCGCCCACGAGACCGGGTCACTGGGCGACCTGCTCGTCGAGGTCGCCGACGAGCAGGCCGTGCGCGCGGCCGATCCCGACCTCACCGCGCTCTTCCGGCTGCCGTGGCGGGGCCTGATCGTCACCGCGGCCGGGGCGCCGGGTGCCGGCCACGACTACGTCTCGCGCTTCTTCGCACCCGCCGTCGGCGTCCCGGAGGACCCGGTGACGGGCAGTGCCCACACCGCGCTCGCCCCGTTCTGGTCGGCGCGGCTCGGGCGGCCCGAGCTAGTCGGGCTGCAGGCGTCGCGGCGCGGCGGGCTCGTCCGCACCACCGTTGCGGGCGACCGTGTGCTGCTGGCCGGCGGTGCCGTCACCGTCGTCGACGGAAACCTGCAGATCAAGCCCTGACCTTCGCGCTACCGTCCCCGCCATGCTCGACCATCTCTCGATCCAGGTCTCCGACGTCGCCGCGGCCACCGCGTTCTACGTCGACGTGTTCGCGCCGCTGGGCGTGGGCGAGGCGATGCGGTTCGCCCGTGACGGCGGCCTGGTCGTCGGGCTCTCCGGGCCGGACGGGTTCCCGCACTTCTGGCTCGGCCCGGCCGGCGTCGCGGCCGGGAGGGAGGTGCACGTCGCGTTCACCGCGCCGTCCCGGACCGCGGTGGACGAGGTGCACGCCCGCGCGACGGCCGCGGGCGCCGAGATCCTGCACGCGCCGCGTGTCTGGCCGGAGTACCACCCCGGCTACTACGGCGTCTTCCTGCGCGACCTCGACGGCAACAACGTCGAAGCCGTCCACCACGACTTCTCGTCATGATGACGAGTCTCGCCACCTGCCGGTCAGGACCGGACGAACCGCTCGACCGCGGCCGGCAGGTGCCGGCCCATGGTGGCGCTGCCGGTGTCGGCGACGGGACCAGCTCGGCATCGGGCCAGGCGCGAGCGAGCTGCCACGCCGTCGGCGCGGGCCCGTTCGTCGCCCACTCCGCGCGGCATCTGATCGAGGCGAGCAAGGCCATCGGATGACCGCCGAGCCGGGCTTCGTACGCCGTACCCGGGCGTCCTACGACGCCATCGCACGCGACTACGCCGAGCACTTCCGTGACGAGCTCGCGTCCAAGCCTCTGGACCGCGCGCTGCTCGCGACGTTCGCCGAGCTCGTGCAGACGGCCGGTGGCGGGCGAGTCGTCGACATCGGGTGCGGCACCGGCCGCGTCACGGCCCACCTGCACGACCTCGGGCTCGACGTGGCCGGGATCGACCTCTCCCCGGGCATGGTCGGCGCGGCCCGGCGGCTGCACCCGCACCTGACGTTCGGCACCGGCTCCATGACCGACCTCGACCTCCCGGACAGGTCCGTCACCGGCCTGCTCGCCTACTACTCGATCATCCACATCCCGGACGACCTGCTGCCCCGGGTCCTCGCCGGGTTCGCGCGGGTCCTGGCGCCGGGAGGCCAGGTGCTGCTCGCGTTCCAGACCGGCGACGACCTGCTGCACCTGACGGAGGCGCTCGGACACGGGGTCGCCCTCGACTTCCACCGGCACCGCCCGGAACGCGTCGCCGAGCTGCTCGACGAGGCCGGCCTGCGCGTCCACGCGCGGACGGTGCGCGAACCCGAGGAAGGTCGGGAGCGTACGGCCCAGGCGTACCTGCTGGCCCGTCGTGACCACCGCCCAGGAGCACCTCGCTGACCTCGACCGCGCCGCACCCGGGCTCGTCGTCGGCATGCACGTCGTCGGTTCGGCGGTGCGCCGATGCCGTAGCCGGGGTGTCGGATCTCGACCTCGTCTGCAAGCTGGCATCCGCACCCGATCCAGCCGTGCTCGCCGCCGCCCTCCGCAGCAACTTCGACGTCGTCTACGTACTGCGCGGCGAGCTGGAGAAGCCGGTGGCAGAGGCGCGCAGTGTCGCCCGGGACGTGAGGGGCGTTGCACCCCGAGGAGCCGGCCGATCTGGTCCCGGTGCTCGGGGAACGGGTACGGGCCTACGCGAGGACCGTCCGCGGTTCGGCTCCGACCCGCCCGTGACCCGCGACCAGCTGGTCGCCTCCTGCCGCGCCAACCTCGGCGACTACCGGCGCCCGTTCGCGTGACGGGTGGCGCTGGCCTGTCAACCGGAGGCTGACCTGCGGCGAAGCCGCGTCCACACCCTCTGCGTCCGCGCATAGTCCGCGCGGCCTGTTCTTGCCCGCCCACACCGGGCGCTGGTGGTGATCTCCTCGCGGCACTCTCCCGATCTCCGAGCGGTGCCGGGCTCGGGCGGAGCCCGATTCTCCGCTCATGAGGCCTGCGGCCAGAGCAACCACTGATTCCGCACGCCTGGAGGGACCACGCATGACGCCACCTGCGCTGTACGCCTAAAGGGTGAAAGAACAGTCTACATGTCATGGCTTCTCGTTGCTTCTCATGTAGATAGTTCCCCGCGCCTACGTGCCGCAGGACCCTCAACCGGAGGACCCCCATGAGATGGTCGAACGCCGTTGTTCGAGCCAGCGTCGTTGCGCTGCTCGCCGCTGCCGCTCTCATCCCCGGACTCACCGCCGCATCCGCTGCGCCGGCCGGAGCAACCTGTAGCGACGTCACTCTGCCGGTGTCGATCACCGCCGGTGGCCCGAAGCAGTACTCGATGTACGGGCGGCTCTGCCAGCCCAGCGGTGGCCCCTCGAAGACCATTCAGATCCTGATCCACGGCTACACCTACGACCACGACTACTGGGCCCTGCCCGGGTTCGACGGGAAGTACGACTACACCGCAGTCGCCAACGCGGCCGGGTACACCACCTTCGCGGTCGACCGACTCGGCTCCGCCGGCAAGAGCTCGCGACCCCCGAGCGCGCTGGTCAACCTCCTGTCCGACGCCGCCTCCATGCACGACGTGGTCACCGCGGCGCGCGACGGCTCCCTCCCGGGCGGTCCGTACGGGAAGGTCCTCACCGTCGGCCACTCCTACGGCACCGCCGCCGCGTGGCAGGAAGCCGCTCAGTTCAACGACGTCGATGGCATCATCGCCTCCGATCTGGGACATCCGCTGGGCAACATCCAGGGTCTCGGGACAAGCACCATTCCGGCTCTGACCGATCCGAGGCTTCAACCGCTTGTCGGGCTCGACGCCGGCTACACGACCACCACCCCGGGCTCACGAGGACCGCTGTTCTACCGCCTGGAGGACACCGACCCCGCGGTCCTGGCCTACGACGAGCGGGCCAAGGGCATCGGCACCGCCACGGAGCTGGGCACCATCCCTCTGTACGAGACCGCGACTCTCGGGATCCGCGTCCCGATGTTGTTCGTGATGGGCCAGTACGACGGGTTCTTCTGTCGGCAGGCCGGCAAGGGTGCGATCGACGACTGCAGCACCGCCGCGACCCTCGCCGCCGCGGAGAAGCCCTTCTTCCCGCTCGTTCCTGACTTCCAGGCCTACGTCCTCCCCAACGCCGGCCACGACATCAACAACGAACTCAACGCTCGTGACTGGTTCGCCAAGGCTGCGGACTGGGCCACGACGAACTTCCCGCCCCAGGGCTGACAGGACCCGGTCGACACCGAGCCCGAAGCGCCGTGCACCGCCGCCATCTGGACGGCGGTGTACGGCGTTCTCTCATCAGAGCCGTGGGGGGACCGGGGGCGGGCAGGATGCGGTCCCTCAGCGGCGACGCAGGCTCGACACATGATCAGGTTGGCAGAAGCTCGGTGACGGCCGGCTGTCGCCGACGCCGGACAAGACGGCCGACGAGACCGACGCGTTCCACGGGGCGACTTTTCCTCAGCGGCCCTTCCCCTGCGAACCGGGCGGCGCACCTCCGCGCACGCCGGCGGCGCCGCGGCGTCGGCTCGCCTGAAAGCGAATCGACCTCGGGCCTCCGCTGACACCCAGCCAGCAGTGCCGACCACCGTGGACCCGCTGGGTCCACGATAAGAAATTCCTGGCCCGGGTCCACGATATGGAATTCCAGCCGGAGATCCACGATGTGGAATTTCCAGCCGGCCAAACCATGCGCAGTTCGCAATTAATAGCCTGGTTCCACGATGCGGAATTCGTGGGCTGTGCGCCAGGTCACCAATTGATGCGTTGTCATTCTTTCGGGTGGACGGATACTCTTCCGCCGTACCACCGCGGCGCAGTCGCCGCAACTCTCCGTAATTCCAGCTTCCCACCCTCCGTCGTCGCAGCTCGACACTGGAGAGGAGCGTGCATTTCACGTGCAGTTCACCGAACTTTCCGGTTATCACGTCCGTACCGGCGAGTGCACCATATTACGTCCGTTCTTTCGAACGGGTGGCACGAACGTGGTGGCCGACCCACGTCCCGCCGCCTACGTCCAGGAGGCGCACCTACGGGTCGCCCGGGCGCGCCGCGAGGCCGGGCGGACCGCCGCGTCCTGGCTCGGCACCGCGTTCGAGCTGTCCGGGCGCCCCGACTTCGCCGCGCTCGAACGGGCCCTGCTCGGCTGGATCGACCGGCACGAAACGTTGCGCAGCGTCCTGTCCTACACCGAGCACGGCATCTCGCGCAGCACCCTGTCGCAGGGTGACGTCGGCATCGGCAGGTGGGACCTCGGCCACTTCGGGTCCGCGCATGCACTGGCCGCCCGGCTCGAGAACCTCTTCGACAGCGAGACCGACCCGCTCACGTGGCCCTCGTACGTGTTCGCGGCGGTGTCTCACGGGGACTCGTTCACCGTCTACGTGAGCCTCGACCACTCCAATGTAGACGGATACAGCATCCTGCTGATCGCCCATGAGATCAGCGACCTGTACTGCGCGGAGACATGCGGCAGGCCCGCCGAGCTCGGCGCCGTCGGAAGCTATGTCGACTTCGCCGGTGCCGAACGGCGTTCCGCCGGGCAGGTGCTCGCCGATCACCAGACGGTTGCCGCGTGGCGGGATTTCTTGCTGTCGCACGGGGGTGAGCTGCCGGCGTTCCCGGTGCCGGTCAACCCGGAGCAGACCGCGAGCGTGGCCCAGGACGGCACCTGCCACCTGCTGCTGGACCCCGACGAGACGGCCGTTTTCGAGGCCCGGTGCCGGGAGCTTGGCGGCTCGTTCATAGCCGGCAGCCTGGCGTGCCTCGCACTCGCGGGACAGGCCGAAACCTGCTGTGGCGTGTTCGGCGCGCTGATGTCGATGCACACCCGCAGCGCCGTGGAATGGGCCGAGTCGATGGGCTGGTACGTCGGGCTCGCGCCGCTCGAGGTCACCGTCCGGCCGGGGGACGCCTTCCCCGACGTGCTCACGGCGGTGACGGCCGCGACCCGGGCGGCGAAGGCCATGGCCGCCATCCCGTTCGAGCGCATCGCCGAACTCCTCGGCTGCTGCCTGACGCCCCGCTTCGTGGTGTCCTACATGGACCTTCGTCGTGTGCCGGGCGCGGACCGGTGGGGCGACTGGAAGGCGGCCGCGCTGCGCTCGCGCAGCCCGCACGCCGACGAGGTCTACCTGTGGTTGATCCGGTCGTCGGAGGGGCTGCGGCTTTCGGCACGATATCCGGGCACCGCTGCCGGACGTGCGGTGCTGCCCCGCTACTTCGACCGCGTGGCGCAGGTTCTGCACGAGGTCGTGGCCGTGCCGCAGCTGGCAGTCTGAGGAAGGGACCCACCGATGTTGATGACCACGATCACTGACTACGCCCCCGAGCCCGGCCGCCTGGTGGAGTTCCGGGCCACCGCCGCGGGCGGCCCGGTGACGCCGGAACCGCTGTCGTACCTGCAGGAGAACCACCTGCGGCGATTGCTGGCGAACCAGGAGGCGGGCAGGTCGCAGTCGCCGTGGCTCGCGACGGTGTTCGACCTGCCGGGAAGGTTCCGGCCGGAGGCGATGGCCGCGGCACTGGAGAAGTGGCTCGACCGTCATCCGACGCTGCTCACCTGGTTCTCCCTCGACGACGACGGGGACCTGCAGCGGCACACCGTCGAGCGGGACACCGTGGCGCTGGAGATCGTGCCAGCCGGGGAGGTCGCGGACATTGCGGGATACCTGCACGAGCGGTTCGACGAGGGCACGGATCCCTTGCGGTGGCCGCCGTTCGTCGCCGGCGCGATCGTGCGCGAGGACAGCGCGACCGTCTACTACGCGGTGGACCACAGCCACTCCGACGGCTACTCGGTGATGCTGGTGTTCGTGGAGCTGCGGGCGTTCTACGAAGCGGAACTGGCGGGCACGCTGGCGCGGCTGCCCGAGGTGGGCAGCTATGTCGACGCGTGCGTGCTGGAACGTGAGCGGGCAGCCGGCCTGACGCTGGATTCGCCCGAGGCGCACGAGTGGCTGGACTTCTGGCTTTCCGGGCCGCCGCCGAGGTTCCCACTCGAGCTCGGCACCGAGCCGGGTCGGTTCTACCCGACCGCGGCGGTGGACCTCGACGTGTTCGACGCGGCCGAGGCGGAGGCCTTTTCGCACGCGTGCAAGGCGAACGGCGCGGGCCTCTCCGCGGGGTGGCTCACCGCGCTGGGGATCACGGCGTACGAGCTGGCAGACGTCAAGAACTATCGGGGCCTGGCGGTCGTGCACACGCGGGACGAGCCGCGTTGGCAGGCAGCGCAGGGCTGGTTCATCAACCTGGGGCCGGTGGCGTTCCCCTTGGCGGGGCAGGGCGACTTCGGCGAGGTGGTCGCGCGGGCGCAGGCGGCATTCGAGCAGGCGCAGAGCCTGGCTCAGGTGTCGCTGCTGCGGGTCGCCGAGCTACTCCTGGGCCTGGACCCCCAGGGCGACGCGGCGGCCGTTCCGCCCATGGCGTCCTATTTGGACATGCGGCACGCGCCCTGCGCGCGCGAGTGGAAGGAGGCGAACGTGGCGCTGCTGGTCGGCCAGGGCCAGACGGCGGATGTGTCGATGTGGTTGAACCGCCTGGTGGGCCGGACATACCTCAAGGCGCAGTACCCGGACACCGAGGCGGCGCGAGCCGCGGTGTCCCGCTGCCTGGAACATCTGGTGCGCGTACTGCGGGAGATCGCGCGGACCGGCAGGTACCGGATCAGCCCTCCGGTTCCGGTACCGGTGTGATCTGCTCGACGGCCCGCTGAACCCCGGCGGGCGCTCGGGCCGGCGCGCCGCAGCCATCGTGGAGTAACCAGACCACGGTTGGCCGCGTGGGGCTTGTCATGCTCCTGCACTCCTCCCCGCCCCCGGCGCGATATCACGAGAATCGGGTCAGAATCGACGTGGCACGAAGCGTCGCCAGTTTTCTGCTCGGCAGACGTTCGAGGTCTTGAATTCGTGAGATGACCACCTCCGGCGCCGCGAGGCCGAACTCCTCGAGGCCTCGTTGCAGTGCCTCAGCAAGCACTGTTATCGCTTCTCCCGCTCGTAATACGAATATCAGCACCGCGTGCGGTCGAGACCGTGGCGCCATGTTGCAACATTCAGCGCGACCGGCACGAACGGGACTTCGGCGATATGTGTGGAGGATGTTCTCTGGCTCTGCCCGGGCGCTCGAACGTCGACCCACACGGTGCGGTGGACCGTTGCGGGGACCCCTGGCGAGCACCCTTCGAGACGGCCGCGCTCGCCGACGCCTTCCGGTCGGGTCCGGTCAGCACGGCCCCGAAGGGCGAAGCGTTCATCGTCGCGTCAGGTCGGCCCACGTCGATGCAACGCGAACAGAAGAGGATCCGCCGGCTCGACTTCACGATGAGTACGTGGACATGAAGTGGCCACACCTCGTGTCGAACTCGCGGCGAAACACGGCGCGGGCCCTCACCACGGCGACGTTCGCACTGATCGTCTCCGATCGCGGACGCCTGACCGACGCCGAGATACGGAAGGCGCTCACCGCCTGGGCGTTCAACGGTGGGGCCCGCAGGAAGGCCTGCGGTACTCCCTGACGAAGCGTCTCGACGGGACGGCAGCGGCCGCAGGCACCGTCCAGCGCCAACGGGGGTGTGCTGGTCAACCTCGCCGAGTATGCGATCGAAGAGCGGATCTTCGAAACCGATCCGCTGAACAGCCCCGCGTGGAAGGTCCCGAAGACGGTCAAGAGCGTCGACAAGCGGGTGGTCGTCAACCCGGACCAGGGGCGCGCGCTGCTTCGAGCCGCCACCGCGGAGAAGCCGAGCGGCGCACGCCTGGTCGCGTTCTTCGGTGCCAGGTACTTCGCCGCACTTCGCCCAGCAGAAGCCGCGTCGCTGCGCCGGTCGAACCTCGACCTGCCTGCGGCGGGCGGATGAGGTGAGCTGCTCATCGAGTTCTCGACGCCCCCCGCGGGAGCGACGTGGACAGACACCGGAGTCCGACGGGAGCAGCGGCAACTGAAGCATCACCAAGGGCAAGACGCTCAGTTCCGAGCCCGCCGAGCTGACAACGCTTCTCACGGATCATCTCGCCACGTTCGGCACGACGGCCGATGACCTGCTCTTCCGAGGAGCTCGCCAGGACCAACTCGCCGAGAGCACGTACGCCCGGGTCTTGGCGAAAGGCACGGGTCGCCAGTCCACTCGCCGGACGTCCGTACGACCTCAGGCACGCCGCCGTGTCGACCTGGCTCAACGCCGGCGTGCCCTCCACACAGGTCGCGGAGTGGGCCGGGCACAGCGTAGGAGTGCCGCACCAGATCTACGCCAAGTGCATCGTCGGCCAGGACTAGGCAGCCAAGAAGCGGATCGCGGACGCGCTCGGCTCGATCGGTCCGGCCGCCTAGATGTACTGACCGGGGACGTTCGTCAATCGCGCGAAGGGCGGCTGGTTGGCGCAGGCGGTGTGCGGCCGATGGCGGTTGTAGTGATGGAGCCAGGTAGTGAGTGTCCATCCGTCGGCCATGGTGCGGTGGAACCGCTCGATCTTGCCGATGGTCTGCGGACGCGGGGGGTCAGGGCAGCGTTGACGTGGGACACCGGCAGCCGTCCATCTGAACGACGATGAGTGGTGAGCTGCTGGGCGCGGGGAACGCGGATGGCTGTCACCTCATGGTTGCGCCTGCTTCGGCAAGGTGAGAACTTCGGATCCGTCGTTGGTGATAGCGATCGTGTGCTCGCTGTGCGCTGTCCGGCAGCCTGTCGCGCTTCGGAGTGTCCAGCCATCGGCATCGGTGACGAGTTCGGCGGTGTCCGCCATGATCCATGGCTCCAACGCCAGCAACAGCCCAGGGCGCAGCCTGTATCCGCGGCCGGGCCGCCCCGTGTTCGGGACGTGCGGGTCCTGGTGCATCGTCGATCCGACGCCATGACCTCCGAACTCGGTGCTGATCGGATATCCCGCCTCGCTGAGGACCGAGCCGATGGCATGGGAGATGTCACCGAGGCGAGCCCCTGGGCCGGCTGCGGCAATCCCTGCGCTCAATGCGCGCTCGGTCGCGCTGATCATCGCAACGCTCTCCGGGGGGTTCGAGTCGCCCACAATGAAGCTGATGGCGGAGTCAGCGACAACTCCGCCTTCGGAGACGGCGAGGTCGAGCGTCAGCAGGTCGCCGTTGGCAAGCGCGTAGTCGTGGGGCAGTCCGTGGAGCACGGCGTCGTTGACTGACGTGCAGATGTAGTGACCGAACGGCCCGCGTCCGAAGGACGGCTCGTAGTCGACGTAACAGGATCGTGCTCCGGCCTCGGTGATCATGGACTGGGCCCAACGGTTGATGTCCAGGAGGTTCGTGCCCACCTCGCAGCGACTCCTCAGCGTCTGCAGGATGTCGGCGACCAGAGCGCCTGCCTGCCTGGCTCGTGGTAGTTCGGTCGGGCTGAGGATCTCGATCATGCGACGCCTTACTCGTTCAGCCACTAAGTATCCCGGCCATATTATCCCGGTACTACAATTGGTGTCATGGTCAGGTTGCCGCTCACTCCCGCAGAGGTCGAGCGCGGGCAGCGTCTCGGCGCCCTCCTGCGTCGAGCCAGGGGGGAGCGTTCGATGCTCGGCACCGCGCTGGACGCAGGTGTCTCGCCAGAGACTCTTCGAAAGATCGAGTCCGGTCGCGTAGCCACCCCTGCCTTCCCGACCATCGCTGCGATCGCCGACGTTCTCGGCCTTTCCCTTGATGCAGTGTGGGCGGAGATCAACCAGACGGGACGGCGCTGCCGATCCCGCGAGGTCTGGTCGCAACGCAGGTGAGCGGTTGGCCTCGTGGTCTCGATCCCGCAGCTTCGTTGCAGTTGCCGACGATAGAGAGCACCTGGGCGCGGTTCTCAACCAACGTCCCCGGCCCGAACACCTAGAACTTCAGCGCGTATTCAGCGCAGACACCCGCCAACCACCCGCGTGACCCGGACAGCACCGACATCGCAAGATCGCCCCCTGGCTACGAATCTCCTGACCAGGGGGCGATTCTGCCGGTCCGGCGGAGGTGCCCCCGGTGGGATTCGAACCCACACTGGGACCCTTAAAGGGAAACCGCGCCCCGCCGTGATCATGCCTCTGACCAGCACATACAGCTGGGCAGCGAGGGCCGCGACGAGAAGTTTGGCACGTATTTGTCACGCGGGCAGTCGGTTCGCACTTGGCTGATCCGCCGTCAACCGACCTTGACACAGCCCACCCGGCGCTGACCCCAACCTTGTCGCCGAGGGCGGCCGGAGCCACTCGTGATGAGAGTTCCGAACAACCAAATCCGCGTCCCACGCCGTCCTAGCATCGTGAAGCGGATCGTCTGTACAGCAGTCGTCGCGATGCCGTGCACGATGAACGGGCGGATCGGCTTCACGGGCTGGAGCCTGGTCGGGCTCGCGTGTAGCAGCTTTGATCTTTGACCCGAGTAAGGGGCGTGATCAGATGGGTAACCATTGCCGCGCGTCGTATGTGCTGGCCCTCGCGCTCGTCGCCTTCCTCGGCGTGGCGTGCGGCCAGGCGCCCACCCTGGCCAGCGCTGCCGCCGCGCCGCAGCTTGCCCCGCCGACCCCGGACCCCGCTCTGGCTGCAACCGTCGCTTCGAAGGCAAAGGTCCCGGTGTGGCATCCGGCCCCGCCCGGTCCGGGTGAGCGGGTCTACGAGTCCTTCGGGGTCCGCACCTCCCCCGCGCCGCCGGGCATAGTGACGGCGGTGTCGGCCGCTGATGTACTCACCGTGCCCGACGTCGTCAACGTCTCCGCGGAGAAGCTCGCGACCGGAACGCCGGACATCGAGCTGCGCCTCGTCACGACCGGAGACTTTCCGCCCGGTAGCGAGACGGTCAACAACCCGCTCAAGGATCAGCCGGGGTGGGTTCTGACCTTCCAGAGCTCCACGCCCGCAGCGGGTGGCTCGGGCGTTCCGGGTCAGCCCGGGGTCGATGTGGAGCACACCGTCTGCACGTTCACGATCATCATCGACGCCACGAGCGCGGCCGACATCGCGAACTTCCAGGAGTGCCACGGGTTCGGGCGGAGCCCGTCCCTTCGTCGGTGAATGTCACTATCCGTCCAACCTGCACGATCCGATGGTGTCGGCCATGACCGACCCCGGGCCGGAGTACTGGCGGCGGCAGGCGGCACAAACTGCCGGTGATCAACGCGAGCAGAGCCAGATCGACCAGGAGCCCGATCGCTTCACGGGCCTGACCACCGTGGGGTCGGATCGTGGGACGCTCCACCTCGTCGATCCCACGGTGCGAGGACGAACGCCTCGTGGCGCTGCTCGATGACGCCCGATCGGTGGACATCGAGGTGGAGTTCGCCGACAGCCCTCGCTCGCTGCGAGAGCGCGGGCTCCTCACGAAGAATCCGATCACCGGACTGTCCCGGAGGGCACCGAGGACGGTCCAAGCGATCGACCGACGCGTGGTCGTTAACCCGGTCCAGGCACGAGCTCTCCTCGACGCTGTTCACGCCGAGAAGCCGAGTGGCGCCCTGCTCGTCGCGTTCTTCGGCGCGATGTACTACTCAGCCCTTCGACCCGGCGAAGCCGCCACGCTCCGGAAGTCCAATCTCGCGTTGCCCGCCGAGGGCTGGGTGAGCCTGGTGCTGGAGGCATCCACGCCAGAAGCCGGTGCTTCGTGGACCGACAGCGTCGACGGCGCGAGGAACGCCAGCTGAAGCATCGTGCCCGCGGTGAGACCCGGGTTGTCCCATCGCCCCCGGAGTTGACCGCGCTCCTGCACGCCCATCTGGAGCTTTACGAGCCCGGCAGGAATGGTCTGCTCTTCGGCGGCGTGCGCGGTGGCCTCCTCGCGGAGAGCACCTATTGCCGGGTCTGGCGGAAGGCACGCGCGGCGACGCTGACGCCCGCCGAGGTCGCTGCCCCGCTTGCTCGCCGACCGTACGACCTGCGGCACGCGGCGGTGTCGACATGGCTGAACGCCGGTGTCCCGTCGACGCAGGTCGCGGCATGAGCCGGCCCCAGTGTCGCCGTGCTCCATCAGATCTACGCCAAGGTGATCGTCGGCCAGGAGCAGTGGGCTCGGCGACGGATCCATGAGGCGCTCGGCGGATCAGAACTTCGACACGGATAGCTGGTGAGCACGGGTTCCACCCGGATACACCCGGACAACACAAGATCGCCCGCTGACCGCGTATCTGCTGGTCAGCGGGCGATTCTGCTGGCTGTGGCGGGGTGCCCCCGGTGGGATTCGAACCCACACTGGGACCCTTTTAAGGGGAGCCGCTCCCCTGCCGTGATCATGGCCCTGACCTGGCCTAACTCCGGCCATCACGTCGACTCGACGAGAACTTCGGCACGCATTTGGCACGCAGGCCTTCAGGCTGGGTCTTCCCTTCCACGCCGTCAACGCGACCTTGACGCCCGACTTGCGGCCGACCAGTCCGCTCGCCTGGCACTGGATCATCAGCTTGGGAACCAGCGTGATGCGCCTCGATCACGGCCCTGACCTGGCCCTTGCTCAGCCCCGGCGTGACCGCCACGGACCGCCACGGACCGCCACGGACCGCCAGTGCGGGCATGCTCGGGGCACGCGACCTCACCCGCTTTCGAGGTTTGCCTACAGGCGTTCGAGCGCGACCGTGGGCGTCTTCACCTGGGCCACCGCTCCCCCACAGTGCTCCGTCGGACGGCCGCGGACGTGGGCGAACGAGATTACGCAACTGAGTCTGAGGGTGATCATCCGCGACGCTGGGTCCAGGCTCTCGACGACGATCCCGCAGGGTCTTCTTCGAGCATTCGCACGGAGTCACGGCATGGCGTCTACCACCTGCGGCAACTGCGCGCGCCGTAGCTGGCGCGGCTATCGACGTTCCGCCGACCCAGGATGCTCTGGTAATGTGCTCCGGTTCCTCGGTCGTTGGGTCGGGCGACTGCGCCCGGAAGCGACCCCAGGCAAGGTCAGCAACGCCCGATACAACATCAGCAGCTTAGGCGGGCACCAGGTGGATACCATGGGCAATGAGAGCGGCTACATCCTCACCGAGATCTGGAACGCCAAGCCATCTTGGCTCGCACTTTCTCTAGAGAAGCGACAACAGTTCTTCCAAGAGAAGATCGGACCGCTCATTATGGGCCTAGTCGAACAGGGCGCCGAGTTCCTTGGTTGTGCCATCAACGACAACACGGGTCCGGAGCGCGTGGATTATCGGTACATGGCCGTCTGGAAGCTGCCCGACAAGGATTTCAGTGACAGGCTCGAAGCCGGCGCGAAGGAAGCAGGTTTTCTCGACTACTTCGAGCAGTTCAACTTCAGCGGTAGAATCATTGCACCGGACGTGATGAACGCCGACATGATCCAGCTCGATGCGTAGACCTGGGGTAACTGTTCAGGTCCCCGGGCAGGCGATCGTGAGGTGTGTCGGTGGCGTGACTCGGCGGCCCGGTGTGCTGATCATGTGCGGTGTCCGCGTCGGAGCTGATCGAGGCGCAAGCTCGGACGATCGAGCAGTTGCGGGCTGAGGTCGCCGAGCTCAAGCGCCAGACTGGGCTCACAAGATCAACCTTGATAAAAGCCCGAGGCTGAGTGGACGGATGGGCCATACCTTGCATGCCTCGCCAGCAGGCGAACCTTGCCGAAGCTGACCCTCTGTACGGCGCTCAATCGAGGTGGTGATCTCCTCGCGGCGCGGGTTCATCCCTGCCGGGCCGGTGGTTCGGCGTGCAGGCCACTCTTTCCCGGCTTGCATGTCGGACCGCCGGTCTGGCTGCCTCTGGCGCGCCGTGAGGAGATCGCCGCCGCACAGCAGCTCCCCTGATCTCTGAGCGGTGTCGGGTCCGGGCAGCGCCCGGGTTCTTCTCGTCGTTCTCGCGGTGGTCGCGCTGGTGTTCGGGCTCTGGGATGAGGTCGCGTCTATCGGTAGGAGCGGGGCCGGGTAGACGGTCACGCCACCCCAGGCACGGGGCGGAGACAGAGTGACTGGGGTGGCGGGGCCGGCGTAGCCGGCCACGCGCGCCGCCGAAGGCGGCGCCTTGATCCCATAGAGACAGACTCGGCAGCAGCTCGGCGAGGTACGGATGCTGAGCACTTCCGTGTCAAAGCGGAAGCCCTGGTGCGACCGGTAGCCAGCTGGGCTGTTCCTACTGGTCGGTGTAGAGCTCCGTGTCACCCCGTGGGGACAGGTACCGGGCGCGGTGGTGCCTTTCTGGTGCCTCCGACCTGGAGGCCTACCGCCCCTTACGCTCATGCGGCGGTGGTGGAACTGGCTTCAGCCAGCGTGACCGGTCACCTGTATGGACTGGATCTGGAGAGTCGGCGCGGTCGTGTGGCCGCCGATCTGCGTGTCGTACGACGTCGACCCGGCAACGGTCACGGAGGCCTTGAAGACGTCCTTCTCGACGACGTTCTTCAGGACGGCGGGGTCACCCGCGATCACAGTGTTGGTCGAGTAATCGGCAAAGCCTGACTGCAGCGGGTGCTCCACGCCGTCAACCTCCGCGCGCAGGCCGCTTGTGCCGGTAGCGGCGTCGAACTGGATAACCTCGCCGTACACGATGATGCTCTCGCCCTTGTGCGAGTCAGGGTCCTTGGCGATGAGCTGCCAGTCGCGGGCCGAGACCGCGTGAGGAGGTCCGGTTGGGGTCACCGTCGCCACGTCGACACCGCCGCTGTTGCCGTTGATCGACAGAACCGCAATGAGCAGCACAACCAGGGTCAGCGGGATCATGTACCGCTTCTTCTTGTAGAACGGCCGGCGCTTCGGAGGGACGCTGGCGGCACCCTGCGGGGGCGGCGCTTGGAAGCCAGGAGGCGGCCCCTGCTGGGCGGCGTGCTGCCGCCACGCCTCAGCCTGCTGTTCCGGGCTCAGCCGGCTCCATCGCTCGTTGTCCACGTTGACTCCCCGCTCCAGGCGCATTGTCCAGGGCACCCACACGTCCACAGGATCGGTACTTGGCTGGGTTTCGTTGCTCCCCCGGGGCGACGTCATCAGATTGAGGTACGCCGGGACGCGGAGGTCATGAGTCCACTCAGCGTCGTGCATGGCCTGGCTGGGCCATGAGCACTTCGGTGTGAAGACGGATACGGTCGCCCTGCCCGTGTCGCCTCGTACCAGTGAGTGCGGTGTGACCTGCGGCCTCGTGTCAGGCCATCTCAGCTACTGTCGGACACCGCTCCCCCGTTCGCTCCGGATTTGCTCCGGCTACGCCACCACGCCGCAGCATCGCGACACCGTGCGATGCACGGGAGGTGCCACCCGGGGGTGCGGAGTCCACCCGGCGCGCCCGCGCTCCGCCTTGCGGCGCTGCCGCATGCCGGCCCGCTGAGTGCCATCCCGTCGACCTGGCACAGCCCGACCGCGCGGGCCCTCGTGGGCAGCCCTCGACGTCACTGGACGTCCATTGCCAGGCTCTGCTCACGAGGGCCCGTGTGGTAGCCCTCCGGGAGGTCGTCGGGATGGCACGCCGCCCATCCTGTTGATCTGCCCGCCCGGCGAGGGCAAGCGCTCTTGAGGTGTCAAGATGGTCGATTACGCCACTATCGTGGCCGCTCAGCTACTCTGCGCAACCATCTGGCGCCAGCGTCGTGCCCCTAAGTGTCAGTTAGCCCGAATATCACTATTTTGTCAGACATGAGTGGCGGTCTTGGTGATTACGTGCTCGGCGAGAGCTCAGAGTCTGGCCCTGCGTGCTTCTGGAGCTATGCCCGCGAGGACGATGTGCGAATGGGAGGCAAGATCGCCCACGTATCCGAAGATTTGGCAAACTTCTATATAGTAGAAACGGGCAACCCTCTTCCAATTTTCCGCGATGTCGACGATATCTCCTGGGGGCAACGCTGGGAAGAGCGCGTCCAGCATGGCCTGCAGAATGTGATGTTCCTGATCCTCGCTGTCACACCCAACTTTCTTAAGAGTGCAGCATGTCGGTCGGAGGTTACGAAGTTTCAGGCGGTTTGTCGAGCACGGGGTGTCGACAACCTTATCCTGCCGATCGTATTCAGCGGGAAGCATCTCATTCGGCCCGACAGCCCTGATGAGATTGCGCAGCTAATCGCTAATACTCAGTATATTCCGTTTGATGAAGTCTGGTTTACCGAACGAACCGGTGAACTTTGGATGCGTACTGTACGCAGAATGGTAATGTCAATAATCGAGATTGAATCTTCAGCTGAGGAGCAGTTGACTCACGCTCTTGCGAGTGAGGCTACAGAAGGCGTTTCGATTGACGTTAAACTGGCACGAGATTCAGCCGCCAGACGGCAGCCGATCGATATCGACGGCCTCGACGAGGCATACGAGGACGATGATCCGCAGATTGCGGAAGTTATGGAAAGCCTCGAAACTGAACTAACCGACCTCGGACCCCTAATCGTACGAGCAAGCAACACGTTCGAAGAAGTCGGAGCCAAGATCGGCAGTTGGAGCGAGCAGCGTCCGAGCACTGGTAACGCGAAAGCCATCAACCAGTACTTTTTTCGGGTCGCTAAGGAACTAGTGTCGCGGTAACTAGATAACTTTACTCCGGCACCGGTTCACGGGATCATGGCTTGTGGCGTTGACTGTGACCGTGGACGTGCCGCCGCGGGATCGCGAGGTGCTGGAGTCGTGGCTGCGGGCGCCGTCGGTGGCGGCGGGGCTGGCCCGGCGGG
>NZ_JAOPWR010000183.1 GCF_025965585.1 Pseudonocardia sp.
CCGCTTCATCGTGTCGACCGGTGTCCGGGAGCGGCTGGCGCAATCGTGACCGATCCCCTCCGGCGTTCTGTGGTCAGAGCGCGGGGATCACCGCCTCCCCGTACGCCTCGATCGTCGACTCCCGCGCATCGTGCATGGCGTAGATCGCGAACTGGTCCACGCCCAGCCCCTTCAGCTCCGCCAGCCGTTCCAGCTGGGCGGCGGGCGGGCCGATGAGGCAGAAGCGGTCCACCACCTCGTCGGGCACGAAGTTCGTGGAGGTGTTGCCGGCGCGGCCGTGGTGGCTGTAGTCGTAGCCCTCGCGGTCCTTGATGTAACCCGTGAGTGCGGCGGGCACCATCGCCGACTCCGCGCCGTAGCGCGTCACGAGGTCGGCGACGTGGTTGCCGACCATGCCGCCGAACCAGCGGCACTGGTCGCGGGCGTGTCCGAGATCGTCGGTCACGTACGCGGGGGCCGCCACGCAGATCGCGATCGATGCCGGGTCGCGCCCGGCCGCCTCGGCGGAGGCGCGCACCGTCTTGACCGTCCACTCCACGAGGTAGGGGTCGGCGAGCTGCAGGATGAACCCGTCGGCGCAGCGCCCCACGAGGTCAAGGGCCTTCGGCCCGTAGCCCGCCATCCACACCGGCAGCGACGCACCCGCGGGCACCCACGGGATCTGCACGGCCGTGCCGCCGAGGTCCACCGAGCGCCCCTCGGCCAGCTCGCGGATCACGTGCATCGACTCCTGGAGCCGCGCCAGCGTCGTCGGCGGGCGGCCCTGCACGCGCATCGCGGAGTCGCCGCGGCCGATGCCGCAGATCGTCCGGTTGCCGAACATGTCGTTCAGCGTGGCGTGCATCGACGCGATGACGGTCCAGTCCCGCGTGCCGGGGTTGGTCACCATCGGCCCGACGACGAGCCGGGACGTCCGTTCCAGGATCCGCGGGTAGATGACGTAGGGCTCCTGCCAGAGCACGTGCGAGTCGAACGTCCAGCCGTGGCTGAACCCGAGCTCTTCCGCCCGCACCATCAGGTCGACCACGGTCTGCGCAGGCGGGTCGGTCTGCAGCACCAGTCCGATGTCCATGTGGGGCTCCTAGATCAGGTATTGACAGGTGTCGCGGCGCAGGTAGTGGCCGTCGCCGGGCTTCCCGAGGTACTCGCCCTTGTCGATGATCACGCGACCGCGCGACAGCACCGTCTCGGTGCGGCCGGTGACCTCCTTGCCCTCGTACGGCGAGTAGTCCACGGCCATGTGGTGCGTCGACGCGGAGAGCACCTGCGTGGCGGACGGGTCGTAGACCACGATGTCGGCGTCGGCACCAGGCGCGATCGTGCCCTTGCGCGGGTAGAGCCCGAACATCTTCGCCGGGGTGGCGCAGGCGAGCTCGATCCAGCGCTTGCGCGAGATGTGCCCGTCGACGACGCCCTGGTGCAGCAGGTCCATCCGGCTCTCGACGCCCGGCATGCCGTTGGGGATCTTGGAGAAGTCGCCGATCCCCATCTCCTTCTGCCCCTTGAAGCAGAACGGGCAGTGGTCGGTGGAGACCACGGAGAGGTCGTTGGTGCGCAGCCCGCGCCAGAGGTTCGCCTGGTGCTCGACCGGCCGCAGCGGCGTCGAGCAGACGTACTTGGCGCCCTCGAAGTCCGGCCGCGCGAGGTCGTCGGTGGACAGGAACAGGTACTGCGGGCACGTCTCCGCGAACGCGTTGTAGCCCTCGTCGCGGACCTTCGCGATCTCCGCCAGCGCCGACGTCGCCGACAGGTGGACGATGTAGAGCGGCGCACCCGCCACCTGAGCGAGCTTGATCGCGCGGTGGGTGGCCTCGGCCTCGAGCAGCTCGTGGCGCACCTCACCGTGGTAGCGCGGGTCGGTCTGGCCGCGCTGCAGCGCCTGCTCCACCAGCACGTCGATGGCGATGCCGTTCTCGGCGTGCATCATCGTCAGCGCGCCGGTCTCGGCGCCCTTCTGCATCGCGCGCAGGATCTTGCCGTCGTCGGAGTAGAAGACGCCGGGGTAGGCCATGAACAGCTTGAAGCTGGTGACGCCCTCGCCGACGAGCGCCTCCATCTCCTTCAGCGACGAGTCGTTGACGTCGGCCAGGATCATGTGGAACGCGTAGTCGACAGCGCAGCGGCCCTCCGCCTTGGCGTGCCAGGCGTCGAGGCCCTCGCGCAGCGAGCCGCCGACGGACTGGATCGCGAAGTCGACGATCGTGGTGGTGCCGCCCCATGCCGCCGCCCGCGTCCCCGTCTCGAACGTGTCGGAGGCGAACGTGCCGCCGAACGGCATCTCCATGTGCGTGTGCCCGTCGACGCCGCCGGGGATCACGTACTTCCCTCCCGCGTCGATGACGGTGTCGGCGGTCCAGCTCTGCCCGGTCCCGAGCGCGACGACGGTCCCGTCCTCGATCAGGACGTCGACGGTCATCTCGTCGGAGGCGGTGATGACGAGGCCGCCCGTGATCAGTGTCCGGCTCATCGCATTACCTCGCTGCGCTCGGTCAGCGCTGCGCGCCGGCGCTGTGACATCGGTTCGGTCGCAAGCTCACTCGTGCGACGACACACCCGTCGTGGCGGCCGCACACGTGCTGCGGCGCCGGTGCGGGCCCGATCGTGCTTGCGGTGGCTCATGACACCTCTTCCAGCGCGGCCAGCAGGGCGGCCAGGCCCTCTGCGGCCTCGTCTCTCGTCAGGGTGAGTGGGGGCGCGATGCGCAGGACGTTGCCGTGCAGGCCGCCCTTGCCGACCAGCAGGCCGCGGCGCTTGCAGGCCTCCAGCACCGCGCTCGCGAGCTCGGGTGCCGGCTCGCCGGGTGTGCCCGTGCCGGGCCGGACCAGCTCGACGCCGATCATCAGCCCCTTGCCCCGCACGTCGCCGACGATCGGGTTCGCCGCCGCGCGCAGTCCGTCGAACAGGATCGGGCCCTGCGCGGCGGCGTTGTCCTGCAGCTTGTGGTCCAGCAGGTAGCGCAGGTTCGCGAGCGCCCCCGCGGAGGTCAGCGGCGAGCCGCCGAACGTCGAGATGTGGTTGGCGCCCAGGGAGTCCATGATGGACGCCGGGGCGATCACGCCGCCCATCGACAGGCCGTTGCCGATGCCCTTCGCGAACGTCACGAGGTCGGGTGTGGCCTCGCTGGCCTGCCACCCCCAGAAGTGCTCGCCGGTGCGTCCCCAGCCGGTCTGCACCTCGTCGGAGATCCAGAGGATGCCCTTCTCCCGCAGCACCTCCGCGAATGCGCCGAGCAGCCCGTCGGGGCCGGAGGTGAAGCCGCCGACGCCCTGGATCGGCTCGGCGATGAGCGCCGCGACGTCGCCGCCCGCCTGGTCGAGCACCTCGCGCAGGTCGGCCACGCACGCGGCGATGTACTCGCCGTCCGACAGCCCCGCGAACGGCGAGCGGTACTGCTGGCCGCCGTGCACGTAGTAGGTCTGGAACGGCGAGAGCGTCGTCGGCGACCACGACCGGTTGCCCGTGATCGCGATCGTCGAGAACGACCGGCCGTGGTAGCTGTTGCGCATCGCCAGGATCTGGTTCGACCGCCGCAGCGAGCTCGCCAGCAGCAGCGCGGCGTCGTTGGCCTCGGTGCCGCTCGGGGTGAGGAACACCTTGGCGTCGGGGATCTCCGACACCGTGGCGATCTGCTCGGCGAGCTCCACCATCGGCCGGTTCAGGTAGAGCGTGGAGCTGTGGATGATCCGGCCGGCCTGTGCGCTGACGGCCTCGGTCACCTCGGGCAGCGCGTGCGCCGTCATCGTGGTGAGGATGCCGCCGAAGAAGTCGAGGTAGCGGTTCCCGTCGCCGTCCCAGACGTGGCGGCCGTCGCCGCGCTCGATCTCGATGGGCTCGTCGTAGTAGATGGCGAGCCAGGACGGGAGGACGGCGCGCGTCCGCTTCAGAAGATCGTCGGTCATGCTGCCGCCTCCGCGGGAACAAGCACGTCGGCGGTCATGATGCCGCCTCCGCGGGAACAAGCACGTCGGCGGTCATGCTTCCACCAGCGGTCCGTAGGCGTCGGGTCGTCGGTCGCGGTAGAACGCCCACGTCTGGCGCACCTCGTCGATCAGCTTCAGGTCCAGGTCGCGCACCACCAGCTCCTCCTCGGATCCGCTCGCGACGTCACCGACGAACTGGCCGCGCGGGTCGACGAAGTAGCTGGTGCCGTAGAAGTCGTTGTCGCCGTACTCCTCCACGCCGACCCGGTTGATCGCGGCGACGAAGTACTGGTTGGCCACCGCCGCGGCGGGCTGCTCCAGCCGCCAGAGGTATTCGGACAACCCGCGGCTCGTCGCCGAGGGGTTGAACACGATCTGCGCGCCGGCCAGCCCGAGTTCGCGCCAGCCCTCGGGGAAGTGCCGCTCGAAACAGAAGTAGACGCCGAGGCGGCCCACCGCGGTGTCGAAGACCGGGTAGCCCAGGTTCCCGGGCCGGAAGTAGAACT
>NZ_JAOPWR010000193.1 GCF_025965585.1 Pseudonocardia sp.
CCTCAAGAGAAAAGTCCAGACTCATGAGTATCGAAATCGAAAATAGTTAGGCGGCCCTCGGCTGCTCGGTCGCGCACACGGGTACCGCGGCCACCCCGACCGATGGAGCAGCATGGGAGCGACCAACACCGGCCTGGACCTGCGGGTTCGCCGGCTGACCTACGAGGCCGACGGCGTCGTGTCGGTGCGTTTGACGGCGCCGACCTGCGAGGCGTTGCCCGCGTGGGAGCCGGGCGCGCACGTCGACCTGCGCCTGCCCTGCGGCCTCGTGCGCCAGTACTCGCTGTGCGGGCCGCCCGGCGATGCCGCCGGATACGAGGTGGCGGTCCTGCGTGATCCGGCCAGGCGCGGCGGCTCCCGGTACGTGCACGAGTCGCTGCGGCCGGGCGACCGGCTCGGCGTCGGACGGCCCCGCAACACGTTCGCGCTGGAACCCGCACCCGGCTATCTGTTCGTGGCGGGCGGCATCGGTATCACCCCGCTGCTGCCGATGATCGAGCACGCGGAGCGGGCCGGCGCCGGGTGGCGGCTGCTGTACGGCGGCCGCACCCGCCGCTCCATGGCCTTCCTCGACCGGCTCGCCCGCTACGGCGACCGGGTGCAGGTCGTCCCCGAGGACGTCCGGGGGCGGCTCGACCTCGACGCGGCGCTGGTCGCCCTCCCCGGGCTCGGGGCGGGCGCGCTCGTCTACGGCTGCGGGCCCGAGCCGCTGCTCGCCGCGCTCGAGAAGTGCTGCGCCCCCCCTCGGCGCCGACGTCCTGCGCCTGGAGCGCTTCGCGGCGCCCGAGGCGGATCCGGGACACGCGGCGCGCGACGCGGCCGCCGGTGAGTTCGTCGTGGAGCTGGCCCGCTCCGGGCGGACCCTCGCCGTCGAGCCCGGCACCACGGTGCTGCAGCGGCTCGCGCAGGCCGGGGTCGACGTCGCCAGCGACTGCGAGGAGGGGATCTGTGGGTCGTACCAGGTCGGAGTGCTCGGTGGCGAGCCTGACCACCGCGACCACGTCCTGACCACCCGTCAGCGACGCGCGGGCGACACCATGATGGGCCTGCGTCTCACGCTGCCTCGGTGACCGGCTCGTACTCGACCTCTGAACCCCTCACCTTGCCGCCGGAGGCCACCACCAATGTCCAACAACGCTCTTTACCCGTCCTGGCCGGCAGCCGGCGGCCTGGTCGACGTGCACACGCACGCGATCGACCCCCGGCTGCCCGACCTGTCGCCGACCCACGCCGGAGGTGGCCGTCGGTGGAGCGGGTGTCGTCCGACCGGGCCCGGATCCTGCTCGACGGCCGCCTCTACCGGGAGGTCGACGACCGCTGCTGGTCCGCGGAGCGGCGGCTGCGCGACATGGACGCCGAAGGCGTCGCGGCCCAGCTCGTCTCGCCCATCCCCGTGACGCTGTGCCACGGTGAGCCCGCCGAGGGCGCGGCGGTACTCGCCCGGGCGCAGAACGACTTCCTCGCCGGGCTCGCGGCCGCGGCCCCGGACCGGCTGGCGGCCCTCGGGGCGGTGCCCCTGCAGGACCCGGAGCGGGCCGCGGCCGAGCTGGCGCACTGCGTCGACGAGCTGGGGTTCGCCGGAGTCGAGATCGGCACCCGCGCCGGGGACGTCGAGCTGTCGGATGAGCGGTTCGACCCGTTCTTCGACGCCGCGGCCGATCGCGGTGCGCTGGTGCTGGTGCACCCCGTCGACCTCACGCTGGACCCGCGCCTGGCCGGGCTCGGCATCGGCTTCGGCCTGGGCATGCCGTCCGAGACGGCCGTCGCCGGGGCGGCGCTGGTCACCGGGCGGCCCCGTCGGGACGGGGTGCGGATCTGCCTGGCCCACGGCGGGGGTGCGCTGCCCGCCCTGCTGCCGAGGCTGGACCGGGGCGAGGTGCTCGCGGGGCGGAGCGGCGCGGCCGGTCACCGCATGCCCGGTGAGCGGGCCCGCGAGCTCTGGTGCGACTCCCTGACCTACGACGTCCACAGCCTGCGGCTCGCCGTCGAACGGTTCGGCCCCGACCACGTCGTGCTCGGAACCGACTACCCGTTCGCGGCACGGGAGAGCCCGGCCGGGGCGGTGCTCAGCGACCTGGAACCGGGTCTGCGCGCCGCGATCGGCGAGGCCAACCTGCGCGCGTTGCACGCTGCACAGTAGGGGCGCACCTGGTCGGGGATCCTGGCTGCGTGCGCGCCCGTGCCGGATCTGCGCGGAGGTCTGGTTCGTCGTCACCGGTCGCGGCGTCGTCCCAGGATTTCGGCAGGAACAATCGCCAGTCGATCGCTACGGACGCCGAGTCGGTGACCGCGTGCACGCTGACCCCGATCTGGCAGTTCCCGACCTTTCCCAGCGAGCCGGAGCGACCCGGCGGGTCAAGGTCGGGCTCGGAATCGTCGCGTCGGTCGCCCGCCACCCGGCCGTCACGGCGATGGAGATCGCGACGTTGGCACGGGCCTACCCCGGACGGTTCCTGCCCGGCGTGGATTCGGCGGTGGAGATGGAGCGCTTGGCGGACAAGTTGCCGATCGAGCAGGTGGCGAAGCGGTGGATCGTGGCCTCGGATCCGGATGAGGCCATCGCCCGGATCAAGCCCTACATCGACGCGGAGCTCAACCATCTCGTGTTCCACGGTCCCGGCCACAACCAGGAACGCTTCCTCACACAGTTTGCCGAGGACGTGCTGCCGAAGCTGCGTGCGATCTGAGGGACCGGCTTGCTCGTACTCACCCAGCGCGGCCGGGCAGTTGGCGAAGATTACCCATCACCACGGGCGAGGTTTAAGTTCTGGCGCATTTCCGTGATCGGCGCGGGCGAGCCGCGGACGGATCCCGCGCAGCGGGTCTGGAGCGTGACTGCCTCTGCGTAAACAGTATTGTAAACATGACGGATCAAAACGCGGCGTAACGACTGAGACATCCTCAGATGTGGAGGACAGTCAGTGCTGGCCAGGACCGGTTCGGCCGGACGGGTGAGTGAAGTCGAGATGCATCCGGTCCACTTCACACCGACTTGTTCAATGCGGGCAGGAGATCGGGTCTGCAGCCATGATCTCCGAGGCGGTGGTCGGGGTCGCTCGGTTCACACCTGTCGCCCCGGTTCGGGGTTGACTGTTCTTCGGCCTGCG
>NZ_JAOPWR010000226.1 GCF_025965585.1 Pseudonocardia sp.
CGGCGACGGCGACGGCGACAGCGACGGCGGCCCCGGCGACGTGGAACGGCCCCGGCCCGCGACGACCGGCCGGCCCGGCCCGGCCGTGTCGGTGCCGTCGTCCGCTGGCCCCGAGCCGTCCACCGAACCCCAGACGTCCATGCAGCGCCAGCTGTCCACGGACGGGGAGTCGTCCACGCAGCCCCAGCCGTCCACCGGACCCCGGCCGCCCAGCGAGCCGGGGTCGTCCACGCAGCCGGAGTCGTCCACGGACCCCGGGGAGGACGGGGCGGGGACCACGGCGGCACGCCCCAGCCTCAACCAGAGCACCCGCCAGGCGATCCAGGTCGGGGTCGCCACCAGCCTCGCCATCGTGATCGGCGAGATCGTGTCGCCGTCGCGCTGGTACTGGGCGGTGATCGCCGCGTTCGTGGTGTTCGCCGGCACCACCAGCCGCGGCGATGTGCTCAGCCGCGGCTCGCAGCGCGTGGTCGGCACGATCGGTGGCGTGGTCGCCGGCATGGGGCTCGCGCTGGTGGTCGGCAACCGGGCGCTGCCCGCGCTGATCCTCATGTCCGGCTGCGTCTTCTTCGCGCTCTACCTGGTGCGGGTGTCGCAGGCACTGATGGCGTTCTGGATCACCGCGGTACTCGCGCTGCTGTACGGGCTGATCGGCCAGTTCAGCGTCGACACGCTGGTGGTGCGCATCGAGGAGACCGCGGTGGGTGCGGCGATGGGCATCCTCGCCGGCTATCTGATCCTGCCCAAGGGCACGCGGGAGGCGTTCGGCGAGGCGCTCGACACCGTGGTCGACGCGGTGGACGCCACCCTCGACAGCGCGGTGGACCGGATCCTCGGACGCTCGCCGGGAGCCGAGTCGCCGCTCGAGCACGCCCGCGACATGGACGACGCCCTCGGGGTGCTGCGGTTGCGGGCCAAGCCGCTGGACAGCCCGCTGCCGCGGCGGCGCGGCCGGTCGAGCTACCAGCGGACGCTGCGGGTGCTCAGCGCGGTGGACCACTACAGCCGCAGGCTCGCCCGGCTTTCGGACACGATCGACGCCCCCGGCTGGGCGTCCACGCTCGATCCAGCCGCCGACCGCATCCGCGCCAACATCGAGGGGCTGCGCCGGGTGCTGCTGCACCGCGACCTGGAGGACGGGAGGGCGATCCGGTCGGCCGAGGACGTCGTCGACGCCGCCGAGGCCTACGCCTCGCGCAGCACCGGCCACCGCAGGCGCGCGGAGCTGCTCACGGCGGTGCGGATGCTGCGGCGCATCGACCAGGCCGTGGTGGGCTTCGCCGCGGACCTGGCCGGGGCCGGGGCGACGCGGGACCGCGAGGACGTCGTCGCCGGCACCGCCCCGGTCCGCAGCACCTCGTAGTCCGGGGAGTCTGCTCACTCTACGTGACCAATGTGCCAGGTAGCCCGCCCTGGACAGCCCGGAGGACCCTCAGCCCTGGTCCCCCCGCAGCGCGGCCAGCAGGGCCGTACCGTCCGGCACGCCGAGCCCGGTGCACGCGTCCCAGCCGGGACCGGCGGCGAAGGCGCCGTTGTCGCCCGAGGTGATGTCGCGGAACCCCGGCGCCACGGCACCGCCCATCACGGACCCGTACAGCGCGGGCTGCAGCAGGCCGAAGGTCCTCCCGGTGGCCTGGGCCAGCCGCGCGACGAGCGCCGCCCAGAGCGGGGCGACGGCGCTGGTGCCGCCGATGACGAGGTCCGTGCCGTCGACCCGGATCTTGTAGCCGGTCTGCGGATCGGCGACGGCGGAGACGTCCGGGACGCCGCGGCCGGGCGCGCCGCCCGCGGACGCCGGCACCCCGGCCCCGGTCTGCCAACTCGGCAGCGGGAACGCGGTGCTGACCCCGCCGCCCGTGGCGCCCTTGCCCGTGCCGTTGTTCCACACGACCTCCGAGGTCACCCGCCCGCTCGCGTCGGCGTCGAGCCGGGTGCCGCCGCAGGCCAGCGAGTGCGGGCTGGCGGCCGGGAAGTCCACATGGGACTTCCCGTCGGTGGCGCGGTCGGTGCTGCCGTCGTCGCCCGCAGCGACCGTGACGGTCACACCGATCACGGCCGCGTCGGCGAGGGCCTGGTCGAAGGCGGTGCGGGCCTGCCCCGTCCAGGTGTCCTCGGCACCACCCCAGCTGATGCTGATGGCCGCGGGCGTGGGCGTGGCGTGGGTGGCCTGCGCGACGGCGTCGAGGAAGCCCGCGTCGGTGTTGGGCGCGAAGTAGACGACGATGTCGGCGCCGGGGGCCAGCGCGCCCGCCACCTCGATGTCGAGCAGCACCTCGCCGTCGGCGCCGTTCGGGTCCTTGCCCGGCACGTTGCTGCCGCCGTCCACCCCGACGGCGGTGACGCTCGGGCCGGTGATCCCGAGGCCACCGAAGTAGGTGTCGAGCTCGGACTGGGCGAACCCGCCGCCCAGCTCGATGATCGCGATCGTCTGACCGGACCCGTCGGTGCCCTCGGGGAACGCGTAGACCGTGCCGAGCTCCAGCGGCGTGTAGCCGACGGACGCGGCCTGCGGGGCCGCGATGCGGAACCGGGCGCGGGCCTGGGGGCGGTCGTCGAGCCCGAGCACGGCCGTCACCACCCCGTCGAGCGCGGACGGCACGCTGAGCCCGCCGGTACGGAACCGGTGCGTGACGGGGGTTCCGGTGGCATCCGGTGTGCTGACCTGCACCAGCGACGTCCCGAAGGCCGAGGCCAGCACGCCGGCCGGGCCCGCGACCCGCAGTCGCCGGGACGCGGCATCGATCGCGGTCACGTCGACACCGAGCGCCGTGAGCGTGTCGGTGACGAGCGCGATGTCGGCGGGGTCGGCGCCGTACCGTTCCGCGAGCTCGGCCGGCGTCATGCGGGTGTGTGCCGCATCCGGGAGCTCGGCCCGGCGGCGCAGCACCACGGTGGCTTCCACTGTGGCGTCCGCGGGAACGGCGCGAGCGGACGCCGTGGGGGCGTCGGCGGGCGGTCGCTCGCTGCCGGGGATGGGCGTGCGGGGTGCGTCGGGGTCACTCATGGGCCGGTCGGTCATGGGCCGGAGTATCGCGCCGCTCGCCCAGCCCCGCACGGCAGTACGATTCGCGAGCGCCCGGCCACGGCGATCAGGTACAGACGCTTCCAGCGCCGGGTGCCGTGCGACAACCGCCGGCCGGAGGAGATGCGCGCGCATCACGCCGGTTTGCCTTCGTCAAGTCCCCGCGCCAAGGTAGGAGATGGCGGGCCCGCTCCGGGCCGGCCCCACCTCCTCGGGGCCCGGTCGTCGCACCCGCGATGAAGGAGTTCCATGAGGGAGCCTGCACCGGCACACCACGCCACGACCGTCCTGGTGGCGTTCGGCAACCCGCTGACGCGGCGCACCCTGTGCGACGGGCTGTCGCACCGCGGGCCGTGCGACATCCTCGAGGCCGGGTCGCCGGACGAGACCGAGCGCATCGCGTCCGACCACGGTCCCGGCGATCTCGCGCTGGTCGACATGGCGTTCGAGGAGCGTCACGACCAGGGGGCCGATCTCGTCCAGGTGCTGCGCCGGGAGGGCTGGGACCACGTCGTGGCGATCGGCGACCCGTCACGCCTCGACCGGATCGGCGCCACGCTGCGCGCGGGTGCCCGCGGGTACCTGTTCACGGCGGCACCCCGCGTCCCCGCCGCCGTCGAGGCGATCCCCGACCAGCGCCAGCCCGTCGACCCCATCACGCGGCGGGTCCGCGTGCTCGACGCCGGCGGTCAGGAGCGGGAGCTCTCCCATCGCGAGGTGGAGGTGCTGCGGCTGGCCGCCGAGGGCCTGGGCAACAGCGAGATCGGCCACGTCCTGGGCCTCTCCGCGCTGACGGTCAAGAGCCACCTCGCCCGCATCACCAGCAGGCTGCACGCGCGCGACCGCGCGCACATGGTGCTGCTCGCGCTGCGGGCCGGCGCCATCCGCTGAAACGAGCACGACGCAGAAGGGCCCGGCCGGGTAAGGCGGAATCCGGCCGGGCCCTGCACTGTGATGGGGGAGGATCAGCTGATCGGCGCGCGGTCGCCGCTGGCGTCGAGGCCGAGCATGGCGAGCATCTCCGCGCAGTCCTGCGCATCGGACGAGCGACCGGCGACCACGCGGGCCGCCCTCATGTTCTGCAGGTCGTTGTTCTCGGCGTTCGCGACCTGGGCGGCGGCGAAGCGACCGCCCTGGTCGGTGGTGGACGGGTTTCCGGTCCAGCTCATGCGTCCGTGACTCCCTGTCGTCGTCACGCGGCCCGGGCGTGCGACCGGCGCGACCATACGTCAAGCGGCGATCTGCCACGGGGCGGGCGCTGGCGGCGCCCACCCGACCTGACCTGTCGATACTACCCCGTGGAACGTCCGGGACGGACGATCAGGAGGCGACCGTGCTCGGGCCGTGACCAGCCCACACCGCGAGCCGGGGCACGAGCACGGTGAACAACTCCGGGTCGATGCCCATGCCGGTGTGGCTGCTGCGCACCTCCACCCACTCCGCCTGCGGGTCGCGGCAGGAGCGCCAGCCGACCACCCCGTCGGCGCGGGAGTAGACCGCCAGCGCGGGCATCGGCAGCGGTGCGGCGAGCCCCGCCGCGGTGGCCTCGCGGCACTCCCCGTGCACGCAGTCCTCGTCGAGCATGCCGCGGACGCCGAGGCGCGACAGGCCGAGCAGGCCGCGGATCGCCACCTGCACCACGGCCCGCGCGTCGAGCGGAGCGAGCACGGGCGCGCCGAGCATGACGAGGCCGCGCACGAGATCCGGCCGCCGCACCGCGACCAGCCGGGCGATCCAGCCGCCACGGCTGTGGCCGATCAGTACGAGCGGGCCGCCGGTGGCCCCGGCGTGCTCCGCGACCCGCTGTTCCAGCCGGTCCACCAGCGCGGAGCTGCAGCCGACGTTCAGCCCCAGACCGGCACCGGATGGGGCGTACCCGCGGCGGACGAGCCAGCGCCGGAGCACCGCCATGCTGGCGTCGGCACCCCCGAAGCCCGGAACCACGACGACGCCGACCCCCGCGCCCTCGGTGCTCTCGGCCGTCCAGACCGGGTGCCTGCGCAGCTCGCGGCGCCCCGCCCCGAGCACCGGGGCCACCTCGCGCGCGATCACGCGCACCGTCGTCATGGCTCCACGATCCCTCGCGGCCGGCCGCGCCGCCCGCCGGGTGTCAGAGCCCGCGTTCGACGGGTAGCAACCCACGGTCGACGGCCCGGACGAGCGCGGCGTGGTCGGCCTCGGTCTGGTCGGCATAGGCGCGAGCGAAGCGGCACAGCGCGTCGTCGACCTTGGCCGACGAGCCCACGTACCCGGCGATCATCGACGCCCCGCTGGTGCGCGCGTGCCCCTTGGCGAGCAGGTAGCCCACCACCCCGGCGTAGTCGACGAGCGCGTCGGCGTCGATTCCGTCCAGCGCGATGGTGCCCTTCATGTTGCGGAACTGGCGGACGTAGTACTGGAGGTCGTCTCCCGTCGACCCGCTTGCCGGGTCGACCGTCGGAATGGTCGTCCAGCCCAGGAGCGGGTCACTGACGGTCTGCAGGGCCTGCTGGTACTCCACCACCCGCTGGCCCTGGTGGGCGTGCCACGCCGACTCGCCGTGAACGTAGCGCGCGAGCACCGAGCGGCGGGCCTGCTTGAGCTGCAGGAACACGACGTCCTCGGGCGAGGAGCCCTCCAGCAGCGCGACGTACGCGCGCAGCCCGACGCTGCCGACGCCGACGACCTTGTGCGCGACGTCCACCAGCGTGTAGCCGCCGAGCATCCGGCGCCAGTGCGACGCCAGCGTCAGCAGGTACTCGTCGAGGGCGGCGGCCACGAGATCGGTCTCGTGGTCCGACAGCCGCGTGATGAGCGGCGGCTCCTCGACGATCCGCCTGCTGCCGCCGACCTTCTCGGTGAAGCGGGGCAGCGCGCGGTCGCTGGTGCGGTGCCGGGCCCGCTTGGCCGCGCGTTCGATCTCGTGGCGCAGCGGCTTGGAGCTCTCGTCGGCGAGCCGGTCGACGTCGATGCGCTGGAACGAGCGCGACATCAGCGGCTGGTCGGCGAGGAACCGCACCTGCTCGCGGTAGGCGGCCACGCACGACGCGACGGCCTCGGCGCAGTGGTCCTCGCTCATGCCGTTGTGCCGTCCGGCGACCCAGATGCTCGCGACCAGGCGCCGCAGGTCCCACTCCCAACCGCCGGGGTGCGCCTCGTCGAAGTCGTTGAGGTCGATCACGAGGTCGCGTTCGGGCGAGGCGTAGAAGCCGAAGTTGCCCAGGTGCGCGTCACCGCAGACCACGGGAGTGATGCCGGTGGCCGGCAGATGTGCGACGTCCTCGGCCATGACGACCGCGGTGCCACGCAGGAACCCGTAGGGCGAGGCGACCATGCGCCCCACCCGGATCGGCACGAGCCGGCCGACCCGGCCCTCGTGGGAGTCCATGATCTGCTTCACCGGATCCGGCCGTCCGACCTGCGGCCGCCACTCCCCCAGCACCTTGCGCGGCACCTTGTGACGCAGTCCGCGGCCCAGCTCGTAGCGCTCGGCGCGGGGGGCGGGGCGTTGGCGCAGCGAGGAGTACGGGGTGCCGTCGGCGTCGGCGAGCACGATGTGGCCGGGGACAGGGGCGCTCACGGGCGGGAGCCTACGCGCGGGGCCCCGCTGCGGGCGTGGGCCGAGGTTCTTGGCGTCGCGCCTGCGAAGTGCTGCGTGGCCCGGCCGCTCGGGCGCCCGTCAGCGCCGGCACAACGAGGCACGGTCGGCCGAGGTCCACACCCCGCTCGCGGTGCTCCGCCTCGGCCATCGCCGCGTGTCGGCTATCCCAGCCTCAGCACCCGACCCTCCGGCGGCGCCGGCACCGCACCCGGGTGCAGGGCCCACGCCAGCGCCTCCACCCCGTCCACCAGCCGCGGACCGGCCCGCACGACGTAGGCCGCGGAGTCGATCGCGACGATCGGGACGCCCGGCAGACGGTCCCGCACCACCGCCGCCTGCTCGACCGCCGCGTCCAGGTCGTAGCCGCACGGGGCGACGAGCACCAGGTCGGCACCGGCGTCCCGGAGCTCGTCCCAGGCGGCCGTCACCGACCGGCCGCCCTCCACGCCTGCCACCGGCTCGCCGCCCGCACGCCGCACCAGCTCCGGCACCCAGTGCCCGGCGAGGAAGGGCGGGTCGGTCCACTCCAGCACCAGCACGCGGGCCCGGGTCCGCCCCGCGACGGCCGCGGCCACGGCCGCCAGGCGCGAGCGCAGGTCGCCGACCACGGCCTCGGCAGCGGCCGCGGCCCCGCCCCGCCGGCCCACAGCCGCGACGGCGTCCAGCACCTCGTCCACGGTGTGCGGGTCGATCGAGAGCACCTCGGCGTCGGACCCGATCACGGCCAGCGCGTCGGCGACGGTGCCCGCCGGCAGCGCGCACACGCGGCACAGGTCCTGCGTGAGGATGAGGTCGGGAGCCAGCCGTCCCAGCGCGTCGGCGTCCATCTCGTACATGGGCAGGCCGCGGGCGACCCGGTCGCGCACCACCGCGTCGATCTCGCCGGGGGTGAGCCCGACGGGCAATGCCGTGTCGACCACGACGGGCACCCGGTCGCGGATCCCGGCGGGGTGGTCGCATTCGAACGTGACGGCGACGAGGTCGTCGGTGAGTCCGACGGCGGCCGCGATCTCGGTGGCGGCAGGCAGGAGCGAAGCGATCCGCAACGATGTGTCCTTTCTCGGCGGGCCCGTTCGTCCCTAGTGTGACGCCGGCAATCAGCGCCGGCCCGACACACGCCAGGAGCACCCCATGCCCCAGTACGCAGCCCTCATCTACAGCGCCGACGTCGACTGGACGCTGCCGGAGTACGGCACCGAGATGAAGGAGTACAACGCGTTCGGCGAGGCCGCCGCGGCGGTCATCCGCGGCGGCGCGGCGCTGTACCAGACCTCGACCGCCACCACCGTGCGCGTGCAGGGCGGGAAGGGTGGCGACGTCGTCACCACAGACGGCCCGTACGCAGAGACCAAGGAGGCCCTGACCGGCTTCTACCTCATCGAGTGCGCCGATCTGGACGAGGCCGTGAAGGTCGCCGCCACGATCCCCGCGGCGTGGGACGGAGCCGTCGAGGTCCGTCCTGTCATCGACTTCGGGGGCTGAGTGTCGCTCGACCCCGCGCACGCCGCCCTCGTCCGCCTCGTGCGCGACGAGGGCAGGCGTGTGCTGGCAACGCTGGTCCGGCACGTGGGCGACCTGCAGCTCGCCGAGGACGCCGTGCAGGACGCCACCGTGCGCGCGCTGGAGACCTGGCGGCGCGACGGGGTGCCGGACGAACCGCGCGCGTGGCTGACGGTCGCGGCGCGGCGCCGGGCGATCGACCTGATCCGCCGGGAGGCCGCCCGCACCGGCAAGGAGGCCGACGCCGTGGAGCTGCACGCCGCGGAGAGCCCCGAGCCCGGCGAGCAGCAGGACCTGCTGCGGCTCGTGTTCACCTGCTGCCACCCGGCGCTCGCCGTCGAGACGCAGGTGGCGCTCGCGTTGCGGACGCTGTGCGGGCTCTCGACCGCAGAGGTCGCCCGGGCGCTGCTGGTGCCCGAGGCGACCATGGCCAAGCGCCTCACCCGCGCCAAGCAGAAGATCGCACGCGCGGGCATCCCGTACCGAGTGCCCGACGACCACGAGCTGCCCGACCGGCTGCGCGGCGTGCTCGCCACCGCCTACCTGCTGTTCAACGAGGGGTACGGACCGACCGGGGCGCCGCGGCCCGCGCTCGTCGACGAGGCGGTTCGGCTGACCCGGCTGCTGCGCGAGCTGATGCCCGGCGAGGCGTCGGTGCTGGGGCTGCTGGCGCTGGAGCTGCTGCTGGACTCCCGCCGCGACGCCCGCCACGACGCCGACGGCCGTCCCGTACTGCTCGCCGACCAGGACCGCGGACGTTGGCGTGCCCAGCTCGTGCAGGAGGGCGTGATCCTGGTCGGCGAGGGGCTGCGCCGGTCCCCCGACCGTCCCGACCCGTACGTCGTGCAGGCGGCGATCGCGGCCTGCCACGCGCTGGCGCCGCGGTACGCCGCCACCGACTGGGACGCCGTGCTGTCCTGGTACGACGTGCTGCTCACCGTCCACGACACGCCGGTGGTGCGCCTCAACCGGGCGGTCGCGCTGGGCGAGCGGGACGGCGTGGTGGCCGGGCTCGCCGCCATCGACGCGCTGGTCGGCCTGGAGGACTACCCGCTGTGGCACGCCTCCCGCGCCGAGTTGCTCGCGCGGTCCGGCCGGCACGCCGCGGCCCGGGAGGCCTACGACACCGCGCTCGCCCTGCCCCAGGACGACGCCCAGCGCGCCCACCTGCGGCGCAGGCTCAGCATGACGGGCCGTCCCCCGGCGTGACGCCGCCCGCGCCGACGCCGTCACATGCCGGTGGTACGGACCGGTGAGGAGGTGTCGCGGCCATCGAGGCGGGGACCCGCAGCCCGAACTGCACCAGCGCCGTGACGGTGGCCGTCGCCAGGATCGTCCCGGCCATCACGACCGGCGACACACCGCGCAGCGACGCGAGCGGCGGCACGATCGCCCCGACGGCGAACTGCAGCAACCCGATCACGGCCGACGCCGTGCCCGCGGTGCGACCCTGGTCGGCCAGCGCGAGGGCCGTGGCGTTGGGCATGATCACCCCGGTGCACGAGACGAGCACCCACAGCGACGGGAGCAGCGCCCACACCGAGGCCGACACGAGCACTCCGACCAGCATCGCGACCGCGGCCGCCAGCGCGACCGCGACGCCGACGGCGAGCAGCCGCCGTGGCCCGACGCGGGTCACCAGCAGCGCGCTGATCCGGCCCGCCAGCACGATGCCCACCGCGTTGGCCGCGAACACCAGCGAGTACTCGACGGCACCGAAGCCGTAGACGCCCTGGATGACGAAGCTGCCCATCGCGATGTAGGTGAACATCCCGCACATCCCGATGCCCTGGACGAGCGCCGGCACGAGGAACCGGCGGTCGTGCACCACCTCGCGCAGTACGCGGGTCATCGCGACCAGGCCGTCGGGGCGTCGGCGGTCCCTCGGCAGGGTCTCGCGCAGCGTCACGGCGGCGACGAGCAGCACGGCCCCCACCAGCGCGAGGGCGCCGAACACCCCGCGCCAGTCGGTGACGCGCAGCAGCTGCCCGCCGAGCACCGGCGCGACCACCGGGGCGGTGCCGCTGACGAGCATGAGCGTCGCGAACACTCGCGCGGCGGCGGTGCCGTCGTAGAGGTCGCGGACCATGGCGCGGGCGATGACGATCCCGGCCCCGCCCGCGAGGCCTCCGAGCAGCCGGAGCAGGAGCAGGATCTCGATGGACGGCGCGATCGCGCACAGCCCGGCGGTGACCGCGAACAGGGCCACGCCCACGAGCAGCGGGACCCGTCGCCCCACCCGGTCGGTGAGCGGCCCGACGAGGAGCTGGCCCAGCGCCAGCCCGATCATGCAGACCGACAGGGACAGCTGGGCCGACGCCTCCGAGGCGCGGAGGTCGGTGGTGAGCTGGGGCAGGGCGGGCAGGTAGAGGTCCATGGACAGCGGCCCGAAGCTGGAGAGCCCGCCTAGGGCCAGGACCAGCCCGAGGGGCACCTTGGCGGGGGTCGCGACGGGGACGGCTCGGCTGGTCACCAGGACATTCCTACGCGAAGGCCGGCGCGGCGGACATACGGGTGGCCGGTCTCACGAACCCGCGCGGGATCAGATGCCGAGGGTCAGCAGGCCGAGCAGGAACAGCACGACGGTGACGGTGAAGAGCACCCCGATGATCCGGCCCGCCCACGGCGAGGCGGTGAGACACGGGCCCGGAACGGCGGCGGGCCGGACTGGAGCGACTGGGGTCATGCCTGGTAATCGCACAGCGCTCCACGGGGGTTACCACACCGGCGGTGTGTCATCAGATCTGATGACGGGAGCCGATCGCTCCCACCTGCATACGACACGGAACGGACGCCACCGCTCACGACCGACTCGGCCATGGCCGCCCTTTCAGCAACGACCGAGGCGTCGAGGTTGACACTGTCGAGAGTGGTCGTAACCTCGTCCGGATCGGCAGAGTGGCTGATGCAGGGGCGGCTCCAGTCGATATCCACGGTTGGGTCGATCAGATGCGGAGCCTCCGATGAACGCGGACACCTCAACATCACCAGCACCGTCATTGGGCTCACAGCGCCGCCGCGCGGTGTTCGCCAGCACGGTCGGGACGACGATCGAGTGGTACGACTTCTTCCTCTACGGGACCGCGGCAGCCCTCGTGTTTCCGCACATCTTCTTCCCCGGACAGAGCCCCTACGCCGGCGTGATCGCCTCGTTCGGCACCCAGTTCGTGGGCTTCGCGGCTCGGCCGGTCGGCGCCGCGATCTTCGGGCACTACGGCGACCGTATCGGCCGTAAGGCCACGCTCATCACGACGTTGCTGCTGATGGGCATCGGCAGCACGCTCATCGGGGTGCTCCCCGGTTATTCGGCCATCGGCATCGCCGCGCCGATCCTGCTGACCGTGATGCGGATCGTGCAGGGCGTCGCGGTCGGCGGCGAATGGGGCGGATCGGTACTCATAGCGATGGAATGGGGCTCCAAGAAGCAGCGCGGGCTCATGGCGAGCTGGCCCCAGCTCGGCGTCCCGATAGGTCTGTTGCTGTCCACCGGGATGGTCCAGCTGATGTCGGCGACCACCGGCCCGGACTTCGAGACCTGGGGCTGGCGGGTGCCGTTCCTGGCCAGCATCGTGCTGGTCGGGATCGGGCTCTACGTGCGGCTGCGGGTGCTGGAGAGCCCGGTCTTCACCGAGGTGAAGCAGACGCAGGCCGTGCGAAAGCTGCCGGTCATCGACGCGTTCCGTCATCAGTGGCGGGAGATCCTCACCTCCGCCTTCGTCCGGATGTCCGAGCAGGCGCCGTTCTACCTTTTCATCACGTTCGTCCTGGCCTACGGCACCACCCAGCTGAAGCTGGACCGCACCGGCCTGCTCACCGACACCCTCATCGCCGCGGCCATCGGGTTGATCAGCGTGCCGCTGTTCGGCTACATCTCCGACCTGATCGGGCGAAGGCTGATGTACGGCATCGGGATCGTGTGCACGGGACTGTTCGCCTTCCCCTACTTCGGGTTGCTCAACACGCGGATGGCGGGCCTGGCGCTGCTCGCGATCGTGGTGTCGCTGATCTTCCACGACATGCAGTACGGCCCGCAGGCCGCGTTGATCGCCGAGAGCTTCGGCACGAACATCCGCTACAGCGGAGCCGGGTTGGGTTATCAGTTCGCGTCGGTCATCGCAGGCGGGCCGGCGCCGCTGATCGCCGTGGCGATCCTGCAGAGCACGGGATCCAGCACCTGGATCAGCATCTACATAGTCGGCTGTTGTGTGGTATCGATGATCGCGCTGCTGCTCATGCCGCGCCGTGGCCCGACCTACGAAGCGCCCAGCATCGGACCGCCCGCGACCGCAGGGAGCACAACGGGCTGAGGA
>NZ_JAOPWR010000241.1 GCF_025965585.1 Pseudonocardia sp.
GACGAGGTCACCAGGCGGTTGCGGAGCACGATGTCGCCGAGGCGGACGCTCTCGTCGGTTCCGGGGGTCACCTGTTCGCTGGCACGGATCTCACGGCTACGGAGCACGCTCCCGATGCTACGTGCGGTCCGGTGGGGTCAGCCGCCGTGCCCGTGCGGAGCGTCGGGCAGCGGAGCCCACGGCCGGTCCGTCCACCAGGGGTGGAAGGCCGGCCTGTCCGCCGACACCCGGTCCGGGAATCGCGCGGCCCGCTTCTGCCGGAACGCCGTCACACCTTCGGCGGCGTCACCGGAGCGGCCGCGCTCGATGATCGCCCCGAGTCCGGGTCAGGTGGTGCCGGTGGAGCCTGCCGACCGCGCCGCGGCGTGCAAGGCGCGCACCCGGCGGATCCCGTCCACCGCGCGGGTGCCGTCCACCGCCTGGATCGCGAGCACCGGCATGTACTCGTCGTCGGGCAGGTCGAGGCGGGCCCACGACGCCCCGTCGGGGAACGCGATGTGCTCCACGACCTCCCACGAGTAGTACCTGCTGAGCAGGAAGTTGCGCACCTCGAGGCCCTCGGCGTCGGCCACCACCCGCGGGCGCGCCAGCAGGAGCACGCCACCGGCGATGAACAGGCCCATCAGCAGGAGCGCCACCTGGTCGGCGAAGCGGAAGAACACGCCCGTGGCGGTGTTGCGCAGCACGAGTGCGATCACCACGAACAGCACCACGATCACCACGGAGCCGATCCAGGAGGCGATCACCGCCTTGCGGGGCCGCACCACCACCCGCACGCCGGTGGCCGTGGTGCCCTTCCCCGCTCCGGTGTCAATCATGACCCGTCCCCCGTCGCGCTCGCCCGCAGCCCGCGCAGCACGAGCGCCGTGTGCAGTGCCGCGAGGCAGGCCTCGGCGCCCTTGTCCTCGGCCGAGCCCGGCACGCCGGAGCGGTCCACGGCCTGCTCGCGGGTGTCGCAGGTCAGCACGCCGTTGCCCACCGGGGTGCGCTCGTCGAGCGACACCCGGGTGAGCCCGGCGGTCACCGCGTCGCAGACGTACTCGAAGTGCGGCGTGCCGCCGCGGATCACCACGCCGAGCGCCACCACAGCGTCATGGGTGGTCGCGAGCTCCTGGCACACCACCGACAGCTCGAGGGTGCCGGGCACCCGCGCCACGGTGGGCTCGGGCAGGCCGGCCTCCTTCGCAGTGGCGAGCGCGCGTTCCAGGAGAACGTCCACGATCTCCGCGTGCCAGGTGGCCGCCGCCACCGCCAGCCGCAGCCCGGAGGCGTCGGGCGCCTGCCCGTGCTCCGGCCGTCCCTCGCCGCTCATGCCCGGCCCGCCGCAGATCGCTCCGTCATGCCGCCATCATCGCGCGGCGCCCGGTCATGCCGCACAGCGCCATCGCGCGGCGCCCGGTCATGCCGCACGACGCCATCCCGCGCCGCCGTCCCGCGCCGCACAGTCGTGCCGTGCCGCGCCGTCACGAACCGGCGCCACCGGCAACGCCGGGCCCGCCGTCGCCGAGATCGGGCAGGTCGTGCCCCATGCGGTCGCGCTTGGTGCGCAGGTAGCGCAGGTTCTCCGGGCTCGCCCGCACCGGCAGCGGCTCGCGGCCGAGGATGGTGAGGCCGTAGCCCTCCAGGCCGGCGCGCTTGTCGGGGTTGTTGGTGAGCAGCCGCATCGACTTCACGCCGAGGTCCGCGAGGATCTGGGCGCCGATGCCGTAGTCGCGCGCGTCGGCGGGCAGGCCCAGCGCGAGGTTGGCGTCCACCGTGTCGGCGCCGGCCTCCTGCAGCTGGTAGGCCTGCAGCTTGTGCAGCAGGCCGATGCCCCGGCCCTCGTGCCCGCGCATGTAGAGCACGATGCCACGGCCCTCCGCGGCCACCGCCGCGAGGGCGGCGTCGAGCTGTGGGCCGCAGTCGCAGCGCAGCGAGCCCAGCACGTCGCCGGTGAGGCACTCGGAGTGCACGCGTACCAGCACGTCCTCGCCGGTGCTCTCGGGCTGGGCCAGGTCGCCGAGCACCATCGCGATGTGCTCGATGCCGTCGAGCAGTGAGTCGTAGCCGTAGGCGATGAAGTCGCCGTGCGCGGTGGGGATGCGGGCCTGCGCCACGCGCACCACGTGCTTCTCGAAGCGGCGGCGGTAGGCGATGAGGTCGGCGATGGTGATCAACGTGAGGTCGTGGTCGGCGGCGAACACCGCGAGCTCGTCGCCGCGGGCCATCTCGCCCTCGTCCTTCTGCGACACGATCTCGCAGAGCGCCCCCGCGGGCGACAGCCCGGCGAGGCGGGCCAGGTCCACGGCCGCCTCGGTGTGGCCGGGACGGCGCAGCACGCCGCCCTCACGCGCACGGAGCGGCAGAACATGGCCGGGCCGCACGAAGTCACCGGCATCCGCGGTGGCGTCGGCGAGCAGCCGGATGGTGTGGGCCCGGTCCGATGCGGAGATGCCGGTGGTCACACCGGCCTTCGCGTCCACGGTCACGGTGAACGCCGTGCGGAAGTTGTCGGTGTTGGTGTGGTGCATGGGCGGCAGATCGAGCCGGTCGCACTCGCTCTCGGTGAGCGCCACGCAGATGTAGCCGGAGGTGAACCGCACCGTGAACGACACCAGCTCGGGCGTCGCCATCTCGGCGGCGAAGATCAGGTCGCCCTCGTTCTCGCGGTCCTCGTCGTCCACCACCACCACGGCCTTGCCGGCCTTCAGGTCGGCGAGGGCACGCTCGATGGCCTCGAAGCCGCCGGGTGACGCCCCGGCGACACCGCCCCGGGCTACACCACGCGGAACGACACCGCTCGCAGCACCCTGCACTGGTCCACCGTTCACGAGAGCCGGTCCTCCTCGTCAGCCGCGGTGTGCGATCCCGTTCGGGCGAGGTATCCCGCGGCCAGCTTCTCGACGTACTTCGCCACGACGTCGACCTCGATGTTGACGGTATCCCCGGGTTGGCGGATCCCGAGTGTGGTGTGTGCCAATGTGGTCGGGATCAAGGCCACCGTGAACGTGTCACTCGTCACCCCGGCCACGGTCAGCGACACCCCATCCACCGTGATGGAGCCCTTCTCCACCACGTAGCGGGCGAGGTCGGGCGCGAGGCTGAACACGAGCTCGTCGCTGCGTTCGGCCGGGTTGCGCCGCAGCAGCGTCGCCACGCCGTCGACGTGGCCCTGCACGATGTGGCCGCCGAGGCGCCCGCCCGCGGGCATGGCGCGCTCCAGGTTCACCCGGGCGCCCTCCACCACGGCCGCCAGGCTGGAGCGCTTGAGCGTCTCGGGCACCAGCTCCACGGTGAACGTGCCGTCGGTGCTGCCCGCCGGGTCGATCACGGTCAGACACACGCCGTTGACGGCGATGGAGTCGCCGTGCGCGGCGTCGGAGGTCACCGTCCGGCCGAGCACGGTGAACACCACCACCTCGGCGCTCTCGCGTACCGCGAGCACCTCGCCGATCTCCTCCACTATCCCCGTGAACATGTCCCTCGGTCCTTCCGGTGCGCGCCCGTCCGGGGCCCGCACAGCGCATCATCCGTCTTCTGCAACCGCGGCGCCCGTCCGATCGTTCCCGGCCGCGGATCATGGTCAGCGCGTCACAGGGACCATCCGCGGTCCGGTGTGGCCTCTAGCACCTTCCGGCGCAGGGCGCGCACCGCTCGCCCGGGGTCCTCGGCGCCGTACACGGCCGACCCGGCCACGAAGCAGTCCACGCCCGCCTCCGCGGCGGCCTCGATGGTGTCGGCGTTGATACCGCCGTCGATCTCCACCAGCAGCCGCAGGTGTCCGGTGTCCACCATGCGGCGCACGGCCCGCACCTTGTCGAGCACCTCCGGCATGAAGCTCTGGCCGCCGAAGCCCGGCTCCACGCTCATCACCAGCAGCGTGTCGTAGTGCCGCAGGGTTTCCAGGTGGGGTTCGAGGGGTGTCCCGGGCTTGACCGACAGGCCCGCCTTCGCCCCGGCGGCCCGCAGGTCCCTCGCCAGCGCCACCGGGTCGCGGGCGGCCTCCACGTGCACGGTCACGTTGTAGGCGCCCGCCTCCGCGTAGCCGATCGCCCAGCGGTCCGGGTCGTCGATCATGAGGTGGCAGTCGATCGGCACCACGGTGGCCCTGAGCAGCGACTGCACCACGGGCAGGCCGAGAGTCAGGTTCGGCACGAAATGCGCGTCCATGACGTCGACGTGCAGCCAGTCGGCCCCCTCACCGGGCGGGCCCGTCACGGCGTCCGCCTCGTCGGCGAGACGCGCGAAGTCGGCCGACAGCAGGCTCGGAGCGATCATCGGAAGCACCCGGGGAAGGTTACCCCCGGCGACTCAGGGCCTCCGCCGCAGCAGGCCGAGGAACATCGCGTCGGTGCCGTGCCGGTGTGGCCACAGCTGCACCGTGGGGCCGTCGCCGAGCTGCGGCACGCCCGGCAGGTACTCGCGCGCGTCGAGCAGCTCCACGTCCGGGTGCTTGCGTACCACGCCGGTGAGCACGCCCACGGTCTCCGCCAGGTGCGGGGAACACGTCACGTACGCCACCACCCCGCCGGGGCGCACGTGCCGCAGCGCCGCGGTGAGCAGCTCGCGCTGCAGCTTGGACAGCGCCGAGACGTCCTCGGGGCGCCGCCGCCACCGCGCCTCCGGCCGGCGTCGGAGTGCTCCGAGGCCCGTGCAGGGAGCGTCGACGAGCACGCGGTCGAACGCGCCGTCGGGCAGCGGGGCCTCACGGCCGTCGGCCGTGTGCACCGTCACCGGGAGGTCCTTGGTGACCCGGCGCACCAGATCGGCGCGGTGCTCGCTCGACTCCACCGCGTCCAGCTCCCCGCCGTCGAGCGAGAGCAGGCCGCCGAGGAGGACGGCCTTGCCGCCGGGGCCCGCGCACAGATCGAGCCAGCGCTCGCCGTCCCCGTCGTACACCGACTCACCGAGCAGCGTGGCCCGCGAGAGCGCGAGCGCCACGAGCTGGCTGCCCTCGTCCTGCACCACGGCGAGGTCCTCGGCCACGGCGTCGAGGTCGCCGATGTCGCCGCTGCCGGGCTCGAGATGCACGCCGTAGGGCGAGTAGGACGCCTCCTCGCCACCGGTCACGAGCGCGAGCTCCGCGGCGGTGATCTCCCCCGGGCGCGCCAGCAGGTGCACCAGCGGCCGGGCGTCGTCGGCGGCGAGCGCGTCGTCCAGCTCGCCGGCGGCACCGGCCCCGAGCGCGTCGGCGAAGGCCTGCGCGATCCACCGCGGGTGCGCGTGGGCGAAGGCGGCATGGCCGAGCGGGTCCTCCTCCACCGGGGGCGCCAGCTGCGCCACCCACGCGGCCTCGTCCTGCTGCCCGACCTTGCGCAGCACCGCGTTGACGAACCCGGCGGCACGGCTGCCGGCCTCCACACGCACCAGCTCCACCGTGGTGTCCACGGCGGCGTGCGGCGGGATGCGGGTGCGCAGCAGCTGGTAGGCGCCCAGCCGCAGCGCGTCGAGCAGCGTGGGCTCCACCCGGATCAGCGGGCGGTCCACACACGCCTCGATCACCGCGTCGAGCAGGCCGCGGGCGCGCAGCGTGCCGTAGCCCAGCTCGGTGGTCAGCGCGGCGTCGCGGTCGTGGAGGCGGTGCCGGCGCATGATCGCGGGCAGGGCGAGGTTGGCGTAAGCGTCGCGCACCCGCACGGCGGTGAGCAGCTCCAGTGCGGCCTGCCGCGACGGGTCGAGCTCGGGCGGGCGCGGAGGCCCCGCGCGGCCGCGGGGC
>NZ_JAOPWR010000261.1 GCF_025965585.1 Pseudonocardia sp.
CGTTGAAGGTGCGGAGGAAGCTGTTCGCCCGGCTGCGTGAGGACGGGTCGGTCGTGCTGATGTGCCCGCTGGAGGAGAAGGAGGCGCTGCTGGCGTCCGGCGACCCCGCGTTGTTCACCACGCCGCACTACGACGGGTACGGCTCGGTCCTCGTGGACCTGGACCGGGTGGACCCCGTGCAGCTCACCGAGCTGGTGCAGGACGCGTGGCGGCACCGGGCCCCGGCCCGGCTGCGGGCCGCGCACGAGCCGCCCACTGCGCGCGGGTGAGCGCGTACACGTCGCCGTGCTCGCCGCCCTCGAGCATCTCCGATACCGGGTGCGTGCCGGGCGGTGGGTCGGTCTTCGGCGGCCGGAACAGGAACCACGCGATCAAGAACACGATTCCCCGGCCGACACGACGGCCACCGCGCCGCCGAGCTTCGTGTGGGCAGGGACTCGCGATCACCGGGTGTGGGCAGAGCCGGCCACATGTGGCGTCTCGTGCCCACCCCTGACGATCATGGCCTCCCGGGGGCCGGACATGACGAAGGCCCAGTGCCGAGGAGGACGTCCTCTGACCTGGGCCTTCGTTGTGGAGCGGATGACGGGAATCGAACCCGCATATTCAGCTTGGGAAGCTGATGTTCTACCACTGAACTACATCCGCAACGTGCGAATGCCAGGCTATCAGCTCACGCTGAGTAGGCGCGATAACCGGTTGTGTACACCCAGGCGGGTGGTTACCGGCGAGTCGCAACCGTTATGTGGGCTCCGGGCTCGACTCGTGGACTTTACGCGGTTCACACTGCTGAGACCCTGTAAGGCCAGCTCCCCCGGCCGCTAAGGATCCCGAGAATGACGGAGTTCGACCCGGACCAGGGGTCGCTCGCGGACCAGGACCACGACCACGACGTGCTCCTGATCGCCGGCAGTCGACCCGAGGTCGCACGACTCGCCCCTGTGGCCACGGCGTTCAACGACGCCGACCGCATCCGCGCCCTCACCGTGGCCACCGGGCCCGACCCGTGGGTCGTCCACGACGCCTTCGAGGCGTTCGGCGTTCCCGCCGACGTCACGCGCATGCCCGGCCCGATCGCGGGCCCGCACCCGGCCGCCATCGGGGCCATGCTCATGAGCAACCTCGACGACCTGCTGGTCGATCTCGACCCGTCCGCGATCATGGTCTACGGCGGTGGCATGACGGCGGCGATCGCCGCGCAGGTCGCGTTCTGGCGGCAGATCCCCGTCGTGCACCTGCAGGCCGGCGTGGCCAGCGACGACCTGCTCTGCCCGTTCCCGCAGGAGGCGAACCGGCGCATCATCGGCCAGCTCGCCTCGCTGTTCCTCACCACCGGCGGTGCCGCTCTGGGCAGCCCGATCGGGCCCAACGCCATCCCCGTCGGCGACACGATGGCCGCCAACCCGCAGCCGTCGGACCTGCGGTTCGCCCGCCTGCTGCGCCGCGTGCACGCCGACGGGCCGCGGCTGGTGCTCGTCGGCCTCGACCGCCCCGACTCGCTCGGCGTCCTCGCCGGCCTGCCCGACCTGCTGGAGCGCGAGCCGGACATCGAGGTCGTCCTCTACGGCGAGCTCGCCACCCACGGCGCGGCAGCCCCGCTCGCGGAGCACGCCCGGGCCACCGTCGTGCCCAAGCTGATGCTGGTCGAGCTCGTCGGGCTCATCGCGGCCAGCGCGGTCCTCGTCTCCGACGATCCCGAGCTGGTCACCGACGCACCGGGCCTCGGCACGCCCGCGGTGCTGGTCGACGGACCGCACATCCCGGAGCCGGGCGACTCCATCCGCAGCATCCTCAGCCCCGCGGTGATGACCACGGTCCGGCAGCTCCTCGCGGCCAGGTCCGCGCCGCCCCCCGAGCCGTCCGACGGGCTGGAGGCCGCGCGCGTCGAGCAGGCCGTCGCGTGGATGTTCGGGCTCTGCCCGTCACCGCAGCTCGACATCCCGCTGCCCCGGCAGGCCCGGGGACCGGTCGAGGAGACGTCCGACGCGCCGGCCGACGACTCGGCCGACAGGGAGCGCTGAGGCGCCGCCAGTACGCTTGCGCCGTGCTGCTGTCGGACGGTGACCTGCGCAAGGAACTCGAGATCGAACGACTGGTCATCGATCCCTGGGATCCAGCCATGCTCCAGCCCTCGAGCGTGGACGTGCGCCTGGACCGCTTCTTCCGCGTGTTCCAGAACTCGCGCTACACCCACATCGACCCCGCCGAGCAGCAGGACGAGCTCACGTCGGCCGTCGAACCGGAGGGCGACGACCCCTTCGTGCTGCACCCGGGCGAGTTCGTGCTGGGGTCCACCTTCGAGTCGCTGTCGCTGCCCGACGACCTCGCCGGCCGGCTGGAGGGCAAGAGCTCGCTCGGCAGGCTGGGGTTGCTCACCCACTCCACGGCGGGGTTCATCGACCCGGGCTTCACCGGGCACATCACGCTGGAGCTCTCCAACGTCGCCAACCTGCCGATCATCCTGTGGCCGGGGATGAAGATCGGGCAGCTGTGCCTGTTCCGGCTGTCCAGCCCGGCCGAGCGCCCGTACGGCAGCGACGGCGTCGGCTCGCGCTACCAGGGGCAGCGGGGGCCGACACCGTCGCGTGCGCACCTCAACTTCCATCGGGTCGACACCCGGCGCTGAGCATCCCGACGGGGGCGCCGGCACCCGTTCGCAGGCCCGTGCAGCAGGCGCGCGACTCACGGCTGGCTCTGAACCCGCGCGCCGTTTCGCGTCCTCGCACCCTCCACGGGCGGTGCGAGGACGCGAAATCGCGCGCAGATCGGCAGCTGTTCCGGCCTCAGCGGGTAACCTCTGTCGGCGATGGAACCGCCCCGTGACACCCCGCCTCCGTGGCTGCCCGCCACCCGGCCGCCGGTTCCGCCGCCCGCCATCCGTGAGCCGTGGCCCGTCGTCCCCGTGGCCCCGCCCGGCCCGGAGGCCGCCACCGATCCGCCGGGCGGGCGGCCGTCGGTGCGCTGGCGCCGGCTGACCCGCTCCCGCCGGGGCGCTGCGGGGCTGGTCATCGCGGTGGCGGCGCTGCTGCTCTGGCCGTTCTCCGGGTGGTCGTGGATCCCGTGGGCCGCGGGCGTGGGCCTGCTGATCGTGCTGCGGCTGCTGCGGCTCGACGGTCTGCTGCGCGGCTGGGTACTGCACCTCGGCGGGCTCGCGGTCGTCGTGGGCCTCATGTACAGCACCGGGCCGTGGGCGTGGGCGCTCGCGGCGAGCGTCGGGGTCCTGCTGGCCGGGCTGGCGCAGCTGCCCTGGTGGCGGCTCGCCGCCGTCGGGGCGGTGCTGTGCGTCGTCTCCGGTATCGGGTTCGGGTTCGCGAACTACCGCGACGCCCAGCAGGTGGCGGCGCTGGAGGCCCAGACCCACCTGGAGAACAACGGCCGGCTGGGTGCCTCCCGGCCGGGGAGCGTGCTGCCGACGATGCTCAACCGCATCGCGCAGAACAGCCCGGGCCCGGTCTGCGACAACCTCCTGGCCGACCCGGCCCGCACGGCCTTCGTCGCGGCGTCGGGGCAACCGGACTGCGCCGCGGCGGTGGCGAGCCTGGCATCGCGGGTGACCGACGTGAACGCCTACGCCGGCGGGCGGGCGCCCACCACGACCGCCGACGGCACCACCACCGTCGACGCCTGCGCGATGACCTGGAGCGGCACCCCCGCCGGTCCCCAGCTGGGGAAGCTCACGATCGGCCGCAAGGACGGCGGCTCCACGTACGTCGTCACGGCGTTCGCCCCCTGCTGACGACGATCAGGTCTGGCCACCGAGCATCGTCGGCAGCGCCGCCGTCACCCGGTCGTACGGCCACGAGGTGGCGGGCACCCTCGTGAGCAGCTCGTCGGAGCTGCCGTCGCTGTAGGGGGTCGCGTCCGGAGGCTCGGAGCCTGTCCGCTGCCGGCGCACCGAGCCAGAGGCCGAAGGTGAGCCGGTGCCCGCCGTCGAGGCTCACCGGCAGCAGGCACGGGGCGAATGCCGCGGAGCCCCTCGACCTGCATCACCGCGTCGGTCTGCCAGGTGCGCGACGCACGTTCCTCGGCGGGGACGGCCGGCACGGGGTCGGGCAGGGTGAACCGGATGTGCCGGTCGCGGGCGCTCCGCCGTCGGAAGATCGGGTTCATCGCGCTCCCCCTGCTGTCGATGTCCGTCCTCGACACCCGGCGGCACCGAGCCCGGGACCGCCGGGACTCTCTGCCGGGGAACCCGGCGGAGACGACGAAGGCCGCCCCGGAGATCCGGAGCGGCCTTCGTCGTGGACAGCCGATCAGCTGGTGGCGTCCTCCTGCTCGGGCTGCGCCACGGTGGGAGCCGAGCCGTTGGTGCTGGCGCCGTTGGCGGACGAGCCGTTGGTGTGCTGGTCGCCGCGCTTGACGGCGGCCAGCAGCATCTGCGACACGTCCTGGATGTCGACGTTCTCGCCCGCGCCCTCACCCTGCTTCTGGGTGAGGCCGTCGGTGATCATCGTCTTGCAGAACGGGCAACCCACGGCGATCGTGCCGGCCGCGGAACCGTCACCACCGGCGGCGCCGGAGATGGTGGCGATGGCCTCCTCGGTGCGGTTGACGTTCACCCGCTGCCCGATCCGCTCCTCCATCCACATGCGCGCACCACCGGCACCGCAGCACATCGAGCGGTCGGCGTGGCGTGGCATCTCGGTGAGCGTGGCAACCGCGCCCACGAGCTCGCGCGGGTCCTCGTAGACCTCGTTGTGCCGGCCGAGGTAGCACGGGTCGTGGTAGGTGACCGGCGCCGCGGCGTCGGGGGCGGCCACCGGCACGAGCTTGCCCTCGCGCACCAGCTTGTTGAGCAACTGGGTGTGGTGCACCACCTCGTAGTGCCCGTCGAGCTGCGGGTACTCGCGGCCGAGGGTGTTGAGGCAGTGCGGGCACGTCGTGATGATCTTGCGGGTGCCCGGCTC
>NZ_JAOPWR010000297.1 GCF_025965585.1 Pseudonocardia sp.
CCCGGCCGGCCCCGACGGGGCGCTGGCCGGACCCGCGCCCGTCGGGCTGGTGGCGGTGCAGACGCCGCAGGGCTTCCGCGCCGGGCCGCTGCTCGCAGCCTACGAGGAGGCGGCGCGCCGCGGCTTCGCCGGCACCGACACGGCGTCGTGCATGGCGCGCTTCGCCCCGGACGTCCCGATTCGCTGGGTGCCCGGCGAGGAGCGCAACTTCAAGATCACCTACCGCCACGACCTGCTGGTGGCCGAGGCGCTGCTGGCGCGCGGGGCGTGAGATCGGGCCCCGCGCCGGCCGTCATCCCACGCTCGTGCGCGCGGCTGTCAGCCACGCGCACCACTCCTCCACACCCTGCCCGGTGCGCGCGCTCGTCTCGATGACGGTGACGCCCGGGTTCACGGCCTGAAGGTTCGCGGTGAAGACGTCCATCACGAAGTCGAGGTGCGGAAGCAGGTCGATCTTGTTGACCAGCACGACGTCGGCGGAGCGGAACATCACCGGGTACTTGAGCGGCTTCTCCTCGCCCTCGGTGATCGCGTAGACCATCGCCCGGAGGTGCTCGCCGACCTGGAACTCCGCGGGGCACACGAGGTTGCCCACGTTCTCGACGATCACGAGGTCGAGCTCGGGGAGGGGGAGGCGGGGCAGCGCCGAACGCACCATGGGGGCGTCGAGATGGCACTCCCCGCCGAAGCCGTTCGCCGTGTTGATCAGGGTGACGGCGGCGCCGAAGCCCTCCAGCCGGTCGGCGTCGATGCTCGTCTCGATGTCGCCCTCGACGATCCCCACGCGCAGCTCGCCGCGCAGCCGCTCGAGCGTCCGGCGCAGCAGCGCGGTCTTGCCCGCGCCCGGTGACGACATCAGGTTCACGGCCGTGACCCGCGCCGCGTCGAAGTCGGCGCGGTTGGCCGCGGCGGTGTGGTCGTTCTCGTCGAAGATCCGTTCCAGCACCTCCACGCGCTCGGCGCCGGTGGCGTAGCCGGAGTGGTCGCCCAGGTCGTCGTGGCCGTGGCCGTGGGCCTGGCCGTTGTCGTGGCCGTGGTCGGCGTGCTGGTGGAAACGTCCCATGGGATCAGGCCTCCGCGAGATCGAGCGTGGTGATGAGGAACTCCTCGCCCGCGACGATCTCGACGTCGGTTCCGGTGCAGGAACCGCAGACCAGGATCGGCTGGGAGATCGTGGTGGTGGTGGAGCAGGTTCGACAGCGGATCTCGGCCGCGACGCTCTCCACCTCCAGGGCGGAGCCGGCGAGCGGGGTGTTCTCGTTCATCAGCCCCCAGCAGAAGACGAGCGTGGCGGGGACGATCTGGCGCAGCTGCCCGACACGCAGGTGCACCGCGCGGACGTCCCGGCCGTCGGCGTGCCGGTTGACGATGTCGACGATCGACCGGCAGAGCGAGAGCTCGTGCATGGGGTGCCTATCTCCGTAGCGTCTCGGACGGGGACTCGCCCCATCGTTTGCGGTAGAGCACCGCGAAGCCGCCGAGGTGGTGGAAGCCCCACCGCTCGGCGACCTCGGTGACGGTCATGCCGTCCGACGGCAGCCCGTCGGTGAGGTCGGCGCGGGCGCGTTCCAGGCGCCGGTCGCGCAGGTAGAGCATCGGGGTGGTGCCCAGCTCCTCGTGGAAGCCCTGCTGCACGGCGCGGATGCTCATGTGCACGTTCCGGGCGATGTCGGCCATCGTCACCTTGTCGGCGAGGTGCGCCTCGATGTAGTCGAGCGCCTCGCGCACCACCCGCCGACCGGTCTGCTCCGAGGGCAGCACGAGCTGCGCGTGGTGGTTGGAGGGCTGCAGCAGCAGGAGCGTGCTCATCAGCAGCTCCTCCAGCGACCCGATCCCCTGGCCCCGCTGCACCAGCGACCCCTCGTAGAAGACCTCGGTGTGCACCAGCTGGATCGCTCCGGTCCAGCGCATCGCGGCATCCGTGGTGAGGTCCAGCTCGGGATCGAAGAAGATCGGGTGGCTGAGGCTGCCGCCGATCATCCGCGTCAGGTGCCGGACGAGCGCCTCCTGCTCGATGCGCAGCACGAGCTGGGGCGAGTCGTACGCGAACCGCATGGTCAGCGACATGCCGGGGCTCGTGACGACCGCGCGGACCGGGTTGGCCTCGAACGTCCGGCCCTCGTGCGTGCAGAGCGCGCGGCCGTTCGTCGGCATGTGCACGGCGAAGTAGGGACCCATCGCGGGGATGTCGAGCGTGGCGGCGATGCCGAGGTCGAGGTGCAGCAGGCTGACGTCGCGCAGCCGGACGCCGTGCAGCGAGGCGGCGAAGCGGTTCGCGTCGACGTCGCCGAGCGTGAGGGAGGCCGGCGACAGCGCGCGCCCGAGCAGGTCGGCGGCCTGCCTCGGGTCCTCGGTGTAGAAGATCTCGCGCCCGGCGAGCGCGGGAGGGACGCCGCGCGAGCGCACCCGCCGCCGCACCGGACCGTCGGTCCGGTGGTGGTCGATGAAGCCCAGCCGCGCGAGCCGGGGCACGTCAGCGTCCATAGGGAGGGATGCGTTGGGCCGACATAGTTGAGTCTTTTCCTTCACGGAACAGCACGTTCGGTGTCCTGCGCATCTGCGCCAGCAGGTCTGCGCATCCGTGTCAGGCGATGCGCGAAGGCGATAGGCGGGCTGCGTGTGCACTGCATAGCCTGTGGCCCAGATCACGGTCAAGGAGGCCTTCGTGACTCTGAACGATCAGATCGTCGTCACCCCATCTCCGGCGGCGGCTCTCAGGTCCCGGCTCGACGAGCCCAAGGTCGCTGCCGCGCTGGACAACCTGCTCGACCACGCCGACCTGCTCGCGCTGGTCACCGTGGCGCTCGACGGCTTCCTCAGCCGCGGGGACGTCATCGCGAACACCCTCGCCGAGGCGGTCGGGGAGCTCCGCGGGGCGAACCCGGCCAACCCGCTCGCCGGCGTCGATGTGAAGGGACTGGTCGCGTCGGTCAAGGACGCGGCGCCGACCGTCCAGAAGCTGCTCGGCCAGATCACGGAGCCGCGCGTCGTCGAGGTCGTCACCCACCTGACCACGGCCGTCGCGGAGGCCGAGTCGGTCCCCGCCCCGGCCCCCACAGGGGCTCTCGCCCTGCTCCGCGCACTCAAGGACCCCGAGACGGCCGCAGGCCTCGGGTTCCTGCTCCAGGTCGCGAAGTCCTTCGGCCGGCAACTCCGCTGAACCACGCGTTTCCCGAACACCACCACCACCTGAAGGAGTCCCCATGGCGTCCGTGCTGTGGTTCCAAGGCGGGGCCTGCAGTGGCAACACCATGTCGTTCCTCAACGCCGACGAGCCCAACGTCGTCGACCTGATCGTCGACTTCGGACTGGACCTCGTCTGGCACCCGTCGCTCGGCCTCGAGCTGGGCAAGAACGCGCAGAAGCTGTTCAACGACTGCGCCGACGGCACCAAGCCGCTCGACATCTTCGTGTTCGAGGGCACCGTGATCGAGGGCCCGAACGGCACCGGGCGGATGGACATGTTCGCCGACCGGCCGATGAAGGACTGGGTCACCGACCTCGCCGCGCAGGCCCAGATCGTGGTCGCCATCGGCGACTGCGCCTGCTGGGGCGGCATCCCGGCGATGGCCCCGAACCCTTCGGGCTCCACGGGGCTGCAGTTCCACAAGCGCGACAAGGGCGGCTTCCTCGGCCCGGACTTCCGCTCGAAGATGGGCCTGCCGGTCATCAACATCCCGGGCTGCCCGGCGCACCCCGACTGGATCACCCAGATCCTCGTGGCGCTGGCCACCGGGCGCGCCGGCGACATCGCGCTGGACGACCTGCACCGCCCCGAGACGTTCTTCAAGTCCTTCACGCAGACGGGCTGCACCCGGGTGCAGTTCTTCGAGTACAAGCAGTCCACGACCAGCTTCGGCGAGGGCACCCGCACCGGTTGCTTGTTCTACGAGTTCGGCTGCCGCGGCCCGATGACCCACTCCCCGTGCAACCGGATCCTGTGGAACCGGCAGTCGTCCAAGACCCGCGCGGGCATGCCCTGTCTGGGCTGTACGGAGCCGGAGTTCCCGTTCTTCGACCTGGCAGCCGGCACCGTCTTCAAGACCCAGAAGGTGGCCGGCACGATCCCGAAGGAAGTGCCCGAGGGCAGCGACCACCTCACGTACATGGCACACGCCGCCGCTGCCCGGATCGCCGCGCCGCAGTGGTCCAAGGAAGACATGTTCGTGGTCTGAGCGACCACCGCCCGCCCCACCACGGTCGTCCTGAAGGGACCCACCATGACCGCGCTCGACCTGTTCGTGAGCCCGCTGGGCCGCGTCGAGGGTGACCTCGATGTCAGAGTCACCATCGAGGACAACGTCGTCACCTCGGCCTGGACCGAGGCGGCGATGTTCCGCGGCTTCGAGATCATCCTGCGGGGCAAGGACCCGCAGGCCGGTCTCGTCGTCTGCCCGCGCATCTGCGGCATCTGCGGCGGTAGCCACCTCTACAAGAGCTGCTACGCGCTCGACGTCGCCTGGAAGACCACCGTGCCGCCGAACGCCACGCTGGTGCGCAACATCTGCCAGGCGGCGGAGACGCTGCAGTCCATCCCGCGCTACTTCTACGCGCTGTTCGCCATCGACCTGACGAACAAGAACTACGCGAAGTCGCCGATGTACGCCGAGGCCGTCCGCCGCTTCGCGCCGTACGTCGGTACCAGCTACCAGCCCGGCGTCGTGCTCTCCGGCAAGCCGGTGGAGGTCTACGCGATCTTCGGCGGGCAGTGGCCGCACTCGTCGTTCATGGTGCCGGGCGGCGTGATGTGCGCGCCGACGCTGTCCGACGTCACGCGCGCCATCGCGATCCTCGAGCACTGGAAGGACGAGTGGCTGGAGAAGCAGTGGCTCGGGTGCTCCGTCGAGCGCTGGCTGGAGGTCAAGAGCTGGGAGGACATGCTGGAGTGGGTGGACGAGAACGAGTCGCAGCGCGAGAGCGACTGCGGTTTCTTCATCCGCTACTGCCTCGACGTCGGGCTCGACAAGTACGGCCGGGGCGTCGGCAACTTCATGGCGATGGGCACGTACTTCGACCCGTCGATCTACGGCAACCCCACCATCGAAGGGCGCAACGACGCGCTCATCGGCCGCTCCGGCGTCTACGCCAACGGGGTGTGGGAGCCGTTCGACCAGGCCAAGGTCACCGAGCACGTGGCGCACTCGTTCTACGAGGGCACACAGGCACGGCACCCGTTCGACGGCGAGACGGTGCCCGTCGACCCGGAGGCCGGGCGCAGGGAGGGCAAGTACAGCTGGGCCAAGTCGCCCCGCTACGAGATGGCCGGCCAGGGCTTCATCCCGTTGGAGGCCGGCCCGCTGGCGCGGCGGATGGCGGCAGGCGGCCCCGGTGCGCTCGCGCACCAGGACGACGACCCGCTGTTCCCGGACATGGTCGGCAAGATCGGCCCGAGCGTGTTCGTCCGGCAGATGGCGCGGATGCACGAGGCGCCGAAGTACTACAAGTGGGCGCGCCAGTGGCTCGACCAGATCGACCTGCACGAGAGCTTCTACACGAAGCCCACCGAGCACGCGGAGGGTCACGGCTTCGGGGCCACGGAGGCCGCGCGCGGGGCGCTGGCCGACTGGATCGTCATCGAGGACAACAAGATCAAGAACTACCAGGTGGTCACGCCGACCGCGTGGAACATCGGGCCGCGTGACGGCTCCGACGTGCTGGGCCCGATGGAGCAGGCGCTGATCGGCTCGCCGATCCGCGACATCGACGACCCGGTGGAGCTCGGGCACGTCGCCCGCAGCTTCGACTCCTGCCTGGTGTGCACCGTGCACGCCTACGACGGGAAGACCGGCAGGGAGCTGTCCGAGTTCGTCATCAACGGAATGGTGTGACCGAGCCCGCCGTCGATCTGACGCCACCCGGCTGCGAGGTGCTCGTGGTCGGGTGCGGCAACCTCCTGCGCGGTGACGACGGCGTCGGGCCGATCCTGGTCCGGCACCTCTGGGAGCGGGGCGTCCCCGACGGCGCCCGGCTCGTGGACGGTGGCACGGCCGGCATGGACGTCGCGTTCCAGATGCGCGGCGCCGGCCGTGTCGTGATCATCGATGCCTCGGCGACGGGAGCCGCACCGGGCACGCTCTACCGCGTGCCCGGTGCGGAGCTGGAGAACCTGCCGCCGCTTCAGGGGCTGCACACGCACTCGTTCCGCTGGGACCACGCCATCGCCTTCGCCCGCTGGGCGCTGGCCGAGGCGTGCCCGGACGACATCACGGTGTTCCTCATCGAGGCCGAGAAGGTCGAGATGGGCGCGGACCTGTCCGAGTCGGTCGTCGCGGGGATGGAGCAGGTGAGCGCGCTGATCGAGCGCGATTTCCTGGCCCCGCTGCGTCCGGCCGGCCAGGACGCGCCCACCGTCGAGTTCACGGCCGACGGCTACCTCCGCCTCGACGCGCAGCTCGCCGGGAGCCGGTTCCCGTCCAGCGCGGCGGTGGCGCTGATCCGTGGGGACCAGCTCTGGCTGCTGCCGCTGCAGGGACCGCAGAGCGGTGGGCTGCTGCTCAAGCAGCGCAACGTCGCGGGCGACCGCTCCACGCTCATCCGCGAGGTCCTCGACGACCGCATCCCGGTCGGGGTCCGCCCGGCCTACTGGGACAGCGAGCAGGGCGCGCTCCGCGTCCCCCTTCTCGATCCCGTGTCACCGGAGGAGACGTGATCGGCGTGGCGGACCCGCCCGACACCACCGGCGCCGAGAGCGTCGAGACGTTCGTGTTCCCCGAGAGGGGGCGGTGGGTCGTCGAGATCGCCGTCGTCTTCCCGGACGGTGTGGTGCGCCATCGCATCGACACCCATTCCACGAAGCGCAGGGCCGAGATCTCCGCCAACTTGATCAAGCGTGCCGCCGAACGAGACCTGCGAGGACCGCTCAATGGCTGAGTCCATCACCGCCGTCGCCGTGCGGCCCCAGCCGCTCGGGGCGTTCCCGCTCCCCGCCGGTTACCTGCTCGTGCCGGCGGGGGAGGACACCGAGGACGCACGGCTCGCCCTGCTGGCCGGCCGCGTCCCCGCGGCGTGGCCTGCGCGGATGCGTGTGCACGAGCTGGCGCTGGCCGGCGACCGTGACGGCGCGCTGGCCGCGCTGACCGGTGACGACGTCGTGACCCGCTACAACCGGTTCGTCCTGGACCCGGACGGCGCCGATGCCGTCCCGCTGCGCGCCGAGCTGGGCGAGCTCGGGCCGCTGGTCGACGTCGTCGCCTTCGTGCTGGGACGCACCGATACCCCGCCCGAGCTGGGTGCGGCCGACGGCGAGCTGGCGGCGCTGGTGTTCTCGGCACAGGCGGCGCACGTGCTGGGCGAGGGCGACGCCACGGCCGCCGTCGCGCTGCTGGACGAGGCGAGCGAGCGGCTCCGCCGTCCGTACGCGGCAGGCTCGGCCGCGAACGAGGGGGTGTCCCCGCCGCTGGCCGGTCTGATGCTCGGCGCGGCCGCGTCGGTGGCGCAGGAGAACGGGCTCGAGGGTGCCGTCGACCGGTTCACCCGCGCGCTGAAGCTGCTCGACGGCGCCGACGGCCTGCGCACCGGACGCGCCGAGCTGCACCTGGCCCTGGCCGCCGAGCTGCACGCGACGGGGCTGGTCGGGCAGGCGATCCCGAACTACCACTCGGCCCTGCAGCTCGTGCTGCGCGACGAGGCTCCGGAGCTGTGGGCCGCGGCGCACGCGAACCTCGCGGCGGCGTATCTGACGATGCCGATGATCGAGGCCTCCGACCAGCTCCGGCTGGGCGTCGCGGTGCAGTCGCTGCGCAACGCGCTGAAGGTCTACACGCCGGAGACCCACCCGGAGCGGTGGGCCAGCACGCAGCTCAACCTGGCGAACTCGCTGGTCTACACACCGTCCAAACACCAGGCCGACAACCTGGTGGAGGCCGTCGAGCTGTACGAGGCGGTGCTGCAGGTGCGCGGCCGCGATGCCGACCCGCTCGGCCGCGCCCGCGTGCTCGCCAACCAGGGCAACGCGCTGGCGCACCTGGGTATGTTCGACCCTGCGAAGGCGAAGCTCTACGAGGCACGCTTCCTGTTCGAGGAGTTCGACGACCACGAGTCGATGCGCTCGGTGCGCGGGGTCCTCGACGAGATCTCCCGCCAGCAGGCGCTCATCGCGACGGGGGACCTCTCGTGACCACAACCGACCCCAGGCCTGTTACCACCGAGCCGACCTTCGAGGCGCTGGCCGGGAGGGTCGACGCCGCTGTCACCGCGGCCGCCGGCCTCGACGTGCCCGCGCGGGCGGTCGCCGAGGAGCTGAAGGCGGCCGTGGAGGACATCCATCGCTCCGCGCTGGTGACGGTCGTGCGCGCGCTCAGGACCGGCGCCCCCGACGTGCTGTACGCGCTGGTGGACGACCCGACCGTGCACCTGCTGCTGTCGCTGCACGGCATCATCCGTCCCGACCCGATGACGCTGGCGAACCGCGTGCTCGTCGACGTCCGTCCGCAGCTGCAGAGCCACGGCGGCGACGTGCAGCTCGACAGCATCGCCGACGGGGTCGCCTACGTCCGGCTGGAGGGGGCCTGCAACGGCTGCTCCATGTCGTCGGTGACCCTGCGGAACCTCGTGGAGGAGGCGCTGGTCGAGGGCGTCCCGTCCGTGACCGGGGTGGAGGTGCTGCCGAACGAGCCGTCGCCCACGCTGATCTCGGTGGACTCGCTGTTCATGGGCCCGGACCCCGAGGCCGAGGGCTGGGTGAAGGCCGCGCCCGCCACCGACCTGACGGAGGGTGCCCTCTCGACGCTGAGCCTGCGGTCCGACTCGGACGTCGTGGTGGTCAACGTGGAGCAGCGGCTCACCGCCTACCGCAACGCGTGCGCCCATGAGGGCCTGCCACTCGACAACGCGATGCTCGACGTGGGCAACGGCACGCTGACGTGCCCGTGGCACGGCTTCTGCTACGACGCGACGTCCGGCGAGTGCCTCAGCGCCCCCGGGGCCCAGCTGGAGCAGCTCCCGCTGAGGGTCGACGCGGGCCACGTGTGGATCCGGTTGGGCACATGAGTCGTCCGCTCAACGTCCGGCTCAACATCGGCGGCCGGCCCGCGCTCACCGGGCCCACCTCCGACGTCGACGTCAGCGGCGGCTGGGTGCCCGACGTGTGGCTCGGCGCGCCGGCGCCGGGTGGGCTCGCGCTGCCGCCCGCGACCCCGTCGATGGCGTGGATGTACTCGCCGCGTGCGGTGTTCCTGGCCGACGACGTGCTGGTGGTGGCCGACTCGGGCAACCACCGGGTGCTCGTCTGGCACGGCCTCCCCACGCGGGACGAGCAGCCGGCCGACGTCGTGCTCGGCCAGCCGGACGGCACCACCGAGGGCCGCGCGACGAACGGGCCGGAGCGCGGCATGAACCTGCCCACCGGCGTGCTCGTGCACGACGGGAAGCTCGTGGTGGCCGACGCCTGGCACCACCGGATCCTCGTGTGGAACACGGTGCCGACCGCGAGCGACACCACCGCGGACCTCGTGCTCGGCCAGGCCGACCCCGGGTCCGTCGAGCCCAACCGCGGGTCGGGGTGCTCGGCGTCCACCCTCTACTGGCCGTTCGGCATCGCGATCGTCGGCGACCGGTTCTGGGTGGCCGACACCGGCAACCGCCGCGTCCTGGGCTGGGACGGCGGGCTGCCCACCACCGACCGCCCGGCCGACGTGGTGCTCGGCCAGCCCGACGCGCACCACCGCGAGGAGAACCGCGGCGGCGTCGTGGACGCGCACAGCTTCCGCTGGCCGCACGCGATCACCGGCACCGACGACCTGCTCCTCGTGGCCGACGCGGGTGACCACCGCGTGCTGGGCTGGCAGCCGCATCCCGACAAGGACGGGCCCGCCGACCTGCTGTTCGGCCAGCCCGGCTTCGACTCCGCCACCGAGTGGCCCTACGGCCCGCACACCGGCGACCGCTTCCGCTTCCCGTACGCGGTCGCTCTCGACGGGGGCCGGCTCGCGGTCTCCGACACCGCGAACAACCGGATCCTGCTGTGGGACGCCGTGCCGGCCGACGGCCGCGCCGCCGACCACGTGCTCGCGCAGCCGACGTTCGCGTCGAACGGGGAGAACCGCTGGTCCAGCGTGCAGCACGACACCCTGTGCTGGCCCTACGGCCTCTCCCTGCGCGGCGACCGCCTGGCGGTGGCCGACTCGGGCAACAACCGCGTGGTCCTGTGGCGGCGGGAATGACGCCCGCCCTGAGCACGGTCCTGCGCCGCCGGTTCGTGGTGACCGGCGTGGTGCAGGGCGTCGGGTTCCGGCCGTTCGTGTGGCGGCTCGCCACCTCGCTCGGGCTCGCCGGGCTCGTGGGCAACGACTCGGCGGCGGTGTTCGTCGAGGTCCAGGGGGCCGCGGCCGCGGTGGACGAGTTCGCCCGGCGGCTGGCGGCCGACGCCCCACCGCTCGCGCAGGTGGCGTCCGTGGCGTGGGACGAGCTGCCCGTGGCGCCGTCCGACGGCTTCGTCATCGTGCCCAGCCGCGTCGCGGACGGCGCTCGCACCGCGATCCCGCCGGACGTGGCCGTGTGCGACGACTGCGTGCGCGAGCTGTTCGACCCGGCCGACCGCCGCCACCGCCACCCGTTCGTCACCTGCACGAACTGCGGCCCGCGGTTCACGATCATCCGCGCGCTGCCCTACGACCGCCCGGCCACGACGATGGCCGGCTTCCCGCTGTGCGACCGCTGCGCGACGGAGTACCACGACCCCGCCGACCGCCGGTTCCACGCCCAGCCCCTCTGCTGCCCCGACTGCGGCCCGACCCTCCGGTTCACCGACGGCACCAGCGGCCCCGCCGCCGTCGTCGCCGCCCGGCAGGCGATCACCGCGGGGCAGGTCGTCGCGGTCAAGGGGATCGGGGGCTACCACCTCGCCTGCGACGCGACCTCCGCGGAGGCCGTCGCGTCCCTGCGGGCGCGCAAGGCGCGGGGCGGCAAGCCGTTCGCGGTGATGGTCCGCGACCTCGACGCCGCGCGCGCGCTCGCCGAGATCGACGACGACGAGGCCGCGGTGCTGACGTCACCGGCCCGTCCGGTGGTGCTGCTCCGCCGCCGACCCGAGGCCTGCGTGGCCGACGGCGTCGCGCCCGGTTCTCCCTGGCTGGGCGTCCTGCTGCCGTACACGCCGGTGCACCACCTGCTCCTGGAGGGCGGCGGCACCCTCGTGCTGACCAGCGCCAACCGTTCCGACGAGCCCATCTGCTTCACCGACGACGACGAGGCGCAGCGGCTCCCCGCGCTCGCCGACGCCGTGCTCACCCACGACCGCCCGATCCACGTGCCGTGCGACGACTCCGTCGTCCGCGTCGTCGACGGGCGGGAGCTGCCGATCCGCCGGTCCCGCGGGTACGCGCCGCTCCCGGTGGAGCTCGGCGCGAGCGGTCCGGCCGTGCTGGCCGTGGGCGGCGAGCTCAAGAACACGTTCTGCCTCACCGACGGCGCCCGCGCGTACTGCTCGGCGCACATCGGCGACATGGGCACGCTCGAGACGCTGCAGGCCTTCGAGCGTTCGGTGGCGCAGCTGTCCGGCATGCGCGCCGCGCCGGTGCGGCTGGCCGCCGACCTGCACCCGTCCTACCTCACCCGGTCCTGGGCCGAGCGGCACGCCGGCGACCGCCCGCTCGATCTCGTGCAGCACCACCACGCGCACGTGGCTTCGCTGCTGGCCGAGCACGGGCGGCTGGGCGAGCCGGTCGTCGGCGTCGCGTTCGACGGCACGGGATTCGGCATCGACGGCACGATCTGGGGTGGCGAGATCCTCACGCTCGGCGCCGGCAGCCACCGCTTCACCCGCGCCGCGCACCTCGCTCCCGTCCCCCTCCCGGGCGGGGACGTGGCCGTGCGGAACCCGCGCCGGATGGCGCTGTCGCACCTGCGCGCGGCCGGGATCGGGTGGGACGCCGACCTGCCCTGCGTCGCCGCGTGCGGCGCGGCCGAGCTGCGCCTGCTCGCCTCGCAGCTGGAGTCGGGCGCGGGCTGCGTGCCCACCACCAGCATGGGACGGCTGTTCGACGCGGTCGCGAGCCTGCTCGGCGTCCGGCACGCGGTGACCTACGAGGGGCAGGCCGCGATCGAGCTGGAGGCCCTCGCCGCCGCCGCGCCGCTCGCGCCCGCACTGCGGATGCCCGGCCTCGACCCCGGCCCGCTGCTCGCCGGGCTGGTCGACGGGCTGCGCGCCGGGGTCCCGGTCGCCGGTCTGGCTCTGGCGTTCCACGCCGCGGTGGCGGACGCTGTGGCAGAGGTGGTCGAGCGGGTGGCCGGGCCGGTGCGCCTGGCCGGGCTCACCGGCGGGGTGTTCCAGAACGTGCTGCTGCTCCGGCTGACCGGGCAGCGGTTGCGCGAGCGGGGCTTCACGGTGCTGACCCACCGCGTCGTCCCCCCGAACGACGGCGGGCTCGCGCTCGGACAGGCGGCCGTGTCGGTGTTGACCGCGCTCGACGAACAGCGGCTGATCGAGGAGGGCTGAGTGATGTGTCTGGGGATCCCGGGCCGGATCGTGGAGATCTGGGACGAGCCGAGCGGCGCGCGGATGGCGCACGTCGACTTCCAGGGGGAGACGCGGCGGCTGTGCCTCGCCTACCTGCCCGACCTGGCGATCGGCGAGTACACGATCGCGCACGCCGGCTTCGCGCTCTCGCGCATCGACGAGGCGTCGGCGCTGGTCACGGTCGCGACGATGACCGAGTACGGCGTGTTCGAGGACGTGCCGTGACCGCCGCCGTCCTCGAGGAGGACCTCTCCACCGACCTCGCCACAGCCGCCCTCGTGCTGGCGCGGAGGTTCGCCGCGGGCGCCACGATGTGGTGCGTCGCCCCGGCGTGGGAGCCGCACGCGCAGCACGTCGCGGTCGAGTTCGTGCACCCGGTGATCGTCGGGAAGAAGGCGCTGCCGGCCGTCGCGCTCACCGGACCGGACCTGGTGGCGACCGTGCGGATGTCCGTCCGGCCCGGGGACGTCGTGGTCGCCGTCGCCGCCGCCGACCAGCCCGACGTCGTGTCGGTGATGCGCCGCGCCCCCGCCTGGGGGGCCACGACGCTGTGGATCGGCAGCGGCGCCCGGCCGCAGGCGGGGGCGGCCGACCACGTCCTGTGGATCGACGACCCCGACCCGCGCCTGCCCGCCACGGGCGGGTTCGTGCTGCTCTACCACCTGCTCTGGGAGCTCACGCACGTCTGCTTCGAGCACCCCGGGCTGCTCGCGCCGGAGACGCCGGAGTGCACCGACGAGGTCTGCATCACCTGCTCCGACGAGGGCCGCCTCGCCGAGGTGGTCGGGCCGGGGCGCGTGCGGACGGCCACCGGGATCGAGGACGTCGCCACCGTGCTGGTGGACCCGGTCGTCCCGGGCGACCTGCTGCTGGTCCATGCGGGCACGGCGATCACGAGGGTGGACTCATGACCGGCTTCCTCTACCCCTTCCTCGACGCCGAGGAGCGCGACCAGAAGTCGCTGCTCCGCGACCTCGCCGCCTCCGCCCGGGCCAAGGCCGCCGAGAGCGCGGCGCTGCGGGCCTCCACCCTGGAGGCGAGCGCCGGGCTCGTCGCGACGGCCGCCACGGAGATGGCCCGCCGGTTCGCCGCGGGCGGGCGGCTGTTCTGCTTCGGCAACGGCGGCAGCTCCACCGACTCAGCCACCCTCGCCGGGCTGTTCGCGCACCCGCCGCTCGGCACGCCTCAACCGGCCTGGTCGCTCACCGCTGACCAGGCGATCCTCACCGCGCTGGGCAACGACGTGGGCTTCGAACTGGTGTTCGCCCGCCAGCTCATGGCCCGCGGCGACGACCGGGACATCGCCGTGGCGATGTCCACCAGCGGCAGCTCGAAAGACCTCATGGCGGCGTTCCGCGAGGCGCGCAAGCGGGGGATGTTCACCATCGGCTTCGCGGGCTACGACGGGGGGGAGTTCGCCGCGTCGTCCGATGTGGACGTGTGCTTCGTCGTGCGCTCGCAGAGCGTGCACCGGATCCAGGAGGCCCAGGCCCTGCTGGGTTACGAGCTCTGGGCAGCCGTCCAGGAGAACGACGCGAGCCGGCAAGGAGTGACACCGTGACCACCGAGTACCTGTCGAGCGGCCCGAGCTTCGCCGAGGGCGAGGTGATCGAGCGCATCGAGGCGTTCCGCAGACGGCGCCCACGGCTCAAGGACGAGATCGTCACCCTGGCCCACGGCGCGGGCGGCAAGTCGTCGGCGGCCCTCGTGGACGCCGTGTTCGTGGAGGCGTTCCACAACGCCCTCGGCGACGGCGCCGTCCTCACCACCCCCACCGGGGAGCGGCTGGCGTTCTCCACCGACTCGTTCGTCGTGCAGCCGCTGCGCTTCCCCGGCGGCTCGATCGGCCACCTCGCCGTGCACGGCACCGTCAACGACCTCGCGATGGCCGGCGCGGTGCCGCAGTGGATCTCGGCGGCGTTCGTGCTGGAGGAGGGCTTCCCGATCGCGGAGCTCAAGGAGATCGTCGCCGACATGGCGACGGCGGCCGCCACGGCCGGGGTGCGGATCGTCACCGGCGACACCAAGGTCGTGCCCAAGGGCGCGGCCGACGGGCTGTTCGTCACCACGGCCGGGGTCGGGGTGATCCCCGCCGGACGGACGTTCGCGCCGGTCCGCCCGGGCGACCGGGTCCTGCTGTCCGGGACGATGGGCGACCACGGGATGGCCGTCATGCTCGCCCGCGGCGACCTCGCCATCGAGGCCGACATCCACTCCGACACCGCGGCCGTCAGCGGCATGGTGGAGGCACTGCTGGCCGTGGCGCCGGGCACGCGCTGGCTGCGCGACCCCACCCGCGGCGGCGTCGGCACGGTCTGCAACGAGCTCGCGCAGGAGACCGGCCTCTGCGTGGTGCTCGACGAGGAGCACCTGCCGGTCGCCCCGATGGTCAACGGGGCCTGCGAGATGCTCGGCATCGACCCGCTCTACGTCGCCAACGAGGGCAAGTTCCTCGCCGTCGTCGCGCAGGACGAGGCCGACGCCGCGCTCGCCGCCCTGCACGCCCACCCGCTGGGCGCCGCCGCCGTCGCGATCGGCGCGATCACCGAGCAGCCGGCGTCCACCGTCGTGCTGCGCACCGCCTTCGGCGGCACCCGGATCGTCGACATGCTCGTCGGCGACCCGCTGCCGCGGATCTGTTGAGGGAGACCGCCATGTGTCTGGGGATACCGGGGCGGATCGTCGAGCTCACCGACGCCGCCAACTGTCTCGCCAAGGTGGACGTCAGCGGCGTCCAGCGCACGATCAGCGTGCGCCTGCTGGCCGACGACCTGCCCGATCCGGACGAGTGGGTGCTCGTCCACGTCGGGTTCGCGATGGCCAAGATCGACGAGAAGGAGGCCCTCCTGACGCTCGCTGCGGTGCAGCAGCTCGGGGCGGCCTACACCGATGAGCTGGCGGCATTCAGGGAAACGGCGGGTTCGGCATGAAATTCGTTGATGAGTTCCGCGACCCGGCCGCTGCCCGGAAGCTGCTGGGGGCCATCGAGGTGCTGGCCGACCGGGACCGGCACTACAAGTTCATGGAGGTGTGCGGCGGCCACACCCACACCATCTACCGGCACGGCATCGAGCACCTGCTGCCCTCCAACGTGGAGCTCGTACACGGGCCGGGCTGCCCGGTGTGCGTGATCCCGATGGGCCGCGTCGACGACGCCATGTGGCTGGCCGAGCAACCCGGCGTGATCTTCACGTGCTTCGGCGACATGATGCGCGTCCCGGGCTCGAACGGGTCGCTGCTCGACGCCAAGGCCCGCGGCGCCGACGTCCGCTTCGTCTACTCGCCGCTGGACGCGCTCAAGCTGGCCGTGGAGAACCCGTCGAAGCAGGTGGTGTTCTTCGCGCTCGGGTTCGAGACCACCGCGCCGTCCACGGCGGTGACGCTGGTGCGGGCCCGCGAGCTGGGGCTGAGCAACTTCTCCGTCTTCTGCAACCACGTGACGATCGTGCCGCCGCTCAAGGCGATCCTCGAGTCGCCCGACCTGCGGCTCGACGGCTTCCTCGGCCCGGGCCACGTCTCGACGGTGGTCGGGAACAAGCCCTACCGGTTCGTCCCGGAGCAGTACGGGCTGCCGATCGTGGTCGCGGGCTTCGAGCCGCTGGACATCCTGGCGTCGGTGACGATGCTGCTCCAGCAGCTGCGTGAGAGCCGCTGCGAGGTCGAGAACCAGTACTCCCGCGTGGTGCACGAGGACGGCAACCCGGCCGCGCTCGCGCTGATGGGGCAGGTGTTCACGCTGCGCCCGCACTTCGAGTGGCGCGGGCTCGGCTTCATCTCGCAGAGTGCGCTCGCGCTGAACGCCGACTACGCCGAGTTCGACGCCGAGGTGCGCTACGCGATGCCCGGGGTCCGCGTCGCCGACCCGAAGGCGTGCCAGTGCGGCGAGGTGCTCAAGGGCGTGCTGAAGCCGTGGGAGTGCAAGGTGTTCGGCACCGCGTGCACGCCGGAGACGCCGATCGGGACGTGCATGGTCTCGCCCGAGGGCGCCTGCGCCGCGTACTACAACTTCGGGCGGATGCACCGGGAGGCGGCGGAGCTTGTCAGCCGCGGTTGAGAGCGACCCCGTCACCTCGGGATGGGCGCTGTTCGCCCGCTACGCCCACGCCCCGAACGCGCTGGGCTTCTGCGGGCCGGCGTCGGGGGTCGGCCGGTCGGAGGAGGAGGTGCGGGCGGCCGCGCGCCGGTTCTCCGGGGCCTGGCCGTACCTGCAGGTGCTGGCGCGCCTCACCGGCGTGGACGACCCTCTCGACGCGCGGCTCGTCGAGGCCTACTGGCTGGGCCGCGACCTGGGTGTCGACCACGCGCGGTTCGGCGCGGAGCTGCTCGCCGTGATCGGGCCGCAGGCCGGCCACTACTGGACGCACCTGACGCCCGAGCTGCTGGCCGACGGCGCGCCCGACCACGGCTTCCACGTGTTCGGCGTCTATCCGTGGTCGCGGCTGCTGGGGACGGGGATGGTCGAGCAGCCGCTGCACGTCCTGGACAGCTGCCGGATCCGCTGGGGCACCGTTGTCTCCCGGGAGGGCGACGAGGTCACCGTGTCGTCGCGGCGTCTGAGCTGGGACGGGACGGCGCTGGGCCTGGCCGAGCCGACCGTCGAGCAGCTGCCGGCCGACGCCGAACCCGGGGAGACGCTGGCGCTGCACTGGGACCTCGTCTGCGACCGCCTGACGCCCGACCAGGTCGAGGCACTGGAGCAGAGCACGAAGCGTGAGCTGGCCTCGACCAACCGGAGACTGGCGGCGTGAGGCCCCGGATCGCGCAGGACGAGGGGCAGATCGGTTTCCACTGGGTCACCCCGGAGGGACGCCCGATCTCCCTGCCGGACCTCGCGGTCGGTGACGAGGAGCCCGACCGGCTCGTCGCCACCCACCTCGAGGCCCTCGACGACGCGCTGGTCATCGCCGCCGGTCGGTTCGGCGACGTGCTCGGCGGCGGGCGGCGTCCGACCGGGCCCGAGCGCGAGGACCTGCGCGAGCTGCACCGTGTGCTCGACCGCCTCTGCCACGAGTACGCCGTGGCGCTGGATCGGACGGGGCTGGTGGCGGAGGTCCGGTCCGGCCTGATCATCGGGACGGCCGTGCTGTTCAGCATCCGGGCGCGGCAACCCCTCGACCTGCTCGGCCCCGCCCCCCTCGACGGGGAGCTGGACGACCCGTCGCTCGGCGTCGTCGGCGGGTTCGGGGAGATGACCGCCGTCGACCCGGAGAAGCAGTGGAAGGGCGGGCGCTGGATCGTCCGCACCGAGACGGGGCAGCGCTACCCGCTCACGCTCGCGATGCTGCTCTTCGACAGCTCCGGCACGAACAAGGAGGCGTCGCTGCAGGAGCACCGGGAGGCCCTGCGCTCGGTGATGGCCGGTGCGGCGGCCGCCGACGCCGATCCGCTCGCCGTCGCGTGCGCCCTGGACTGGCTGCTCTACGACTGGCTCATGGCGCATCGCGACGGTCCCGACAGCGTGGCGATCGAGATCCCGAAGGGCCGCGAGGCCGACGCCGCGCTGATCGTCGAGGCGGCGTCCGTGTCGGTGGCGGCGCGGGCGACGTTCGACCCCGAACTGCTGACGGTGGAGTCCCGTCCCCCCGGATTGGGGGTCGGGCGGCCGCCAGGCTGAGGCTGGCCGCTACGCGCGTGCGGCCGGACGATCTGCTGGTGAGTTCTCGAGCGGCCGGCATCGTGGGCACACGCCCCGCAGCCGTTCTCGCCCGCCCGTGACCGGCCCGGCCCGGACCGGGCCGCCCGCGGCGCCCCCGATGCGGATCGTCGCCACCGGCAGTCACCGGCCTCCGCTCCTCGGCCGCCACGGCCGGGCCCGGCCGGCGGACGGCACGCCGCCCGACCCCGCGTCACCGGCCGGCCGGCACCAGGTCCCGGTCGAACCCACGCGCCGCCGTGCGGGCCGGCTCGACCTCGATCCCGGGTCGGCCCGGCCGGGCGACTCCGATCCCGCGCCGCGCATCGCCCTGCCCTACCTCGTGACCGCCCTGATCTCGGTGCTGGTCGTCGCACTGGTCAGCGTCTGGATGAGCCGGATGATCGCGTCCGACGACGCCGTCGACGCGGCCGTCTCGGCCACCGAGTCCGTCGCCCGCAGCGTGGTCACCCCGGTGCTCGGCGACGCCGTGCTCATCGGGGACCCGGCGGCACTGGCCCGGCTCGACACGGTGGTCCGGGCGAACATCCTCGACGGATCGATGATCCGGGTCAAGCTCTGGGACGAGACCGGCCGGATCGTCTACTCCGACGAGCCCCGCCTGATCGGGAACCGCTTCCCGCTGGGCGCGGACGAGCAGGCCGCGCTGCGCGGCTCCGATGCCGACGCCGGCGTCTCGGACCTGACCTCCCCGGAGAACCGGTTCGAGAGCCCCGGCGTGCAGCTCCTCGAGGTCTACCTGCCCATGCGGACGCCCTCCGGGGTGCCGCTCCTGTTCGAGGTCTACTCCCGCTACACGGACATCACCGACGCGGCCCAGCGGATCTGGATGCGGTTCCTGCCGCTCGGCATCGGCGCGCTCGTCCTGCTGGAGCTGCTGCAGGTGCCCATCGCGATGGTGCTGGCCCGCCGGCTGCGCCGCACCCGGGCGCAGCGCGAGCAGGCGCTCCGCCGGAGCCTGTCGGTGGTGGAGGACGAGCGGCGCCGCATCGCGGGCGACCTGCACGACGGGGTCGTCCAGGACCTGGCCGGTGTCGCCTTCCTGCTCGGAGCGGCGACGCGCACCCCCGCCGGACGCCCGATCGACCCGGCCCAGATCGCCGACTCGGCCGAGCGCATCCGTCACTCGGTACGCGCGCTGCGCTCGCTGCTGGTGGAGATCTACCCGCCCAACCTCTACGACGAGGGACTGCACGCCGCGCTCTCGGACCTGGTGGCCCGGCTGGTGCCGGCCGGCGTGGAGCCGGCTCTCGACGTCGACGCGGCGCTCCCCGAGCTGGACCACGACCGGGTCGAGCTCGTCTACCGGGTGGCGCAGGAGGGCCTGTGCAACGTGGTGCAGCACGCGGGAGCCGGGGCGGTGGCCGTGGAGCTCGGGGTGGACGCCGGCGTGCTGGTCCTGTGCATCACCGACGACGGCACGGGCTGCGATCCGGACCGGCTCACCACCGGGCCCGGTGGCCTCGGGCTGCGCGCCCTCGGCGCGATGGCGTCGCAGCAGGGTGCGGCGCTGCTGCTGGACTCGGGGCCCGGGCAGGGCACCACGCTGCGCCTGGAGGTCCCGCTGTGACACCCATCAGAACTCTCGTGGTGGACGACCACGCCATCGTCCGCGAGGGGCTCGAGTGCCTGCTCGACTCCGCCGCCGACATCACCTGCGTCGGGCGTGCCGCGGGCGGCGCGGAGGCCGTGGAGATGGTGGCGGAGCTGCTCCCCGACGTCGTGCTGATGGACCTGGCGATGCCCGGCGTCGACGGGGTCGAGGCCACCCGGACGATCACCGCCCGCCATCCCGACGTGCGCGTGGTCGTGCTGACGTCACTGGGGGAGGAGTCCCGGATCCGCGCGGCGCTCGCGGCCGGGGCCCGCGGGTACCTGCTCAAGCACGTCTCGCCCGACGAGCTGCTCGACGCCGTCCGCGCCGCCCACGCCGGCGACGCCCCCCTCGACCCCCGGGCCGGACGCGTCCTGCTCGAGCTGCGCAGGCGGCCGGAGCAGGAGCTGACGCCCCGCGAGCTCGACGTGCTGCGCCTGGTGGCCGAGGGACTGGCGAACAAGCAGATCGCGCGGCGACTGGGGATCAGCGAACGCACGGTGAAGGCGCACCTGACGAGGGTGATGTCGTGCCTCGGCGTCACCGACCGGGTGCAGGCGGCACTGTGGGCGCACGACTCCCTGCCGCCAGCGGGCTGACCGGGCCGTCATCGGGCTGTCGGCAGCGGCCCCGGGCGGGGCCACAGCCGCACCGTGACGTGCCCGACCACGGACGTCACGGGCACCGGGCCGAACCGGCGCGAGTCGATCGAGGTGGCGCGGCTGTCGCCGAGCAGGAACACCGCACCCGGCGGAACCGTCACGGGTCCGAACCAGACGCCCTCCTGGTGGGTGAGGTCCGCGTAGGGCTCGGCGACGGGCACCCCGTCCACCACCAGGACGCCGCTCGCGAGCCCCACGGACTGCCCGCCGAGCGCCACCGCGCGCTTGACCAGCAGGGTGCCGTCGTCCGGGTCGGGGACGACCACGAGGTCCCCGGCCCGGAGGGGGCGGGACCGGTGGTCGAGGACGACCTGGTCGCCCGCCTGCAGGGTCGGCGCCATGCTGTCGGTCGGCACCCGTACGGGCTCGAACGGCACGACGCCCGTGACCACGCCGGCCACCAGCGCCACCACGGCCGCCAGCAGCCCGCGGGCGAGCCAGGTGCGGGCCGCCGCCCGGCCGTTCAGGCGAGTGCGCCGGAGAGCCACAGCCCCCACACCCCGAGGCCGACCGCGAACACGGCGTTCACCACCCGTGCCCGCCCCCGGGGCGGCAGCAGCGCCGCCACCGCGGCCACCGCGACGAGCTCGCACGCGACGACGGCGAGCCCGAGCGCGTCGGGGTCCTCCGGGCGGTCGGCGTGCGGCCCGACGTGCAGGCCGACCGTGCGACTGTAGAGGTAGAGCAGCACCAGCCCGACGGAGCCGGCCAGGACGGTGACGGCTGCGGCCGGCGCCGTCCCGCGCCGCAGCGACGGGCCTGCGGCCACCTGCGCCGCCCCCACGCCGAGGAAGAACACCGCGAAGCGGACGTCGTGGCCGAGGTGCTCCAGCGCGGCCACCAGGTGCAGCGCGCCGGCGAGCGTCACGACGGCCGCGGCGGCGAGCGTCCAGCGGTCCGTGCGGACCGGCGCCGCCGGGGACGTCAGGAGATCGGACACGGTGGGCCTCGGATCCCGCGTCAGAGGGGCGTGGCCGCGGAGAGCGGCTTCGCCGGGGCCGCCGTGACGGGATCCGGGCCGCCGGAGCCGACCTCGAACTGGGTCATCATGTCGTGGTCCTCGTGCGGCAGGTTGTGGCAGTGGACCATGTACCGGCCGGTGCGGTGCTCGAACTTCATGATCAGCTTGACGGTCTCGTTCTCGCCGACGTAGACGACGTCCTTGGGCCCGCGCTCCTCCGGCCGCGGCGCGGCGCCGTTGCGGGACAGGATCTGGAAGTCCACGAGATGGATGTGCACCGGGTGGAACCAGCCGCCGGACCTGTTGGTGACGTCCCAGATCTCCACGGCGTCGGCCTTGGGGTTGCCGATGACCTTCGTGTAGTCGGACTTGACGACGTCCTCCCAGGTCACCCCGTTGACCGACCACTGCCCGTTGCTCCGGATCACCTCGAGCTTGCGGTTGGCCGTCGCCATCGCCGGGGTGAGGTCCATCGCGCTCGGCGTCGGGTCGAGCACGCCCGGGACGTCGTTGTTCGTGCCGTCGGTGGGCTCGGCGGTGACGTCGAACGCCATGATCTGCTTCGTGGTGTCGTAGTCGGTGGAGTTCTTGACCCCCAGGTTCTGCAGCACCACGCGCTGGCCGATCTCGTACTTCGCGAAGTCGACCACGATGTCGTAGCGCTCGGCCATGCCGTGGCGGATCTCCGACACCTGCTGCGGCGCGCTCATCAGCCCGCCGTCGGTGGCGATCACCGTCATCGGCTCGCCCGTCGAGAGCCGGTAGCGGTACCCGCGGGAGAGGGAGGCGTTGAGGATGCGGAAGCGGTACTTGCGCCGCTCCACGGCCATCCGGGGCCACGGCCTGCCGTTGACCAGGATGACGTCGCCCCATAGACCCGAGTGGCTCGCGTCGTCGTACATGAGCTCGCCGTTCTCGGCGAACATCTTGTCGGCGATGACCAGCGGCACGTCGTAGCGGCCCGTCGGCAGCGGCAGGGCCTTCTCGACGGGGTCGGTGAGCACGTAGGACCCGGCGAGCCCCATGTAGGCGTTCTCGGCCGTGTGGCCCACGCCGTGGTCGTGGTACCAGAGCGACCGCGCCGGCTGGATGTTCGGGTAGACGTAGTCCTTGTACTGGCCGGGGTTGGTGATGTCGCTGGCGTAGCCGTCGTACTGCGGGAGCGAGGCCGAGCCGTGCAGGTGCACCGACGTCCACGGCGTGTAGCCGAGGGACGGGTGCTTCGCGGGCAGTCCGTTGATGTGGCGGACCACGACCTGGCGCCCCTGGGTCGCTCGGATCGTCGGGCCGGGTGCGATGCCGTCGTAGCCGAAGATCGTGGTGCCGATGCCGGGCAGGATCTCGATCTTCTTCTGCCGCATCGTCATCTGGTAGAAGTCCGTGGTCGCATCGCTCTTGACCAGCTCGGCCACCGGGGGAACGGCGAAAGGAACGGTGAACGGCCGGGGCAGCTTGCTCGAGGCGATCCGCGAGATCGACTTGGCGCGCACGATCCGTTCGAAGGGCAGGGCCAGCGCCGCGGCTCCGAGCGCCGACATCTTCAGCATGTCGCGTCGGCTGAGGCTGTGCGGGGTCATGTGTCCGTCCTCGGGTCAGCTGACTTCAAAGCTGTACCGAGCCTCGCGTGCCGGGGCGCGCGGGGGCAGCCGGAAGTGGGGGGGAGAGATCACCCCTGATTTGAGGGATTCGACCCTTACGCTCCGACACCCGGACGAGTGGGAACGACCGCCTCGGCGGTGGTGCCTCCGTCCGGGCCGGCGTCGACGGTGAACCGGCCGCCGAGGTCGGCCAGCCGGTCGATGAGCATGTGCAGCCCGAGATGCCCCCCGTCGCGGCGGTCCATCGCGTCGACGGGCAGGCCCACACCGTCATCGGTGATCCGCAGGCGGACCGCTCCGCAGGCCGTCTCGGGGCCTTCACCGAGGGGGCCCAGCTCGATCCGCACCGTCTCGGCACGGGCGTGCTTGGCCACGTTCGTCAGTGTCTCCCGCGCGACGCGGTAGACCGCTGCGGCGGCCTCGGGGTCCATCGGGGGCAGCGGCGTGGTCGTCACGGTCACCGCGGTGCCGGCCGCGCGCAGCGATGCGGCGAGCCCGTCGACGGCGGCCGCGAGCCCGGCACCGGTCAGGTCGGGCGGGTAGATGTCGACCATGAGCATGCGCAGCGTGTCGACCGCCCCTCGGACCGACCTCGAGCAGGTGTCGGCGATGCCGCGCCGATCGGGGGGCACCGCCGGGACGAGCGCCCCGAGCGCGTAGCCGACGCCGGCGAGGTCCTGGACGACACCGTCGTGGAGGTCGGAGGCGATGGCCCGCCGCTCCCGGTCCGACGCAGACAGCGCGCGCTCCAGCAGCGAGGCCCGCTCGCTCTGGTGCCGGGCGACGCGCCGCGCCAGCGACACCGCGATCGGGATCTGGACGAGCTGCAGCAGGACCAGCGGCACCAGCGCGAGCAGGATGAGCTGGGTGGCCAGCGACGCGGCGCGCTCGTCCACCCGGTCGGCGTTGTAGTACGCCTCGAAGGCCAGCGGCTGCTGACCCGGCAGCGCCAGCGGCGTGTACACCTCCACGTACCGCGTGTCGGTGGGGAGGTCACCCGTCTCGTCGCCGAAGTCGATGTCGGAGGCGATCCGGCCGCGGTCGATCGACTCGAGGGCGAGCTCCGGCAGGTCGATCCTCCTGCCGATGTTCTCCGCCCGGTCGGAGTAGACGATCGTGCCGTCCCGCTCCCAGACGACGAGCTCGTCCATCGTGCCGTCGGTGAGCCGCACGCGGACGGCCCGGTCGAGCTCGTCGCGTCGCGCCGCGTTGCCGGACAGGGCGTCGACGAGCAGCGGCTCCACCACGAGCGACGCGAGCCTGGTCGTGGTCCGCTCCGCGTCGCGGAGAGCCTCCTGCTGGGCGACCTCGCGGGCGATCACGATCGTGCCGAGGCCGATCACGAGCAGCACCACCACGGCCGTGCCGACGAAGGCCAGCAGACGGCGGCGGACGTCCGGGGCTCCCCGCATGCCCGCGCGGCGGAGTGCCGCCGCGGCCGTCATTCGCGCGACTCGAGCATACCGAGCTCCTGCGCCTTCACCACGGCCTCGAGCTGGGAGTTCACCTCGAGCTTGGACAGCAGCGACTTCACGTAGCCGCGACAGGTGTTGATGCTGATCCCGAGTACGCGCGAGATCGCCTTCGGGGCCATGCCGCGGCCGAGGCAGGCGAGCACGTCGCGCTCCCGCTGGGTCAGCGCCGGAGCAGCCCGGCTCGACGAGGCCGACGCCGCGGTGCCGACCGCGAACGCCGACGGTGCGACGAGCATCCCGCCCTGCCGCGCCCGCCGCAGCACGTCGAGCATCTCGGCCAGTGATCCGTTCTTCGGGATGAACGCCGACGCGCCGGCCTGCGTCGCGCGCACCACCCAGTCGGGGTCGCGGTGCGCGGTCACGACGGCGATGATCGTGTGCGGGGAGACCTCGCGGATCCGGCGGGCGGCGGTCAGCCCGTCCTGGCGGGGCATCTCGATGTCCATCACGAGGATGTCGGGCTGCAGGTCCTGGGCCATCGCCACGCCCTCGGCGCCGCTGCCCGCGGTGCCGATGCACTGCAGGTCGGGCTCCGTGGACAGGGCGTAGGACAGCAGCTCGGCGAAGGTCTGGTGGTCGTCCACGATCAGCACGCGGAGCGCCGGCGCGCTGATCCGCGCGACTGCGTCGTCGTAGACTCGTTCTGCACTCATGGGCCCGTCCGCTTCGTCCGCAATGGGTTCGCTCGTTGCGTGCACAACGTTACGAGTGGTGCGAAACCGGCATGTCCCTAGAATTGGGGCTGGTCCGATCGGGAGCTGATCTCGACCCTCCAGGAGCACGACCCTCGACGGCAGGAGAACGGTGACCCGGGTGCTGCTGGTGGACGACAGCCCCGCGGTCCGCGCCGGGCTGTCACTCCTGCTCGCGTCCACCGACGGCCTCCTCGTGGTCGGCATGTGCACGGACGGGTCCGAGGTCGTCGCCGCCGCGGCCGCACTGGCTCCCGACGTGATCGTCATGGACATCGCGATGCCCGGCACGGACGGGATCGCCGCCACCACGGCCCTGATGGCCGCCCGGCCGGCGTCGCGGGTCCTGATGCTCACCACCTCGGTGTCGGGGGACGCCGTCCTGCAGGCTCAGCGGGCAGGCGCGCAGGGCTACGTGCTCAAGGGCGCCCACCCGGAGGAGCTCGTGGACGCAATCCGGACGATCGCGGCCGGGGGCACGGCGTGGTCGCACTGGGCGGCCGAGACCCTGCGGCACCGCGGCTGACCCTCCCGCGGGTTCCCCTGTATTGAGGGCCGCGGCGCCCCCACCGCTGGGGCTTGCTGCGCCTGCCCGCGGCGGAGATCGTTTCCCCGTGCCACCTGCCGTCGAGCCGACGGCGGTGATCCGAGGGAGGGACGCCGATGATCCGGTTGTTGATTGTCGACGATCATGCGGTCGTGCGACAGGGCCTCGTCCGGCTGGTCGACACGGCCGCGGACATCGAGCTCGTCGGCGTCGCCTCCAACGGCAACGAGGCCCTGCACCTGACGGCCCGCCACCGGCCCGACGTCGTGCTCATGGACATCGGTATGCCCGTGCTCGACGGGGTCGGGGCCACCCGGCTCATCGCCGACCACGACCCGGACGTGCGGGTCGTCGTGCTCACCGGCGCGGTGGACGGCCGGGTCGCCGAGGCACTGGAGGCGGGGGCCACCGCCGTCGTCCTCAAGGACGCCGAGGTGGACGAGGTGCTCGACTCCATCAGGTCCGCACCCGCGCGGGGCTCCGGCGCCGTGGCGGCGGCGGGCGGGCGGGCGATGCTGAGCCCCCGCGAGCGGGAGGTGCTCGGTCTGCTCAGCGCGGGCCGCACCAACCGGCAGATCGCGGAGGCGCTGGGCATCACCGAGCGCACGGTCAAGGCCCACCTCGGTGAGGTGTACCGGGCCGCGGGCGCGTCGGACCGGGTCCAGGCGGCGCTGTGGGGCCGGGAGCACCTCGCGCGGCACGGGTCCTAGGACCAACGTCCGATGGTGACGGCGGCATCGGTGGGCCACAGTCACCAGAGCGAGACGCCGGACCGGGTCCCCAGCCGGTCCGGCGCAGCCTCGCCCGACCCGGGAGCGTCGATGAGCGCATCACCCGAACACCTGCCGCCCGCCGCGGAGGCCCTGGACCTCCGGCTGTGCGTCACCGGCCTCGGCCACGTCGGCCTGGCCTTCGCCCGCGACGCCGTCGCCGCCGGGTTCCGCACCATCGGCTTCGGTGGGGAGCCCGGCAACGTCGTCCGACTCGTCTCCCAGCTGGCGGACAGCGACGCCACCGCGGCCGCGCTGTCCACGGCGCTCGCCCGCGGGCACTGCCGGATCACCGATGACCCAGGCGCCTGCTCCGGCTTCGACGTCGCCGTGGTCGCGCCCGGCACCAGCCCGGAGGACCCGACCGGAGCCGTCGCGCTCGAGGCCGCCGCGGTCGCGATCGCCCCCCACGTCCGTCCCGGGACGCTCGTGATCGTGCACGGCGCGGCCCGGGTGGGCGAGCAGGGCGAGCTGCTGGCCGCGACGGTCGAGCTGCTCACAGGGCTGCGCGCGGGCCGCGACTACGACCTCGGCTTCGCCGTCGCACCGTCCGGCGCCGGGCCTGCGGGCCTGACGATCGCCAGCGGTCTCGACGACGTGTCGGCGCGCCGCGCGGCCGAGCTGCTGCGGTCGCTCGGGCGCGACGCCGCAGTCGTCGTCCCCGTCGAGGCCGCCGAGCTGGTGGCGCTGCTCCAACACGCCCTGCACATCGGGAAGGTCCGGCCATGACCGTGCTGCTCGTGGTCCTCGTCGCCTGGATCGGAGTGAGCGTGCCGATCGCGCTGCTCCTCGGCGGCTTCCTCGAGGTGCGCGAGCGGCAGCGGCCCGGACCCGACCAATCTGATCTCGTCCCCGTCCGACACGATCGACCAGGAGCGTTCCGATGACCCAGCCCCTCCACGAGACCGACCGCGCCGTCAACCGGCGCGCGGTCGTCGCCGGCGCCGCCACGTTCGGCGCCGGTCTGCTCGCCGCCGGCTGCGCGGGGCCGGCCCCGAGTCCCGCGAGCGTGCCCGTCCCGACCGTGTCGTCGCCGGCGGGCGGCGCGGCCTCGGCGCCGGTCGCGCTCGGACCGGCGGCCGACATCCCGGTCGGCGGCGGCAGGATCTACGCCGACAAGAAGGTCGTGGTCACGCAGGCCACGGCCGGCACCTACGTCGGGCTGTCGGCGGTGTGCACCCACCAGGGGTGCGTGGTGGCCAAGGTCGCCGACGCGACGATCGACTGCCCGTGCCACGGCAGCAAGTACCACCTCGACGGTTCTGTCGCCAACGGCCCGGCGGCGAAGCCCCTTCCCCCGGTCGCGGTGACGGTCACCGGAGGAATCGTCACGCTGACCTGAGCCTTGTCCCGGAATCGTCCGGCCGGCGGTTCCAAGAAAACACTGAGAATTGCCCGTGACGCGCACCGCGCCGTTCAGCCGACGGCCAGGTGCACGGTCGCGAGTGTTTCCGAAGGGCTGTGGTCGGCCGCCGTACAGACGATCGTGGCGACATAGCCCGGCCCCCGCAGTTCCGTCGGCCCCGAGGCCCCGTCCGCCGGTGCGCTCGTAATGGTCCAGCCGGCCGCCTCGTAGGTGCCTGCGGCGGCCCGGCAGGCCGCGTCGAGCCCGGCGGCGATGAGCACGGTGGTCATCCACAGCCCCGGCCCGGTGGTCGACTGCTGCATCCGGCCCGCGGGAACCGGCACACCTGCCGGCCAGGACACTCTCGCGGCGTCGGCGCCCCCGCCGCCTCCGCGACCGTGCCTGCCGCCGTCGTCCGGTGCCGCGGGGGCGACCGCGACCCCGGGTGGAGCCGGGGCGGGCGCGCCGGGAGAGCCGCACCCGCCGAGTGCCACGGCGGCCGCAAGAGCCGTCAATCGGACAGATCGACCGAAAAAGGCATTCGGATCATTGAACACGAAATAAATCGTAGACGGTTTCCGGAAAGCGGCATCCCTGCGATTTGGGGTATGGACCACCCCATTTCCTGA
>NZ_JAOPWR010000376.1 GCF_025965585.1 Pseudonocardia sp.
AGGCGGTGACAGCGCCGACGTCAGGACCGACGGCCGGCACCGACCGCGCCTGATTCCCCCTCAGTCCCGCGCCACCTCGTCCGCGGCGGTCGCCCCGCGCTCGCCAAGCGGCTGCTCCTCGCCCTCGGTCGAGTCGCGTCGGGTCTGCCGCTCGGCCTCCGCGTTGATCTCGGCGCCCAGCAGGACGATGTAGCAGGTGAGGTAGAGCCACAGGAGCAGTACGACCACACCCGCCAACGCTCCGTAGAACTTGTTGTAGTTGCTGAAATAGTCGACGTAGAAGCTGAACGCGGCGCTGCCGACGATCCACAGTACGGTGGCCACGATCGATCCAGGGCTCACCCACCGGAACTTCGGGGCGTCGCGGTCGGGCGCCACCCGGTAGACCACCGCGAGCGCAAGGATCACGAGCACCACCAGCAGTACCCATCTCAGGACCTGCGCAACGACTGCCGCGACGAGGCCCAGGTGCAATATGTTCAGCACCAGCGGGACCACCGCCACCAGCGCCAGCGCCAGTAGGACGAATACGAGGCCGCCGAGCGTCAGCAGCAGGGCGAGGCCGCGCCTGCGAACGAAGTTGCGGGTCTCCTTCTCGTCGTAGGCGAGGTTCACGGCCTCGATCAGGCTGCTCGTGCCGCTGGACGCGGACCAGAGGGCGACGAGCAGCGACACGACCAGCCCGACGCCGAGTGCTCCGTGGCTGCCCGAGACGATCGAGGTCAGCTGGCTGACGATCAGCGGCTGGATCTCCCGCGGCAGCATCGAGGTGAGGCTCCCGACCTGCCGCTCGATCTGGGCGGGATCGGCGACGAGCCCGTACAGGGTCACCGCTGCGATCAGGCCCGGGAACAACGCGAGGAACACGAAGTAGGCGACACTCCCGGCGAGCATCGACACGTTGTCGTCGCTGCTCTCCCGCATGGCGCGGCGGACGATCTGCCACCAGCCGCGCGGGGGGATCTCGGTGGGTCGGCGGGCCTCGTCGCCCGGCAGTCGGCCGGTCGTGACGGCCATCATTGCTGCTCCTCTCGCGGGTCTCTCCCGGACCCGGTTGCGATACCCCTGGCCGCGGGGTTCATGCCGCCGGACCATCTAAATGAGCGCGACGGTGCCGACGATGCGGTCGCGGGTCGTCGGCCGCCGTCGCGGCGAGTTCTTCCAGGTCCACCTGGCCCGGTTCGGCCCCGCTGGTACGGGGTAGCCACCCGGTGATCCGAAGGAGGTGGCCAACATGGCCGACGATCACCAGCAGACCGAGCGGATGCGCGAGGACGTGCCATCGACCATCGCGCGCTCCGGTGACAAGGCGGTGCGGACCTACGAGAAGACCCTCGAGGCCGCTGAGGAAACCTACGGTGACGGCGAGCGTGCCCGCCGGACCGCGTACTCGTCGCTCAAGCACACCCACGAGAAGGTGGGCGACCATTGGGAGCCCAAGGACGAGCCTGGGCCGTCCGACCGGCAGGCTGCCCGGGGTGGGGAGGAGTCGCGCCGTCACCCGGCGCCGACCGCGCAGGGTGTGGACGCCAGCGCGAGCAAGGGCCACCTCGAGGACGTCGCCGAGAAGGTCGGCATCGAGCACCCGGAGAAGCTACGCAAGGACGAGCTCGTGGAGGAGATCGAGAAGGCCAACGCGCGCGCGACGCGAAAGGCCCGGTCGTGAAGCCACCGGGTGAGACCGGGGCGATGGACCCGGAGCCGCATGACGAGATGCGCGACTACGTGGGGCGCGGCCTGCTCGACGGGCAGGTCGCCCTCGTCACCGGCGGCGACTCCGGCATCGGCCGCGCGGTGTGCGTGGCGTTCGCGAAGGAGGGCGCCGACGTGGCGATCGCCTATCTCAGCGAGGACGTCGACGCCGAGCACACGGCGAAGCTGGTGGAGGCCGAGGGGCGGCGCTGCGTGCGGGTGCGGGGCGATCTCGCCGCCGCCGATCACTGCGCTGCCGTGGTGGAGCGGGCGGTCACCGAGCTCGGCCGTCTGGACGTCGTGGTCAACAACGTGGCGACGCAGCAGGTCGTGGAGGCGCCCGAGGAGATCACCGACGAGGCGTGGCTCCGGACGTTCGACGTCGACGTGCACAGCTACTTCCGAGTCACCAAGGCCGCGCTGCCGCACCTGGGCCGGGGTAGCGCGGTGATCAATACAGGCTCGGTGAACGGACTGCGCGGCAACAAGAGCCTCATCGCGTACTCGGCGGCCAAGGGCGCGGTGCACGTGCTCACGATGTCGCTGGCGCAGGCCCTGGTGGACCGCGGTATCCGCGTCAACTGCGTCGCGCCGGGCCCGGTCTGGACGCCGCTGATCCCCTCGACGATGCCGCCGGAGAAGGTGGAGTCGTTCGGCCGGCAGGTGCCGATGGGCCGCCCCGCCCAGCCCGACGAGATCGCCCCGTCGTATGTGTTCTTCGCCTCCGAGCGGCTGTCGAGCTACTACACCGGCGAGGTGTTGGCACCGATCGGTGGAGAGACGACGCCGGGATGAGCGCGCAGCCGCCCGGGCCGGCATCGCCCCAGCACTTCTGCCCCGCGGAGCCCGACGGGTCCGGCACGGTCGTCTGGCTGCTCGCGGACGAGGCCGCCGTGTGCGATGCGCCGGGTGGCCGCCCTCGCCTCAGCCACCCGTCGCGCGGGCCCAGGGAGCGCACGTATTCAGGACGACACGTATTCAGGACAAGGGGAGCACCAGCAGCGCGCCCAGCGCGGCGACCCCGACGAGCAGCCAGGTGACGTAGTCGCCGATGTGTCCCGAGTGCAGCCGGCGCAGGCCGGTGAGCGCCGGCTGCAGCGCCTGGGCCGTTGCGATCAGGCGAGGCTGCCCTCGCCCGTGTACCGCGAGGAGCGCGACCACCACGGCGAGCGTGGCCGAGAGCAGCCCGAGTCCCACGCCGGTGGCCGTCCACTCGGTGACGGGGACTGCCACGGGGGCGCTCCCCGTGCCGGTGCCCAGCGCTGCCGTGACGTAGCCGCCTCGATCGACGAAACGGGCCGCGGCCCCGGCGACGCCGTCGGCGAACGCCGGCACCAGCCCGAGCGCGAGACCACCGAGCAGGAGCACGCCGATCGGCACCAGCATGGTGGGCGGCACGCGTTGCAGCGGGCTACCGACCTCCGCGTGCTCCTCCTCGCCGCTGGTCTCGTCGTCCTCGGCCGGGCGGTGGTCCGGTAGGGGCCCCACGCCCCAGTAGATCCGCAGGGCCGCGCGGAGCACGGCGCCACCGGTCGCGGCGGAGACGCCGACGAACAGCGCGACCGCCCACGGCGCGCCTGCGCCGGCCACCGCCTCCTCGGCGACGGCCTTGCCCAGTCCGGTGCCGAACGGCGGCAGCCCGGCCAGGGCGAGCGCGCCCAGCGGCATCAGCCACGGCAGCAGGGTGGCGCGGCGGCCCCGGCCGTGCAGCTCGATCTCGTCGACGCTGCCGTAGCGGTTGAGGATCACCCCGGCCATGAGGAACAGCGCCGACTTCACCGCAGCGTGGCCCGCGACGTAGAGCGCGCCGCCGGCGGTGCCTGCCGCGTCCAGCGTGCCGAGCGAGAGCAGGAACAGGCCGGTGTGGGCGATCGTGGAGTAGGCGAGCAGCCGTTTGAGGTGGCGCTGGGCCAGGCACATCACGGCCCCGACCACCCCGGTCAGCGTGCCGAGGACGAGGAACGCGCGGTGCACCGTCCCGGGAGGGACGGCCACGCCGAACGCGACGATGTAGACACGGAAGACGCCGTACACCCCGAGCTCGACCATGATCCCGGAGAACATGACGCACACCGGCGTCGGCGCGACGGCGTGCGCGTCGTCGAGCCAGAAGTGGAACGGCACCATGGCCGCCTTGACGAGGAAGCCGGTGGCGACCAGCGTGAACGCGACCGTGACCAGCGCATCCACGGGTCGTGCGGCCAGTGCGGCGGAGAGCGGCGCGAGCCCGAGCTGCCCGGTGCGGGAGTAGATCAGGCCGATCCCGAACAGCGTCACGTACGCGCCGAGCGAGTTGACCACGCCGAACGACAAGGCGCCCTGCACCGATAGAGGGTCCTCGGTGTGGAAGCCGGTCAGCGCGTACGCGACCGCCCCCATCAGCTCGAAGAACACGAGCATGTCGAACAGGTCGCCCGACAGCGCGAACCCGGTCATGCCGGCGAGGAACAGCAGCATCAGCGCCGGGAAGTGGGCCTCGGCGGTGTCGAAGTAGCGCCAGCTGAACACCAGGGCACACACCAGCAGCAGGGCCGCGGTGAGTGCCACACCGGCGCCGATGGGGTCGGCCACCAACGTGACGCCCACGGTCGGTGACCAGCCGCCGGTCCAGGTGACGACGGGCCCCTGCTCCGCGGCGGCCAGCAGGGCGACGTCCAGGCCGGCGACCGCCGCGGCGGCGAGGGTGGCTGCGGCGTCGACAACCCGCCGCGGGAGCCGGCTGCCGCCGGCGAGCAGCGCGCACGCCGCGACGACGGGCACGGTGATCGCGAGCGGGGCGAGCGCAGCAGCCCCCGTCACCCCGGTCATCCCTTCAACGACGACAGCTCGTCAGGGTCGGTTGTACCGTGACGGCGCGCGACCTGCACGGTCAGCGCGAGCAGCAGCGCGGTGACCGTCGCCGACACGACCACGTCGGTGAGTGTCATGGCCTGCACCACCGGGTCGACCACGACCGGACTCGGCGGGTTCGTCGTGCCGAACACCGGGGCTCCCGCACCGGTCTGGAACCCGACCGCCACGAGCAGCACGTAGCTGCCCGACTGGGCCACCGACAAGCACACCACCGCGTGCACGAGGTCGCGGCTGCGGGTGATCCCGAAGGCGCCGACGAGTAGCAGCCACCCGGCCACGAGGTAGGCCACGAGGGTCACGGGACGTCCTGCCGGATCCGCAGCGCCTGGTCAAGGAAGCGTGCCAGCAGGACGACGACGCCCGACGCGACCTCCACCCCGACGGCCACGTTGAGCAGCGGCACCGTGCCCGACGACAGCAGCGCGCCGAACGTGCCCAGCGGCAGCACGTTGGCGAGGAAGCCACCGCCGGCGGCGAGCCCGGCGAGCCCGGTTGCCGCGAACACGGTGGTGCCGACGGCCTCGCCGGCCCGGTACAGCCCGACCGGGCGCGCCTTCTCCAGTATCGGCAACCGTCCGGTGAGGTAGAGCAGGTGCACAGCGGTGCCCAGCACGACGCCACCCTGGAAGCCGCCGCCGGGGGTGAGGTGTCCGTGCGCCACCAGGTCGGCGCCGATCAGCAGCGTCACCGGGAGCAGCACGTACCCGAGCAGCGCCACGGCTTCGAGCACCGGGCCACCGTCGTGCTCGACGGTGTCGGTGTGCTCCTGCTCCGTGGGACGCAGCAGCGTGGCGGCGCCGACGACGGATCCCAGCAGGATCGTCTCCTCACCGAACGTGTCCAGCGCGCGCTGGTCGTAGTTCACGGCGGAGACCACGTTCGCGGTCGCGTGCTCCACGGCGGCTGCGACGGCCCGGTCGCGGTAGGGGTGGTCGTTCGAGCCGAACTGCGGCATCCCCAGCACACCGACGACCCAGAGCGTCGCCACGGCCGCTCCGGCGAGCAGACCCAGCATCAGCCGCGCCCGTCTGGTCACCGGTCGTTCTCGTCCCGCTCGCGGCGGGCGCGGCGGACCGCTCCCAGCGCGAGCATCACCATCAACGGCACCACGGCGGCGCCGACGGTGAGCTGGGCCAGCGCCACGTCGGGGGCCTGGAGTACGAGGAACATCACGGTGAGCAGCAGGCCGTACACGGACAGCGTCACGGCCTGGGCGGCGGGCTCGCGGGTGCCGACCACGGCGGTGCCGCCGACGGCGACGAGGACGAGCGCGACCAGCACCAGCGCGCTCACCGCCGCTCCCCCGCACGCTCCCGAGCCACGAGCCGGCCGGTCGCCGAGCCCAGCACCGGTCCGGTCACCACCAGCAACAACACCACGACCAGCACCTGCCCGGTTGCCGAGCTCCAGCCGTTCTCCACCGCCAGCGCCGCCCCCAGCAGCGGCCCGGCCACCGACGTGACGGGGGTGAGGAAATGCAGGCGGGTGGCCGCCTCGCGCACCAGGACGGCTCCGACCGCGGACGCAACGGCGACGAGCACCCCGGCAGCGAGGAGCACGAGGACGACCACATGGCCGGTCGTCACGGCCGGGCCCCCAGCAGCCGGGTGAAGACGAGCGTGCCGGCGAACGAGAGCAGCACCAGCACCAGCGGAAGGATCAGGTACTGCGACTGGCCGTCGGCCTGGGCGAGCAGCAGCAACACGAGCACCGTGACGGCGCTGCCCAGCTCCAGCCCCACCAGCCGCGCGACCGGGCGGCCCCGGACACCCAGCCACAGCGCCGGCCCGAGCCCTCCCGTCATCAGCACGAGAGCGGCGACCGACCACGGGTTCACCGGCCCAGCACCTCGTCAAGGCGCGGCCGGCCGTCGGTGAGTGCGTGGGTGACGACCACGTCCGCCCCGGTCTCCGCAGAGCTCCAGTCCACGACGTAGGAGCCGGGCGAGAGCGACAGCAGGATCGTGACCGCGGCTCGGCGGGTGGCGGCCACGGTCTCGTCCGGCTCGGCGGGCAACCGCGTCCGGCGCAAGGCGCCGCGGTCTCGTCCGTGGACAGGGACAGCCAGCACCCGGGCCGTGTCGGCGAGCACCGCCACGGCGACGGCGGGCAGCCACCGCACCCAGCCGCCCCGCAACCGCCAGGTCCTCGACGTGGCCCGCCGCGCAGCCCGCGCGGCGAGCGCACACGGCACCGCGACCACGCCGGCCACCACGACCTCGGGTATCGACAACGGCGTCGCCGTCAGGAGCCACAGCCCGGACAGCAGCAACCACCACAGTCCGGGTTCGAGCCACCGTCGGCGCACGGCGCGGAATACCCCGTCCTGACCTGCGCCACACCCCCGATGCTCCACAGGAGACCGATCAACCGGACCCTCCTGCG
>NZ_JAOPWR010000425.1 GCF_025965585.1 Pseudonocardia sp.
TCTCACGGGACCCGAAAGCCTGTCCTCGGAAGACGTCCTGGAGCAGGAGGTACAGCGCGGCTTTGAGGAGCGGCGCATCGTTCTTACTCGATCGTCGACCGCTCAAGATCGCGCCACGAAAGCGCTGGTTGAGCCACAGCGTGGAGGCCTGGCGATCGACCTCGAACAAGTCGTCACTGTGCAGGTTCTTCCAACGGATCGCCAGCGGTGCCCTGCCGGGGACGATCGGCAGCTCGTCGGCGACCGCTCGTTTGATCTCCGGCGCGATGCCGTCGCCGGGCTGGACCACCTCCGTCCGTTTCCGGTCGCGCACATTGCTCATGCGGTATGCCGTCTCGGCGTCTCGCAGGTAGTCGGAGAACGTCGTCCCGCGGGAGTCCGTCGCCTTCTCGATCGCCCTCACGAGCTCCGGCTTGGGTTGAACCGCGCTCTTCTCCATGTTCAGGTTGATCAAGTCGAGCACTGGTGAGACGTCGACCGCCACGCGAGCGAGCCGAAGGCGCCGGTGTGGTACCGCGGCACCCTTCCATCCTCCGACCTCGAGGAGACGTCGGTTGCGGTAGAAGTACAGACCTTGGTGGGTCTCCGGGTTGCCGCCGAGCTTGAATCCGAGGGCTTCGCTGCGTCCCGGCCAGATATGGCAGCGGAGCTCAACAGATCGGTCACCGACGTGCGCGAGGAGGGTCTTTGGGTAGCGCGAGTCGCCGCTGTGGCGATATCCGAACGGATCAATCGGTTCGATCGTCTGCGGCGGCCCTGAGCGGTTGTCCGTAGCCTCCACCGCATCGATCGTCAGCGTCAGCTCGCCGCCGGCGAGGATCTGATGAAGTGTCGTGCCGAGGTGCGCCCGTATCTGATGGATGGTTCGGGCGAGGTAGTCGTCGACGATGTTCGAGTTGTCGGTGGACGGGAACTCTCGAACACCGTCCCATCGGACGACTGTGCCGGACCCTGCACTGACCGGGGTCGCATCCAGCAGTTCACCTGCTTGCGACTGGTCGATCACGTCGCAGGTGAAGTTTCGAGTGTCTCTCCGCCAGCGCCGACCGGCCGGCGATCCGCCGACTGTCCTCGACACGACGGTGAGAACATCGGCCTGGCTGAACGACGCAGCCTTCAGACCCATGCCGAAGAAGCCCAGGTCTGCCTTCGCGTAGGTCCGCCTCTTCCCGACCGTCATGGCCTGGTCGAGCTGTGGCTCGGACATGCCGCGCCCGTTGTCCAGTAGCAGGAACGACACAGGCTTGCCGTTAAGGAGGACGATCCGGATGAGGATCGACGAGGCGCCGGCATCGATGCTGTTGTCGACGAGATCGGCTACTGCCGAGGTCAGATCATGTGAGAGGCCGATCGCCGACATCACGTCAGGGTCTGGTGGCAGCACCTTCTGGTCGACCGCGTCGAGTTCGGATCGCCATGCCATGTCGTCTTTACACCCCTCACGAGAACACCGACGTCGCACCGAAGGTGTCCGGTGATCAGCGGGACGTCGTCGAAGACTAGCCAAGCGCACGGATCGGGCAGGTCGGACACCACGAACGAGTGACAAGGAGTGCGCTGGAGTAACGAGCGGTCCTCAGCGCAGGCTGCGGCACGGCCACAGCGGGATCGCCGAGATCCTTCAACCTCGACGACGGTGGCCGCGCCGAGCGCGGCGATGATGGGGTTGCGGAAGAGGAAGCGGTGCCGGGCCGGCGTGAACCCCGGCGGGTACTCACTGATCACCGCACCCGTCACGGCGACGTGGGGTAGGGGGTAGTAGGCCGCGAATCACCGGACGCAGTGCTGGCAACGACCGCCTGCAGCCCCGGCTAGAAGAGTGTCGAGCTGAGCTGCCCTGCCCTGATCATTACTCACAAAGCGCAGAGGCGAATGACGTCATACTGGATCGTCGCTCCGAGGAACTGGGCGGTTTCGATGAACGCGCGCCGCAGGTCGTCGAGCCTGGCTTGGCGCACGGCCGGGTCGCTGTGCCTGAACGCAGTGCGGCTGGTGTGGAACGTCTCGACGACGCGCAGAGGCCTCGCGACCGAAGGATAGGAACATCGGAAGCGGCGCCAGCCGTCGCGAGCGAGCCCGCCATGCAGCATCACGGCCTCATCGATGGCGTGCTCGGTCGCCCGACACGTCTCGTTGACCGCCTTGAGTACGAGGTTGTGGGCCACGGCCGAGATCTTGGTTCTGGCGTGGCGGCGAGGAATGGACCACTTGCTGTCGGTCACCCCAACGTGAGCGCGCACAAGGAGCTGTCTGGCTCAGCCAGCCTTGCCGGGATAGCAAGAATCGCCGGCTGGGCGGTTTGCCTGACTCCAGTGGGCCAGGTTCGCGCTCACGGCCGCGCGGGCCAGGGACAGTGCTGATGGACCGCCTTCGGCGGGGCCTGTCGGCCCTTAGAGCCCTGTGTCAACCCTCCGGCCCGTGCCTCAGGCAAGGGCTCAGTCCCGATGGTTCACGATGTTGACGACGTTGCCGTCCGGTGCCCGGACGAGGAACCGGCGCACGCCCCAGGCTTCCGTTGTCAGCGGGCGCACGATCTCGAAGCCCAGTTCTTGCGCCTCCGCGTATGCGGAGTCGACGTCGTTCGTGAGCACGGAGACGACCGCGTCCTCGGATGCGGTGGCGTCACGCGTGACGAGCTGGATGTTCGCTCCTGTCTCGGGTGAGGTGTAGCGGGCCACCCACCCCATGTTGAACTCCTCGGTGCTCAGCCCGAGGTAGTCGGTGTAGAAGCTCTTCGCCGCGTCGACGTCGGCCACCCGAAGGTTGGCCATGATGTGGTGGGCGCGCATGTGATTTCTCCAGTTCCGTGTCCGGATCGACGATCGCGAGCGCCGTTGGGCCCCAACGGACGGCCAACGGCACGCGGTTCGACGGAATCTGCCAGGTCGTTCTCACCTCGCGGACGCCGGTCTCGTGCAGGGCTGGGCGCGGTGGCGGTGGCGGCCGGTCCGGAGTGGTGGGTCTCTCCTCGCGTCGGCGCTGCGACGGTGCTCGGGAACCCGACGGCGG
>NZ_JAOPWR010000433.1 GCF_025965585.1 Pseudonocardia sp.
CGACGCCGGCGAGCGCGGCGGCCAGCGGCAGCGGGCAGTGCGGTCCGAGCACCGCCGCGGCGTCGACCAGCCTGCGGGTGTCCTCGGGACAGGCTGCGCAGCGGTCCTGCACGAGCAGCCGGAACGACCGCGGCGACGGCAGCGGCTGCCGCTCCGGGCCCCAGCCGGCCGGCGGGAACTCCTCCAGCAACGCCCGCGCGTGCAGCGGGTTGCCCTGGGTGCCGAAGCGAAGTCGCCGGGCGGCGGGTGGCTCCAGCCCGATGCCCAGCTCGGAGGCGAGGTCGCGCAGATCCTGCTCGTCGAGCCCGCGCAGCCGGAGCTCGCTGCCGCGGTGGCCGCTGACCAGGCGCCGCAGGCTCTCCGGTAGCTCCGCGGCGCGGTCGTCGCGCACGGCCACCAGCGTCAGCACCGGGTCGGCCACCAGCCTGCGGAGCGCGAAGATCAAGGCCTGCAACGACGGCAGGTCGGCCCAGTGCGCGTCGTCGACGACGAGCACCACAGGCGCCGGCCCGTCGATGCGGTCGAGCAGGTCGAGGATGCGCGTGCCCACCGTGACGGGGTCCTCGACGCGCGTGTCGGCACCCACCGCCACGGCCTCCAGGAGCGCCGCCCCGGCCCCGGCCGCCGAGCGGGCGAGCTGCTCCACCACCCCGTGCGCCAGCAGCGACTCGGTCTCCTCGCCGCTGGAGCGCACGACGACCGGGGCGGGCGTGATGCCGGGATCCTGCAGGAAGTGCTCGATGAGCGCGGTCTTGCCGATGCCGGCCGGGCCCTGGATGTGGACGACCTGCGGGCGCCCGGCGACGGCGTCGGCCAGCCGGGCACGCAGCACCGCGAGCTCGGGTTGCCGGCCGACGAACAGCGCCATCGCGTCCTCAGGTGACGGCGTGACGCACCGTGGGGAGGCGTCATCGCCCCGGGCGGACAGGGGGACGAACGACCCTACCGCCCCAGCAGCCCCCGGACACCCCGCTGCGCGGCCCCCGTCCCCGGCCGCCGGCTCGCCGGCCGGGCGCCGATCCGCGTACCCCCGCGCGGCACCGGGGCCTGCAGGACCGTCCGCTGCAGGGCGGCCCCGACCCCGGTGGTGACGAGCACGTCGTACCAGTAGGCCGCCACCTCGCGGACCATGTCGGGATCGTCGATGTCGAGGGTCGCCAGCCCCGTGGTGTCGGCGTGCTCCACGGCGACGCCGTTCAGCACGCCGACACCGACGCCCTCCCGGACCATCGCCACCACCGTCGACGGGTTGTCGACGGTGACCCGCGGGGCGGCGGCGAGACCGCGCGCGGCCAGCAGGTGGAGCAACTCAGGCTCGGCCTCGCCCGTTGCACCCGCCACGACCAGCGGGTACGTCACCAGCTGCTCGGGCGGCACCGGGGCCCCCTCCCGGGCCAGCCGGTGGTCCTCGGGGACGACGACGCGGATGCGCTCCCGCCAGAGCAGACGTTCCTGAAGGCCCGGGGCCAGCGGGTGCGGCAGGGTCGGCAGCACCGCGACCACGATGCCGTCGGCCGGGAACCGGCGCTCGACGTCGTGCCAGCACTGCTCCGACAGCACCACCCGCACCCCGGGGAGCTGCTCGGCCAGCCCGGCGACCACGGCGGGGAAGAGGGCGGCGCCGATGCACGGCGTGGTGAGCACGGAGAGTGACTCCTGCTCCATCGCCCGCAGGGCGCCGACCGCGGACCGGGCCGAGCCGATGCCCGACACGATCTCGCGTGCGTGGCGGGCGAAGACCTGGCCCGCGGCCGTCAGCGTGGCGGGCCGGTGCGAGCGGTCGATCAGCCGGACACCGAGCTCGCGCTCGAGACCGGCGATGTGGGCGCTGACCCGGGACTGGGACCGGTGGACCTGCTCGGACGCCGCGGTGAACCCCCCACGGTCCACCACAGCGAGAAACGTCTCCAGCCAGTCCAGTTCCACTGAGTAGAGGTTGGACCCCCGCATCCGGGTTCGCACCGGTGAACCACCCCAGGGTTTCGTGCCGGTACCCCGGGGCGGCGGTCACCCATGCGTGGAACGGATGGAGTTCCGGGTATCACGCTCTGGCGCGACCGGGTGGAGAGCGTGTTCTGTTGAGTGAACCCGGTCACACCTCATCACCAGTAGGTGACGTGCCCCTTTCGGCTAGCGGCAAGTGCGGCCCACCTCCACGACGACGAGGAGCGATCGATGGCAGGCAACTCCGCCGAATCCGGACGATCTGTGACCAGCAAGATCACTGCGATCCTGATGACCTTCACGGAGGGCAGCGAGCACTCGCTGACCGAGATCGCCCGGCTCGCCGGCCTGCCGATCTCGACGGCCCACCGGCTCACCTCCGAGCTGGCGTCGTGGCGGTTGCTGGACCGCACGGAGCAGGGTCATTACCGCGCGGGGCTGCCGCTACGGATGATCGGCACCCGTGACGGCTGCCCGCCGAGCATCCAGGAGAGGGCCCCGTGCGTGCTCGAGGACCTCTCGGCCGCCACCCGGTGCCGCGCCCGCCTCGGCGTGCTGAACGACCTCGAGGTCGCCTACATCGAGAAGGCGCCGGGCCAGCGGCCCGTGTCGGCGTTCACCCCGGCCGCGACGCTGCCGGCGCACCCGACGGCCGTGGGACGCGCGCTGCTGGCGTTCGCGCCGGTCAGCACGGTCGAGATGACGATCATGCGGGGGCTCCGGCCGTACACGACGCACACCGTCACCTCACCGGACCGGTTCCGGCGAGCCCTGGCCGTGACCCGGCTGACCCGTGTCGCCGTGACGCGGTGGGAGCTGGAGGCCGGCACCTGCGGCGTCGCCATGCCGGTGTTCGGTCCGGGCGGGGACGTCGTGGCCGCCATCGAGCTGTGCGTGCGCGACCTCGGCCACGAGCTGCAGCCCATCATGGCGGCGCTGTCGATCGCGTCGCGCAGCCTGTCGCGCGAGCTGGCGGGGCAGCCGAGCACGGCGGTCGCGGTCGCGGCCGTGGCAGAGTCGATGGCGAGTGCCGTCATCGGGATCCCGGTGAGCGGTCCCGCGGCTGGGGCGCCGCAGGCGTCGCGCGAGGCGGTCCGGGCCTGAGCCGGGAGCGCTCAGGTCAGGACGTAGGTCCCCGGGCCGGGGCCGAGCACGGGGTACGTCGGGCTGCCGGTCCTCGGGGGCTTGCGCATCGCGCCGGAGCTCGCCTCCGACCAGCCCGCCCAGTCCTCCCACCAGGAGCCGGCCTTCCGCTCGGCACTCGCGCGCCACAGGTCGGCCGAGGGCGGCAGCGCGGTGTCCGTCCCGGCCCCGTCGTCGGAGGGAGCGACCATGTGCCACGCCTTCGGCCCAGGCGGGCTGACGATGCCCGCGATGTGCCCGCCGCTGCCCAGCACGAACCGCGTGGGGCCGCTGACCAGCCCGCAGGTCTTGTACGCCGACTCCCACGGCACGATGTGGTCGTTGATCGCGCTCACCACGTAGGTCGGTGACTTGATCGTGGTGAGGTCGACGGTGCGGCCGCCGATCTCCAGCAGGCCCTGTGCCAGCTTGTTCTCCACGTAGAAGTTGCGCAGGTAGAACGCGTGCATCGCGGCGGGCATGCGCGTCGAGTCGGCGTTCCACGCGAGGATGTCGAACGCGGGCGGGTCCTGGCCCATGAGCCAGTTCGACACCACGTAGTTGAAGATCAGGTCGTTGGCGCGCAGCATGTCGAACGTGCCGGCCATCGACGCGCCGGGCAGCGTGCCCTCCTTGCGCATCTTCTTCTCGAGCTTGTCGACGGTGCGCCTGTCGGTGAACGTGCCGAGCGCCCCGGGGTCGGTGTAGTCGAGCATCGTGTTGAGCAACGTCAGCGTGCCGACGCGCTCGTCGCCCGTCTGGGTCAGGTAGGCCGCGGTGATCGCGGTGAGCGCCCCGCCGAGGCAGAGCCCCACGATGTCGATCGTCTCGGCGCCGGTGATCTCACCGATCACGTCGAGCGCGGTCTGCGGGCCGTACACCAGGTAGTCGTCCATCGTCGTGCCGGACATGTCCTCCGACGGGTTGAGGTAGCTGATCGCGAACACCGTGCGCCCGTGCTGCACCGCCCACTCGACGAAGCTGCGCTGCGGCGCCAGGTCCATCACGTAGTACTTGTTGATCCATGGCGGGCTGCACAGCAGCGGAGCGGCGTGCACCCTCTCGGTCTGCGGCTCGTACTGCAGCAGCTCCATGAGGTCGTTGCGGAAGACCACCTTCGCGGGTGTGGCGGCGAGGTTGCGCCCGACCTCGAAGCCGCTGGTGTCCACCTGCCGCGGCCGGCCCTCGTTGTGCAGCACGTCGTCGACGAAGGCGCGGGCGCCCTTCAGCAGACTCGCGCCGCCGGTGTCGAAGGCCCGCTTGAGGGCGGCGGGGTTGGTGGCGAGGAAGTTCGTGGGCGCCAGTGCGTCGAGCAGGAGGTCCACGGCCATCGCGGCCTTGCGCGCCGCGTCGGCCTCCAGCGCCGCCGACCCCACGACCTCCCGCGCGAAGCGGGACGCGGCGAGATAGCCCAGCCGCACCGAGTAGTAGACGGGGTTGGCCGCCCAGCTCGGGTCGGCGAACCGGCGGTCCTTCGGGTCCACCTCGAACGACGGCGCGGCGTCGCGGCCGAGCCAGCGGGTGGCGGCCACGACCGGGATCTGCGCGAGGTCGGTGGCCAGCCGCATCGTCGCCCGCACCGGCACGGCGGGGTTGGCCAGCGTCGAGCGCAGCGCCTGGGTGAGGGCGTCGCCGAAGCCGGCGGCGTCCATGTCCTCGAAGAGATCGGACTCGGGGCCCAGCACACCGGCGGCCCGTTCTGCGACGTCACGGGCGGAGTCCGCGTCCTGTGCCATAGGTCCATCCTCGCGTCGGGGCGACGCGGCGGGGCTGCTCTCCCGCTGGTCGGAAGCACGGGCCGCCCCGGGTGGGGCACGGGGACCGTGGGCGCGTGCGGCGCAAGGGCTGGTGGTGACGTCCACTGGCCGGGAACGCCCCCCACTCGTCGCCGCGACCGGCGATCCTGGACCGACGCCCACCCGGGGAGCCCGATGACCGCATCCGCCGTCGCGACACACCAGGCCACCGCGCCCACCTCCCTGCGCACGGCGATGGCCACCGTCTGCATCTCCGGCACGCTGGAGGACAAGCTCGCCGCCGCCGCGGCCGCGGGCTTCGACGGCGTCGAGATCTTCGAACCCGACCTCGTCGGGTCGTCGTGGTCGCCCGCCGACGTGCGCGACCGCTGTGCCGAGCTGGGGCTCTCGATCGATCTCTACCAGCCCTTCCGCGACTTCGACGACGTCCGCCCTGAACAGGTCGAGCTCAACCTGCGCCGGGCCGGGCGCAAGTTCGACGTGATGGCGGAGCTGGACACCGACCTGGTGCTCGTGTGCTCGGCCGCCTCGCCGCACGCCGTCGACGACGACGGGCTCATCGCCGAGCAGCTGCACCGGCTCGGCGACCTGGCGGCCGAGCGCGGGATGCGGGTGTCCTACGAGGCGCTGGCCTGGGCCACGCACGTCAACACCTACGAGCGGTCGTGGGAGATCGTCCGCCGCGCCGACCACCCGGCGCTCGGGCTGTGCGTCGACAGCTTCCACATCCTCTCCCGCGGCTCCGACCCGGCCGGCATCCGCGGCATCCCCGGCGACAAGCTGTTCTTCCTCCAGCTCGCCGACGCGCCGCACCTGGACATGGACGTGCTGCAGTGGAGCCGCCACCACCGGCTGTTCCCCGGCCAGGGCACGTTCGACCTGCCCGCGTTCCTCGGGCACGTGCTGGCCGCCGGCTACGACGGGCCGCTGTCGCTGGAGGTGTTCAACGACGTCTTCCGCCAGTCCGACCCGCGCCGCACGGCCGTCGACGCGCTGCGCTCGCTGCTCGCGCTGCAGGAGGCGACGGTGCCGAACGCGCCGCCCGCCGTCCGGGAGCGGCTGACGGCGGCGGCTCCTCCCCCCGAGCCGCAGCTCGCCGGCTACGCGTTCGCCGAGCTGGCCGTCGACGACGCGTCCGGGCCCGCGGTGGCCGGCACGCTCGCCGCGCTCGGGTTCGTGCACGCCGCGCAGCACCGGTCCAAGCCGGTACAGCTCTGGCGCCACGGCGCGGCGACGGTGCTGCTCAACGGGGGCGCCGCCGCGGGCGCCGCCGTGGCCGCCATCGGGGT
>NZ_JAOPWR010000456.1 GCF_025965585.1 Pseudonocardia sp.
TAGCCCGCCACGGCCACCCGCGCCCAGCCGTGCAGCGCGTCGACGAGGCCGGCGCCCTCGTCGAGCAGGGCGACGGCGCGATCGGTCTCGTGCAGCACGAGGCGGCGCAGCGCGGGGGAGGCCCGGCGGGCGTCGAGGTCGGCCTCGGTGACGCCGAAGTCGGCCATGTCCCCGGCGGGGAGGTAGGTGCGGCCCTGCGCGTGGTCCTCGGCGACGTCCTGCCAGTGCTCCAGCAGCTGCAGCGCGGTGCAGACCTTGTCGGAGTCGCGCTCGACCGCCGAGCCGGGCGCGACGTCGACGGCGAACACGGCGAGCACCAGCCGCCCGATCGGGTCGGCGGACAGGCGGCAGTACCCGAGCAGCTCGTCCCACGTCGCGTAGCGGGTGAGCTCCTGGTCCTGGAGGTTCGCCGCGACGAGCCGCTCGAACGGCTCCCGCGGCAGGCCGCCGGCACGGACCTCGGGGACCAGGCTGCGAAGCACCCCCGCAGCGGGCGCGGCGCCGGGGTCCCACACGGCGGACAGGTCCGCGGCGAACGCCCGCAGGTCCCTCGCTCGTCCGGACGGATCGCGCCGCGGGTCGTCGCCGAGGTCGTCGATCGTGCGCACGACGTCGTAGACGGCGCGCAGGCGCCTGCGCACGGCGGTGGGAAGCACCCGCAGGGCCACCGGGAAGTTCTCGGAACTCTCGGCCGCCCTCAGGCGTTCACGGGGCGAACCCGCGCCGGCGGGCACGTCGGCGGATGGCGTGTTGCTCACCGTCCGTCGCATGCCCATGGGCGCTGATGTTTCTCCGGCGCGGTGTGGATCTCTGCGCACCTGTGGTCAGTTCTGTGTGTCCGGACTTGTCACTAGCGGACAAATCAGGTGGGTCGATTCGCCCGACAGGCGTAGAAAGGCGTCGTGGACGACTCGGAGACCTCTCTCTCGGCGCTCGTCCCGGCCATCGCCGACCGGATGCCCGAGCTGCTCGAAGAGGTGCGCACCGCCCTCGAGGGCGACTGGCCCGACTACGCGGCGTTCCTGCGCGAGAACCATCTCGAGGTGGCCGTCGCCGCCGACGCCGCGCTGCACCGTCTCGTCACGCTGGTGGAGGCGGGCGACGGCGAGGGCGCGGGGGAGCTGGAGCTGTTCGAGGAGATCGGCCGCCAGCAGTGGCAGCAGGGTCGGGACCTGACCCATCTGCTCGCGGCCTACCAGGTCGGGGCCCGGGTGTTCTGGCATCACGTGTCGGCGGTGGCGGTCGAGAGCGCGATCGCGCCGCGGACGCTCGCCGCGCTGGCGGAGGCGGTGTTCCTGTTCGTCGACCGGCTGTCCTCGTCCTCGGCGCGCGGGTACGTGCTGGCGCAGTCCGAGGCGGCGGCCAACCGGGGACGGCTGCGCGACGAGCTGGTCGGGCTGCTGCTGTCCGACCGCGCCGGGCAGGCGGCCGTGCGCGCGGCGGCCGCCCGGTCCGACTGGCGGGTGCCTGCGGAGATCGCCGTGGTGCTCGTCGAGCCCGACAACCCGCTCGGGCACCGGGCGCTGGCCCGCCTGGACGCCACGCACCTGGTGTTCCACCGGCCGCCGCTGCTCGGCGCGATCATCGCCGACCCGTCGAGCCCCGGCCTGCGGTCCCGGCTCGCGGCCGCCCTGCGCGGGGCCCAGGCCGTGGTCGGTGTGGCGGTCACACCCGACCGGCTTCCCGCGAGCCTGCACGTCGCCGAGATCGCGGCCCGTCTGCAGCGCACCGGCGTGCTGCCCGACGACCCCGTGTTCACCGACGAGCACCTCGACGCGATCATCGTGCACCGCGACGCGCGCATGCTGGAGGCGCTGCGCAGCCAGGTGCTCGCCCCCCTGGCGGGCTCCGCGCCCTCGTCGCGGGAGCGGATGTGCGAGACGCTCGTGGCCTGGCTGCGCTACATGGGCGACCGCCAGGCGATCGCGGCCGCCCTGCACGTCCACCCCCAGACGGTGCGCTACCGCATGGCCCGCCTGCACGAGCTGTTCGGCGACCAGCTCAACGACCCCGAGATGCGCGGACGGCTCTCTCTCGCGCTGGGCTGGGGTGCACCGAGGGAGTCCGTCGTCCCGGCGACCGCGCCTCGGCGCGGCACCGAGACACCCACGTCCCGCCCGCCCCGCGCGCCAGGCTGACCCGGTACGCGGCGCCGGGCCGGGCGGGGGAAGCTGTGCCCATGGACACTGGTCCCAGTGACGCTGTTCCGAATGACGCTGTTCCGAATGACGCTCGGCAGGGTGACGATGCCCACGAGGACGCGACGGACGCCCGGCACGACGGCCTCGCCGAGCCGGTGCTGATCGCCACCCGCCGGTCGCTGCACGCGGTGGCCGAGCAGCTGCTCGCCGGGCCGCAGTACCGGGAGAGCGGCACCATCCGGCTGCGCGTGACGCCGGGAGGGTTCGGGCAGGTGGAGGGCCCGGCGCGGGTCGAGGGCACCGATCTGGTCACCGCGTCGGCTCGCGTCCCGCTAGCAGGCACGATCGCCGAGGTAGCCGCCGCGGCGGGGATCAACGCCGGCGTGCCCGGCCTCTACAGCGACCACGCGGACCTCGGCCCGGACGAGACGCTCACGCTCGACCCGGCCGCGGTGCGGCAGCTGGCCGACTGGTTCGGCCGCGGCGACGCCGGCCTGCGCCTGTTCGCCCCGGAGGCGGAGCCGGTGCTCTGGCCCGAGCACTTCGACCTCGCGATCTCGCTCGACGAGGTGAACTACGGCGTCTCCCCGGGCGACGCGGGCCACCAGCGTTCCTACGCCTACGTCGGCCCGTGGACGCCGCGGGAGGGCCCGTTCTGGAACGCGCCCTTCGGTGCGCTGCGCGACGCCGGGGAACTGCCGGACGCCGCCGCGGTGGCGGCCTTCATGGCCGCCGGCCGCGCCGCGGCGGGCTGACCGTGCCCCGGCCGGTCCCGGGCACGGTGCTCCCCGACGTCACGCTGCCCGACACCGGCGGGGTCCCGCGCCGGTTGTCCGACCTGCCCGCGGGCGACCCGCTCGTGGTCCACACCTACCGCGGCTGGTTCTGTCCCAAGGAGCGCGCGTTCCTCCGCGAGGTGCTGTTGCCGCTGCAGGAGGTCGCCGAGGTCGGGTACGTGCGCATGGTGTCGGTCAGCGTGGAGCCGTCCGTCGTCGCGGCGGCGTTCCGGGCCGGCCTCGACGCGCGCTGGACGTTCCTCTCCGACGAGCAGCGCGAGTGGCAGGCCGCGCTGGACCTGCGGGAGGTCACCGACACCGTGCACGACCCCTACCTCCCGACGGTGCTGGTCTGCGACCCCGACCTGACCGTGCGCCGCGCCTACGACGGCTACTGGATGTGGGGCCGCCCGTCCCTGCACGAGCTGTGGGCCGGCCTGCGGGAGGCCACGGCGGCGATCCGCCCGGACTGGCACGCCCCGCGTGCCTGACCGCGGATGGCTGGCACTGCTCGACGTCCCGGGCCCCGACACGGTGCCGGTGGCGCCCGGACTGCACCTGCTGCTCGCCGTCGGTCGCGCGAAGCCGGACCGCACCGCCGTCCGCGTCGAGCCCGGCGTGATCGGGACGGGACCGGCGCTGGCCGTCTCGCTCGTGCTGCCCCCGCGCGGCGCCCGCCCGCTGTTCGACGACCCGGCCGTCGTCCACGCGATGCGGGCGGTGCTGCGCGACCCGCACCGGGCACCGCTGTTCAGCACGCTCGCCGACGGGGCGATCCACTGGGCCGGCGCGATCAGCGGCGTCGACCCTGCGGCGGCTCACCCGGCCTGGTGGGACGAGGACCCGTTCGCCCGGCTCGGCCCGCGGCACCGGCTGCTCGTCCCGGCCGGGGTGCTGCGCCCGGTGCCGCTGCCCGCGGGCCCGTGCCACCAGCGGCACGCCGGGGCGCCCTGGCCGTGGGGGTCGTTCCCGCGGTGAGCGACCCCGGCCACCTGCCGTTCCCCGACCGCTCCGTCGACGTCGTGCTGTCGGTGCTCCGCCTGCGGACCCTCCCGGCGGGGGACCGCGCCGTGGCCTGCCGCGCGATCGCCCGGGTGCTGGGCCCGGGCGGTACCGCGGTGGGTGCTCGCCGACCACCGCGGAGCGGAGAGCTGCGCGCGCGTGCTGCGCGACACCGGGACGGACGTGCGTGCCCGGCGCGCCCCGCTGTCGGCGGTGCACGGCCCGGTCGGGGTGGTGGTGGCGCGCCGGTGAAGCCGCTCAGTCCGCGGCGGGAGCCGTCCGGAGCACCGGTACCAGCGCCACGGTGATGTTGTCGCGGCCACCCGCCTCGATCGCGACGTCGGTGAGCGCGGCCGCGGCTCCGGCGGGGTCGCGGAGGGCGCGCGGGAGCGCCACGGCCGCCAGGTCCTCGGCGGCGGGCAGGTAGTTCCACAGCCCGTCGGTGCACAGCAGCAGCACGCCCGGCCCCTCGGGGACGAGCAGGGCGAGCTCCGGGATCGGTTCGCCACCGGCACCGAGCCAGCGGGTGATGGCGTGGGCGCGGCGGTCGAGCGCCGCCGACGCCGCGTCGAGGCGGCCGGCCGCCACGACCTCGACGGCCCACGAGTGGTCGTTGGTGAGCACGCGGGAGGCGACGCCCGCCGCGTCCAGCCAGTAGGCGCGGCTGTCGCCGACCCAGGCCACGATGATCTGGGGACCGCCTGCCGTGTCGCCGCCCGCGCCCGTCGCAGCTGGGCCCGTCCCGCCCGGGTCGATCACCGCGGCGACGAGCGTGCAGGCCGGGCCCTCGTCGCCGGTGGCGAGGGCCTCCACGGCCCGGGCCCCGGCCGCGACGGCGGTGCGGACCCGGCGGGGGGAGGCGGGCCCGGGGTCGGCCCCGGTGTCGAGCAGCGCCTGCAGCGTGACGTCGGCCGCCACCCGCGAGGCGAGCTGCGGGTCGGGGGAGGACGACACCCCGTCGGAGACCACCACCGCGACCAGGCCGGCCGCGTTGCGGTCCAGCGCCATCGCGTCCTCGTTGCGGACGTGCACGAGACCGCGGTCGCTGACCCCGGCGAGACCGTCGAGGACGCGCTCCACACGGTCGGCGAGCTGGCTGGACGAGGGAGCGCTGCTCGCCGCATCGCCGCGCGCGGTGCCCTGGTCGGTGTTCGTCATGGTCCCCCCATCATCCCCGGGCTCGCCGAGCGCAGGTCAGGGGGTGTGCGGGAGGGGCTCCGCAGGAGCCGGTCGCGATCAGCCGACGAGCTCGTAGCCGGCCTCGGCGACGGCCTCGCGCACCTGCGCGTCGTCGATCGGGTGGGTGCTCACGACGGTGACGGCGCCGGTGGGCAGGTCCACCCTGACGTCGGACACACCCTCGATCTCGCCGATCTCCTCGCTGACCGACGCGACGCAGTGCGCGCAGGTCATCCCTGTGACCGTGTAGCTGTGCTCGCTCATGACAGCGAACCTAGCATAGGGGGTGGGGGTATGCCCGAGGGGTGTCGGGCGACGGCGCGCGACTGTTCGCCGCACCACACTCGCGCCGCGCAACGCGCGCCGCCCGTCGCATCCAGGCGCGTCCTGAGCGCAGCATGGCGCAGGCGGAGGCGGCAGGGCGCCACCCCGGGTAGCGTGCCCTGCCAGGACATGCGACCGACCCGCTCTCCGTGCTGGCCCGCTCGTCGTGCCGTTCCGGGGTCACCCCAGCGGCTCCTTGGTTGGGGGCGCGTGCGGTCGCGACCCGTTCGAGAGGATCGACTGGTGGGCGACAGGATGTTCGCATCCGAGGGTGACTCGGTGAACGTCGGACGCCAGGCGTCTCCCTCGTGGGAGGACAGGTGGGGCACCATCCGTCCGCGCGAGGCGTCCGGGGGCGGCGATCCCCGTGGCGGTCGCGACGTCACCGTGGGCGACGACGCCGCTGCCGGCATCGCGCGCCGGCTGCAGGCCCGGGTCGACCGGCATCGCTGGCTGCTGGGCCGCATGCGGTCCGACCCGCTCCAGCCCGAGCCCGCCGGCCTGCCCGAGCTGCTCGAGACCGTGCTGCGGATGCGCCGCGACACCGAGAGCCTCCTCATGCTCCACGGCCAGGACCCCGGCGTCCGCCCGTCCGGGTCGCAGCGGCTCTCCGACGTCCTCGCCGCCGCGGCCGCCGCGTCCGAGGAGCCCCGCCGCGTCGACGTCCGCAACCCGCCCGCCGCCACCGTCGCCCCCGCTGCGGCCACCGAGCTGCTGCACGTGCTGGCCGAGGTGGTCGACCACGTCGCCGCCGTGTACCCGGGCGCGCGCGTCGACGTCTCCTGCCGCGTGGAGTCGCCCGGCGGCATCGCCGTCGAGATCCGCGCCGACGGCGCCACCCGCCACGATCCCGAGGGGCTGGGGGGCCGCCGGGCCCTCGGCGCGGCCGAGCGGCTGGCGCAGCGATCGCTCTCCGGCATCGCGCTGCGCACCCCGCCCGTCGGCGTCACCGCCTCGGGCCCGGTCGCGAGCATCCACTGCCCGGGCAGCGTCGTCACCGTCGAGGCGGCCGCGGCACCCGACGCTCCGGCCCGGCGGACGCCGATGTCCTGGACCTCGGACCGGCTGCAGGCCGCCCCACCCCGCCCGGAGCCCGATGCCGTGCGCGACGAGCCGGCCGCGCCCCGGTACGACGCGCTGTTCCCCGAGCCGTCGCCCGCGGCCGTCGACGGCCCGCCGTCCGGTGGGTACCCGCTCGACGGCCCGCCGTCGGGCGGCCACCCCGTCGAGCCCGCCGAGGCCGCCGGCTCCGTCGAGCCCCTCACCCCGCGGCGCCCGGACCCGCTCTCCGACCCGTTACCGCTCGACCCCCCGGGGTCCGTGAACGGCGCCGGGTCGCGCGGCGCGTCCACCTCGTACGACCTGCCGTCCCTCGAACCGTCGGCCCTCGACCTGCCCGTCCGTGACGTGCCCGCGTACGAACCGGCCGCCCGCTCCTCCTCGCCCGTCGACGAGCTGTTCGGGCCGATGCTCGACCTGGCTCACGACCCGGCCGAAGAGATCGTGGCCACTCCGATCTTCGAGGCCATCGCCTCGGCGTGGTTCCGCGAGCCCGAGCCCGCGGGCGGTGCCCACGGCAACCGTGCCCAGCTCAACGGGTCCCGCAACGGCGCCGCACGCCACGGCGGCGCCAACGGCTCGGCGAACGGCAACACGGCGAACGGCAACGCGGCGAACGGCAACGCGGCGAACGGCGATTCCGCGAACGGCACCGGCAGCAACGGCGCGGACGACGACCGCGGCGGGCCCCGCAACTGGGAGACCCCGAGCGACTCCGAGTGGCGAGCCGCGGCCGAGCGGGCCAACCGCCCCGAGCCCGAGGACCACACCTCCACCGGCCTGCCGCGGCGCCGTCCGGGCAACCAGCTCGTGCCGCCGCCGCGCCGCGGGGCCGGTGTGCCCGAGCCGGAGCGCCCCGAGCGCGTGCCCGACCGCGTCCGCGAGCGGTTGGCCACCTACCAGCGCGGGCTGCGCCAGGGGCGCCACCGTGCCGACCCGGCGCCCGCCGACGCCGACCCCGGCGATCCCGCCGCCTGGTAGGCGTCAGGAGCGCAGGCGGTTGATCAGCTGCGCGTACTGCCGCGCGCTCAGGTCGGGCAGGTAGGCCCGCCCGATGGCGATGCCGATGGCCGGCAGCGCCACCGCGTCCGGGTAGGTGAGGTAGAGCGGGGCGTAGCAGGGCTGGAACTTGGCCTTGAACGCGAGCAGCGACCGGAACCCGTACACCGGCTCCAGCGTGCGTCCGGCCAGGTCCAGCACCCGGTCCAGGCGCCCCGCCGGCCCGTCGTCCGGCCGGTCCACCTGCGCGAGCGGCGCCCCGGACAGCGAGAGGAAGCCGTAGCCTTCGTCGCGCAGGTCCCGCGCCGCGGAGGCGATGAGGAACTCCATGCTCCCGCGGAACCGGCCGTCGCTACGCCGGCGCATGAAGTCGAGAGTCCAGCCGGCGACGGCGCCGTCCCGGTACACCGGCATCCAGCTCGTGACGCCGTGCACCGTGCGCTCGGCGTCGACGGCCACCAGGCAGCGGACGGCGTCGTCGTCCAGCTCCTCGAGCCCGCCGATGGTGAAGCCCATCTCGGGCATCCCCTTGTCCGCCACCCATTCCTCGCTGATCGCGCGGATCTGGTCGGTGAGGACGCGCGGCGCGGTGCCGTAGGCGATCCACTCGGCGGTGACGCCCTCCTTCTCCGCCTTGTTGATCGCGGTGCGGACGTCCTGCCACTTCCGGCCCGTGAACTCCAGCCCCTCCAGGGGCAGCACGGTCTCCTCGGCGACCTGCACCGCGCTCCAGCCCAGTCTCTCCGCGGCGGCGCGCGTCGCCGCGGTGACGCTGTAGAACGCCGGGGTCCACCCGCGCTGCCGGCAGAACGACGCGAACTGGGCGACGGTGGCCGCGGGGTCGCCGTCGTAGCCGACGGGATCTGCCGTGGTCAGGGCCACCGACCCGATCACCCGGTACGCCACCGCGGTGCGTTCGCCGGGCCCGAACCAGTAGTGGTGGCCCGACCAGGTGGTGAGCCAGCCGAGGTCCGAACCGCCGTGCTCCATCAGCAGCGCGCGGGCCCGCGCGGCGTCGGCGCCGGACTCGTCGAACCGCGGCCGCGTGAACGCCACCAGCAGCCCGACGCCCACCACCAGCCAGAACACCGTGCCGGTCCACTCGAACAGCAGCGCCGCGAGGTAGCGCTCGGGCAGGAAGCTCGGCTCCACCTCACCGAGGTAGCCCGGGGGCAGGAACCGCAGGGGGAGCTCGGCGAGCAGCGCCCGGGTGCTCGGCGGTCGGTCGAACTGCCCCGCCAGCAGCGTGCCGAGGCCGACGAACAGCACCGACACGACGACGAGCGCCGTGCCCGACAGGACCACCAGCCGCCGGTACGTGCCGTACGGGGCGCGGACGTCGAACTGCCGGCGCGTCAGCACCAGCAGCACGGCCACGAGCAGCGGCAGCAGCGACGGCAGGACGAGGCCGAGCACGCTCTGCACGCCCGGCGCCCCGCCGAACACGACGAGCTGCCGCTCGGGGATGCCGCCCACCTCGACGGCGAAGGCCAGGCCGAGCGCGGCGAGCAGCAGGTTCAGCCCGATCCCGACCAGCCGGGCGGCGCGCCGCCCCCGCCGCAGTCCCTCCGCCACCACGAGCAGCAGCAGCACCGGCACGACAGCCGCGATCGCCGGCCCGACGCCCGACAGGCGCAGCTGGGCCTGCAGCTCCCGGCACTCCTCGACCGGGACGCTGCGGCACACCCGCTGCACGGTGTCGGCCGACGGCAGCGGCGACAGGACGATGTACTGCAGCACCGACAGCGGCCCGATCGGGGCCTGGGCGAGGGCGGCCACCACCGGCCCCACCGCGGAGCCGACCACGAGTAGCGCCACCAGCACGCGCGTCTCGGACTGCGACGGCATCCCCATCCGACGACGGGCGCGCGCCACCGTGCGGGCGAGGTCGCCCGTCCCGCTGCCCTCGGCGGGGACGGGTGCCGCGCCCGTCGGGAACACCCAGGGCCCGGCCAGCAGCCCCAGCAGCCCCGCGGACAGCGCGAGCACGTCCGACAGGTCGCCGGAGTAGGCGACGACCATGACCAGCCCCGTCACGAGCACCACCCGCAGCCGGCGCCGCCACAGCGCCGAGAGGCCGCTGCTGGCCGCGAGGGCGAGCCCGAGCGCGCCCGGTGCGATGCCGATGGTGACCTGGCCTGCCAGGGCCGACGCCCACCCCCCGCCCAGCGCGGCCCCGGTCGCCACGGGCGCGACGGCCAGCAGGGTGCCCACCACCTGGGTGCCGACGAGGATCCCGAGCGTGCGGCGCGACCCGCCGTTCCGCTCCGCGACGCCGCCCGCCACCAGTACGAGCACGGTCGCGCCGAGGTAGCCCAGCGGGGTGCCCCACCAGAACATCGCGGTGAGCGGCGTCCACCAGCGACCCTCGGCGAGCGGGCCCACCCCGGTGGCGACGGCGTGCAGCATGCGGGGTCGCGGCCCGAGCAGGGAACCGCTGGCCAGGCCCAGCGACCAGGCCAGCGCCACCACCGACATGGCGACGGGGGAGCGGCGGGCGCGCCGCCGGACGGCCGCGGGCAGCCCGGCGGTCCAGCGGCGCAGCAGGGTCGAT
>NZ_JAOPWR010000491.1 GCF_025965585.1 Pseudonocardia sp.
CCTCACCGTCAAGCAGATCTGGAAGGACCAACGCGTCAACGAGGCGTTCCAGGCCGTGCTCGACGCCCCCGAGTTCCGGGCCGCGCTCGAGGACCCGGCCAACGCAGCCCTGGTGGGCACGCCGGCCTTCCAGAAGCTGCTCGACGAAGCCTCGGGCTGAGGCGCGAACCACCACGGTGACCGGGCCCGGCGCCGGGTGGTGCCGGTTGGCGGGTCGACGTGCAGGAGGTCCGGCCGTGAGCGGGCGCTGGTCGCAAGCAGGTCGGGCCGGCAAGGCGCCCGGCTGCCCTCGCCGGGTCATCGACGGACGCGCGAAGGAGACACGGTAGTCATGAACGCGGTTGCAAGCGCCAGCGCGCCGAGCGTGAATCTCGAGGTCGACGACATCCAGAGCGGAGCGCTCCACCCCCGGCCGGTGCCGTACGCGGGCAGGTTCTTCCTCCTGCGGGTCGACGACCCCGGCGCGGGGCGGGCCCTCCTGCGGCGGCTGCTCCCGGCGATCGACGGGGGGCTGCCGAGCGCCCATCCGGATCAGGACGCCTGGGTGGCCGTGGCCTTCACCTATCAGGGTCTCCGGGCCCTCGGGGTGCCCCAGGAGTCGCTCGACAGCTTCCCACCGGCATTCCGGCAGGGGATGGCGGCCCGGGCGCAGCAGATCGGCGACGTCGGGGAGAGCGACCCGACCCATTGGGAGCCGCCCTTCGGAACGCCCGATGTCCACCTCGCGGTGAGCGCGCTCGCGCCGGACGAAGCGCGCCTGGAGAAGGCGCTGGACCGAGCTCGCGCCGCCCTCCGACAGACGCCCGGGGTCGAGGTGATCTGGAGGCAGGAGGTCCACCAGCTCCCCACCGGACGCACGACCTTCGGCTTCCGTGACGGCATCAGCCATCCGAACATCGAGGGGCTCGGGACATCGGGCTCGAATCCCGACGAGGCCCCGCTCAAAGCCGGCGAGTTCATCCTGGGCTATCCCGATGAGACCGGGAACCTCCCGCCCATGCCGCAGCCCGAGGTCCTCGGGCGCAACGGCACGTATCTGGCCGTGCGCAAGGTCCACACCAAGGTGGCCGCCTGGCGCCAGTTCCTGCGGGCGAACAGCGCCACCGCCGAGGAGGAGGGGCTCCTGGCGGCCAAGATGGTCGGACGGTGGCCGAGCGGGGCACCGTTGACCGTGTCCCCCGAGCGGGATGACGAGGCGCTGGGGGCGGATCCGCACCGCAACAACGACTTCCAGTACCGGGCAGACGACGACCGCGGCTTGAAGTGTCCCGCCGGCGCTCACATCCGGCGAGTGAACCCGCGCGATGCCGACATCATCGGGACGACCCGGCTGCACCGGATCATCCGCCGCGGCACTACCTACGGCCCGCCGCTGCCGGACGGTGCACTCGAGGACGACGGCGCGGATCGCGGTCTCGTCGGCGTCTTCATCGGCGCCCACCTGGAGCGGCAGTTCGAGTTCATCAAGTCCGAATGGGTCGAGAACGGCAACTTCATCGGCTACTCGGGAGAAAAGGACCCGGTGGCCGGACATCACGACGGAACCGGCAACCTCACCATTCCCGAGAAACCGATCCGGCGCCGCATTCAGAACATGCCGAGCTTCGTCGTCACCCGCGGTGGCGAGTACTGCTTCCTTCCCGGTCTGCGTGCCGTGCGCTGGCTCGCCGACCTGGAAACTTGATCACATCGAGCTGGTAATGGACCGGGCGGCCTATCCAGTGGTCGGCAGCCCCGCCGATACGACCCCCGACTCGAACCCCCCGGCGTCCGCGCAAGCGGGAGCCTGTAGACGAGAAAGGTCGATCTCATGGCTCCACCATTCGTCCCCTACACCCCCGACGTCGACGTCGCCGAGCCGCACTTCGACGAGAAGCTGAAGACGGTGATCGAGAAGACCGAGAACTACATCGCCGAGTCGGTCACAGCCGAGGGCACCGGGCGGGCTGTCCGGGACGCGCACGCCAAGGGGTACGGATTGGTGCGGGGGGAGGTCGAGATCCTCGACGGCCTCGGCGCCGAGTACGCGCAGGGCATCTACGCGACCCCGGGCAGGCACGATGCGCTCATCCGCTTCTCCAACGGTTCCCCCCACGCCGGAGCCGACGCGCGGCTCGGCACGGCGATCGGGCTGGCGCTGAAGATGTTCGACATCGACGGCCCGACCTTGCTCGACGACGAGCCGGATACGCGCACCTTCGACTACGCCAACATCAACGGGCCGATCTTCTTCTGCAACACGGTGGACCACTACCTGTTCATCCAAGAACTCTTCCTTGAAGCGCCGACCTATTTCGCCCAGGGACGCCCCGGAGCGCACCGATTCTTCAGCGACTTCATCACCGGCAAGGGAACGCTCGACCAACCGGACTGGGCCTGGGACGAGCTCCTGGCCATGATGCGACTCAAGCAGATCCCTCCGGTCAACGTGCTGCTGTCGAGCTACTGGACGATGGGCGCGGTCCGGCACGGCGACTACATCGCCAAGGTCCGCATCGCCCCGGACCCGGTCTTCGCCGACGCAGTCGTCCGGCGCAGCATCGATCCCGGTGCGGCGGCGGAGGTGATCCGGCCCGCCCTGGTGGCCGAGCTGCAGGAGCGCCCCTACGAGTTCGACCTCCAGGTCCAGCTGTGCACCGATCTGCAGCGGATGCCGGTACAGGACGTGACCGTGGAGTGGCCCGACACGCTGTCTCCCCCCGTGACGGTGGCCAAGCTCCGCCTCCCGCAGCAGGACATCTCGGACGAGGACAACCTCGAGAAGATGGATGCCCTCTCCTTCACCCCCTGGCGGGTGACGGCTGACCACGCCCCCCTCGGCAACATCATGCGGGCCCGCAAGGAGGTGTACCGCCACTCGTCCCTCCTGCGCCACAAGCTCAACCAGCAGGCGCGCGCGGAGCCCCGCAGCGCCGACGACGTGCTGCCCGCGGCCCACCAGGTCCGCTGAGAGGCCGCCGCAGGAGCTGCGCAGGTCCTGCAACTCCCGCTCGCGCAGATCTAGATGATCAGCCTGGCACTTGTCCTGGTCCTGATGCTGGGGCTCAACGTCAAGAACGTGATCGCACTGTTCGTACCGGCGCGATCATCGCGACCCTGCTGTTGATCGCGTTCTCGCTCATCGGGGGCTACCTGCTGGGGGGGCCACGGGCAGACACCAAGCAGGTGC
>NZ_JAOPWR010000505.1 GCF_025965585.1 Pseudonocardia sp.
GATCCTCACCAGCCTCCTGCGCACCCACATCCCGCTGCGCGTCTGGCGGGGCGTGCACCTCGCGAGCTACGCGCTGTGGCCCGTCGCCGTCGTCCACGGGCTGGGCATCGGCGGCAGCGACAGCACGTTGCCGTGGGTACTCGCCGTCGACGCCCTCTGCGTCCTGGCCGTGGTCGTGGCGGTCGTGCGGCGGTTGCGCGCGAGCCACCCCGACGCCGACGCCCGCCGGGCCGCCGAGGCGGTGCACCGATGAGCGCACACGACGAGGGCCGCACATGGCTCCCGCCCACCGACCACCCCCGTCTGCTCGCCGCGTGGGCCGAGACGGGTGCGGCGACCGGGTTCGCCGCACACCGGCTCCGGTACGGCCCGCTGCCGCAGGTGGAGGGCGCCGAGCTGATCGACCTGGTCGCCCGGTCGGGGCTGCGCGGCCGCGGTGGCGCAGGATTCCCGACCGCCCGCAAGCTGCGGGCCGTGGCCGACGGCCGCGGGCGCCGCACAGTGGTCGCCAACGGCTGCGAGGGCGACCCGGCCGGCGCCAAGGACGGTGTCCTACTGGAGCTGGCCCCGCATCTCGTGCTCGACGGCATCGTGCTCGCGGCCCGCGCCGTCGGGGCCGCGGAGGCGTTCCTGTGCGTGCACGCAGGGAGCAGGCTCGTGCACACGCTGTCCGCCGTCCTCGCCGGGCGCCGCTCCGACGGGGTCGAGGTCGAGCTGGCGGAGATCCCGAGGCGCTTCGTCGCCAGTGAGGAGACCGCGCTGGTCAACGCCCTGACGACCGGCGACGCCCGGCCGACGGTGAGCCCGCCGCGTCCGGCCCGGCGCGGGGTCCGCGGGCGGCCGACGCTCGTGGACAACGTCGAGACCCTCGCCCACATCGCCCTGATCGCCCGCCACGGCGACCGCTGGTTCCGCGAGGCCGGCACCCGCGACTCGCCGGGCACGACGCTCGTCACCGTCGGCGGCGCGGTCGCGCTGCCCGGCGTCTACGAGATCGACCTCGGGATGCCGGTCGCCGACGTCCTCGCGCTCGCGGGCGGCGCGACCGAGCCCCTGAGCGCCATCCAGATCGGAGGGCTGGGCGGCAGCTGGTTGCCGTTGCCGTACGCCTGCCGGATGCCGCTCACCCACGAGGACGCGCGCGCGGCCGGCGCGGCGTTGGGTGTGGCCGCGATCGTCGCGTTCCCGCAGCGGGCGTGCGGCGTCGCCGAGACGGCACGCGTGCTCCGCTACCTGGCCGACGAGTCGGCAGGGCAGTGCGGGCCCTGCATGTTCGGGCTCCCCGCGGTGGCCGACGACATGGCGGTGCTGGCCGGAGCGGCCGACCGGTCGGGCGCGGTCCTGCACCGGCTGCACACGCGGCTCGACGTGATCCCCGGCCGCGGCGCCTGCGCCCATCCTGACGGTGCGGTGCGGTTCGCGGCCGGGGCGCTGCGCGTCTTCGCCGCCGACGTCGCGCGGCACGCCCATGGCGTGCCCTGCGCCTGGGCGGCGTCGCCGTCCTGGCTGCCGGTGCCCGGCAACCGCCGAGAAGGGGCCCGGTGAGCCGGCTGACGGTCGACCCGATCATGTGCCACGCCCACGGGCTCTGCGCGGAGCTGCTGCCGGAGCTCGTGCGGCTCGACGAGTGGGGCTACCCGATCGTCGATGACCCCGCGGTGCCATCCGCGCTGCGGGCCGAGGCGCGGGCCGCGGCGGCCGCGTGCCCGACCCTCGCGCTGAAGCTGGTGCGGCGCTGAGGAACACCCCCGACGTCGTGCATTACATCTGAGTCAGAGCTATTGTCATCGCTATGCACGCGACCACCGCCGACGACCTGATGCTGCTCGTCATGGGCGTGCGCCGGGTGGTGCGCAGGCGGCTGCGGGCCGAGATCGACGGGCCGGTCCTGCGCGGCGCCCAGGTGGAGCTCATGCGCCTGGTGGAGGCCGAGCCCGGCATCGGGGTCGCCGCCGCGGCGCGCGCGTTGCACCTCGCGGGCAACACCGTGAGCACTCTGGTCAACCAGCTGGTCGACGCCGGGATGCTGGTCCGCGGGGTCGACCCGGACGACCGGCGCGCCGCCCGCCTGCTGCTCACCGACGCCGCGGGAGCGCGGCTGGCGCGGTGGCGGGAAGCCCGCAGCCGCCTCGTGGGCGACGCGCTGGACCGGCTGCCGGCCCACGACGTCGCAGCGCTGGGGGAGGCGTTGCCCGCGTTGCGGAGCCTGATCGCGGAGATGGAGAGGGAGGAACCAGCATGACGCCACCCGCGGTGCGCTGCACGGGAGTGCGGCAGGTCTTCGGCGACACGGTAGCCGTCGACGGCATTGATCTCGAGGTCGAGCCCGGCGAGGTGTTCGGCCTGCTCGGCCCGAACGGTGCGGGCAAGACCACGACCATCCGGATGATCACCACGCTGCTCCCGGCGCCCCCCGGGGCGATCGAGGTGCTCGGCCTCGACGTCGCCACCCGCCGAACGTCCGTGCGGCGGTTGCTCGGCTACGTGCCCCAGCTGCTCTCCGCCGACGCCACGCTGACCGGCCGGGAGAACGTCGCGCTGTTCGCCCGGCTGTTCGACGTCCCGCGCCGGCAGCGAGCCGCGCAGGTGGACGCGGTGCTGACCGCCGTCGACCTCCTGGATGTGGCCGACCGGTTGGTCAAGACCTACTCGGGCGGCATGGTGCGGCGCCTGGAGCTGGCGCAGGCCCTGGTCAGTGCGCCGCGCGTGCTCGTACTCGACGAGCCGACGGTCGGGCTCGACCCGGTGGCCCGCGACGGCGTGTGGGATCGCATCCACGAGATCCGCGTGGCCACCGGCATGACGGTGCTGGTCACCACCCACGCCATGCAGGAGGCCGACGAGCACTGCGACCGTGTGGCGCTCATGCACCGTGGCCGGATCCAGGCGCTGGGCACCCCTGCGGAGCTGAAGAGTGCGATCGGCCCCGACGCCACGCTCGACGACGTCTTCCGCTACTACACCGGCAACACCCTCACCGAATCCGAGAAGGGAGCGATGCGCGATGTCCGTGCTGCCCGTCGCACCGCCGGCCGCCTCGGTTGACGCCGAGCCCGGCCCGTTCGGCCTCGTCCGCATCACGATCTCCCGGATCGCCACGATGTGCCTCGTGGAGCTGCAGAAGCTGCGCCACGACCGCTCCGAGCTGGTCACCCGGGCCGTGCAGCCCGCGCTGTGGCTACTGGTGTTCGGCAACGTCTTCACGCGCCTGCACGCCATCCCGACCGGGAACGTGCCCTACCTCGACTACCTCGCGCCGGGCATCCTCGCCCAGTCGGCGCTGTTCATCGCGATCTTCTACGGCATCCAGATCATCTGGGAGCGCGACGCCGGCGTGCTGGCGAAGCTGCTCGTCACCCCGACGCCGCGCTCGGCGCTGGTAGCGGCCAAGGCGTTCGCGGCCGGGATCCGGGCCGTGGCGCAGGCGGTGGTCGTGCTGATCCTGGCGCTGGTGCTGGGCGTGCACCTGAGCGCCAACCCGCTGCACTGGCTCGGCGTGATCGTGGTGCTGATGCTGGGCTCGGCGTTCTTCTGCTGCCTGTCGATCACCATCGCCGGCGTGGTGCTGTCCCGGGACCGCCTGATGGGCATCGGGCAGGCCATCACGATGCCGCTGTTCTTCGCGTCCAACGCCCTGTACCCGGTGGAGCTGATGCCCGGCTGGTTGCAGGTGATCAACCACGTCAACCCGCTGAGCTACGAGGTGGATGCGCTGCGCGGGTTGCTCATCGCCACGCCGGCCCGGCTGGCGCTGGACTTCGGCGTGCTCGTCGGCGCGGCGGCGGTCATGATCGCGGTGGCGTCGGCGCTCCTGCCCCGGCTGGTGCGCGGCTGAGCGGAGGCGAGGTCCGCTGGCGGTGGTGGGCACGCTCGTGAAGGGCGAGTTCACGAAGCAGTACGGCTGCCGGCCCCGCTGTGGGCCGTCACGCGTCCGGCCGTGCGGCGCTACTTCGCCCGTCCGGCCCAGGCTGGTCCTCGGCCGGGAGCGGCGGGAGGCCCAGCAGGGCCAGCAGCTCCCGGTAGTCGGTGATCGTGTGGTCCGCGGCGCAGCCGAGATGCTCCTTGGTGCCCTGCGGCGAGTCGAACATGACGGTCCGCATGCCGGCCTCCCGGGCGCCCCAGATGTCGCGGTGCATGTCGTTGCCCACGAAGAGCGTGCCGGCGGCGTCCACCCCGAGCCCGTCCAGCGCCAGGTCGAACAGGCGCTTGTCGGGCTTGCGGTAGCCGTGGTCGCCGGAGACGACGATCGGGTCGAAGTACTCCAGCAGCCCCACCTGGTGCAGCTCGCCGCGGGCGTACGCGCTCTGGGCGTCGGTGACCAGGGCCAGCGGGAAGTGCCGGCGCAGCACGTCGAGCACGGCCCGGACGTACGGGTAGAGCCGCAGCCGGCGCCGCGAGACCCCGCGGTACAGCTCGGCGAGGAACAGCGGGATCTGCTCGCGCCTGGCAGCGGGCAGCGCGCGGGTGAAGTCGGTGGCGTGCTCGTCGACGATCGTGCGCCAGACCGCGACGGCGTCGAACTCCGGGTACTCCTCGGGACTGTGGCGCTGCTGCTCCTTGAGGGTGCGCACGTAGAGCTCGCGGACCTCCTGGCGGCGCAGGTCGATGCCCTGGTAGGTCAGGTAGTGGCCCGCGGCGCGGAAGATCTCCTCCAACCCCTCGTCGGTCTCGATCTCCACGAGAGTGCCGTTCACGTCGAACGCGATGGCCCGGATGTCCGTCAGCACGCCTGCAGCAGCTCCTTCGCCTGGCCGACCAGGGACACCCGGTAATGGTCGGACACGTAGTCGTTGCGCGCGATCCGGAGCAGGTTCACCGCCATGTAGTACGGGTTGCGCGCGGTGACCGAGGCGAACGCGGCGTCGCGGTCGGGGAAGTGGCAGCAGTACTCCCAGAGGAAATGGCCGATGAACGGCTCGGCGCGGTGGCGGTCGCCGGTGGCGGACATGAATGCGTGCTGCAGCTCTCCGGTGACGCGCCCGACGTCGAACATGCGGTCGCCGCGCTTCATCCGCTCCAGGTCGATCGCCGCGACGTCCAGGCCCTCGCCGAAGAGGAAGTTGGCGGGCGTTGCGTCGCCGTGCAGCCACACCTGCTGGTCCTCCCACATCCGCGGGCGCTCGCGCCAGCGGTCGCGCAGCCAGCCGATCTCCTCGACGTCCCAGCGGCCGATCCGGTGGTCGTGCTCCAGCGTGGCCAGCACCCGGTCGAGGTAGTGGCAGTCGATGCCGAAGTCGACGCCGTCACCGTTCGCGGTGCGGTTGTGCTGCGTGGCCAGGTAGTAGGCCAGCGCGGTCAGCCGCCGGAACAGGTGGCCGCGGTCGCCGTGGTGGATCGCACGGCCGATCGCGTCGCTGAACAGCTCGCCCGCGTAGTACTCCAGGGCGAGCACGCAGTTGATGTCGCGGTCGAACCCGAGCGGCCTGATGACGTGATGCGGCGAGCCGACGAGGTCGTAGCCGCGCAGCGTGCGCAGGCCCTCGTACTCGCGGTGCGCGGTCCAGACCGCCCTGTCGCGGTCCCAGCCGAAGCGGGGCCCGAAGAACTTGCAGATCACCCGCGCCTCGGTGGTGCGCTCCTCGTAGGCGTAGACCTCGTTGCTGCCCGAGAGCCGGAAGACGCGGAACACCGGGTCGGGCTGCCGCACGCCCATCCGGTCGGAGATCATCCGGCTCAGGAAGTCCTGCAGGGGATCGGTGCGGGCCAGGTGCCCGGTGTAGCGACCATGCACGGAGGTTCCCCACTCGGGATGCGCCGGGACCGCCGCGGCGCCGGTCGCGCAGGGGCATTCAAGTGGACGTGAGGTGTGGACCGAATGGCGTCCCGGCTAACAGCTGGTAAACGGGCTCCCGCAGGCAGCCGCCGCGTCGGTGGTGTCGTCCGCCCCGCTCGAAGCTGCCTACGCTGTCGGCATGCCCGATCCCGTGGAACGTCCGTCGGAACGGATCCGGGTGCCCGCGCCGCTGCTCGGCCGCCGGATCGCCACCGGTCGCGGTGCCACCGAGCAGCCCAACGCCGGCGGCGACGGCGAGGCCGCGCTCACTCCGCGGTTCTGGGCGGCGGTGCTGCTCACCGGTGTCGTCGCGGGGCTGTTCGGGGCGGCGATGATGGCGCTGCTGACCACCGTCGAGCACATCGGGTTCGGTTACGACAGCGGCAGCTTCCAGTCCGGGGTCGAGCAGGCGTCCGGGGTGCGGCGGGCGGTCGCGCTCCTCGTCGCGGGCGTGATCGGCGGCGTGGGCTGGTACCTGCTGCGCCGCTTCACGAAGGGCCAGCGGGCGGAGGCCGACGAGGCGGCATGGAGCGGGGCGGCGCTGTCGTGGCCACGGAGCCTCGGCACGTCGGTGCTGTCGGAGATCGTGATCGGGCTGGGCGCTTCGCTCGGCCGGGAGGCGGCGCCGAAGCTGATGGGCGCCGTGTCCGGGAGCCTGCTGGCCCGCTGGACCGGTCTCGACGCGGGCCAGCGCCGGCTGCTGGTGGCGTGCGGGGCGGGCGCCGGCCTGGCCGCGGTCTACGACGTGCCGCTGGCCGGGGCGCTGTTCACCGCGGAGATCCTCGTCGGGGTGATCACGCTGCCCGTCGCGCTGCCGGCGCTGGTGTGCTCGGGCGTCGCGACCGTGACGGCGTGGGTGTACCTGCCTGCGCAGGCCACCTACCTCGGCGTCCCGGACTACCCGCTCACGCCGTCGGCCCTGGTGTGGGCGGTGCTGGCCGGGCCGGTGATCGGCCTGGTCGCGGTGGCGTTCATCCGGCTCGTCGCGTTCGTCTCGCACCACCGCGCGAGCGGCCGGCCGGTGCTCGTCGCGCCGCTCGTGGCGTTCGGGGTGCTGGCGGGCATCGGGCAGGTCTACCCGCAGCTGTTCGGCAACGGGAAGGGCATCGTGCTCGACGCCTTCCTCGGCCAGGGCAGCCTGCTGCTGCTCCTGGTGCTGTTCGTGCTCAAGCCGCTGGTCACGGTCCTGTGCCTGGGCAGCGGTGCAACCGGTGGCCTGCTCACGCCGACCCTGAGCACCGGCGCGGCGCTGGGCGGGTTCCTCGGCCTGGCCTGGTCGCTGCTGTGGCCGGGCACCCCGGTCGGGGTCTATGCGCTGATCGGCGCGGCCGCGATGCTGGGCGCGGGCATGCAGGCCCCGCTCACCGCACTGGTGCTGGTCCTGGAGCTGACCGACACCGGCTTCGCGCTGATGGTGCCGCTCGTGATCGCGACGGCCCTGGCCACCGTCGTCGCGCGGCGGGTGGACGGGTACTCGATCTACTCCGGACGGCTCGCGGCGCTCTCGCGGTAGGCCGGCGCCCGTCGCGGCGCGTCACGGGGATGGCGCCGCAGCAGGGGCAGGGTGCGGGGCGCGACCACCACCGACAGCACGACGACGCTCGTGGAGCGGCTCACCAGCGGCAGCCGGTTGAGCTCCAGCAGGGTCTGCTGGAGGTCCTCGTGCGACGACGCGGCGAGCCGGCACAGCACGTCGGCCGAGCCGGTGGTGGCGTAGGCCTCGAGCACGGCGGGCAGGGCCGAGAGCTCGGTCCTGAGGTCGTCCAGCTCGCCCTGCGCGATCTCCAGCGTGACGAACGCCTGCACCCCGAAGCCGGCGGCGGCGAGGTCGACGTCGGGGCCGTAGCCCGTGATGACGCCGGTGCGCTCCAGCCGGTCGAGCCGCGCCTGCACGGTGCCGCGCGCCACCTCCAGCTGCCGCGACAGCTCCAGCACGCCCGCGCGCGGGGTGTCGTGCAGGGCGCGGAGGAGGTCGACGTCGAGCGCGTCGAGGGTCTCGAACATGGGCAGACTGTATAGCTGGAATCCGCTTCGGCTGGACGGAATGGGCGGCCCTACCAGCAGATCCACCGTTGCTTGCGCACCTTCTGGGGTCGGAGCTCTCATGGTTCCCACCGACCACGCGAGGAAGGCCTGCCGTGACCATCGACCAGACCCTGACGAGCGACGAGATGCTCGCCGACCTGGACCTCGACCAGCTCCGCCGGCTCGTCGGGCTGGTGGAGCACGACCTTGCCGCCGACCCGTTCCCCGTCACCGGCTGGGACGCGGTGGTGTGGGCGGTCGGCAACGCCACGCAGGCGGCGCTGTTCCACCAGGCGGTCTACGGCATGGAGCTGGTCGCGTACTGCGGCCCCGAGACCGGCAACCGCGACCACCAGGCCTACGTGCTGCGCTCCGGCGCGGTGCGGTTCGTGCTGAAGGGCGGCGTCGACCCGGCGAGCACGGTGCTGGACCACCACCGCCGTCACGGCGACGGGATCGTCGACATCGCGCTCGAGGTACCCGATGTGGACCGCTGCATCGACCACGCCCGCCGCGAGGGCGCGACGATCCTGGAGGAGCCGCACGACGTCTCCGACGAGCACGGCACCGTGCGTCTCGCGGCCGTCGCGACCTACGGGGAGACCCGGCACACACTGGTGGACCGCTCCCGCTACACCGGCGTCTACCTGCCCGGCTACGTCGAGCGCCGCTCGGCCCGCGACTCGACGGGGGAGCCGCGGCGGATCTTCCAGGCGCTCGACCACGTCGTCGGCAACGTCGAGCTCGGGCGCATGGACCAGTGGGTCGACTTCTACAACCGGATCATGGGATTCACGAACATGGCCGAGTTCGTGGGCGAGGACATCGCCACCGAGTACTCGGCGCTGATGAGCAAGGTGGTGGCCAGCGGCAACCACCGCGTGAAGTTCCCGCTCAACGAGCCCGCGGTGGGCAAGAAGCGCTCGCAGATCGACGAGTACCTCGACTACTACGGCGGCCCCGGCGCCCAGCACCTCGCGCTGGCGACGAACGACATCCTCGCCGCGGTCGACGTGTTGCGCTCTCGAGGCGTCGAGTTCCTCGCCACCCCCGACTCCTACTACTCCGACCCGGTGCTGCGCGCCCGGATCGGGGAGGTCCGGGTGCCGATCGAGGAGCTGCAGTCCCGCGGCATCCTCGTGGACCGCGACGAGGACGGGTACCTGCTGCAGATCTTCACCAAGCCCGTCGGCGACCGGCCCACGGTGTTCTTCGAGCTCATCGAGCGGCACGGCTCACTGGGCTTCGGCGCCGGCAACTTCAAGGCGCTGTTCGAGGCGATCGAGCGCGAGCAGGCCCGGCGCGGCAACTTCTGACGGGTCGGGCCGCTGCCAGGTCAGGGCGCGGCGTAGACCTCGAGCCGGCCCGTCGGAGCTGACACCCCGGGCTGTCCGGGGTAGCGGCTCAGCCCTTCGCGCCCAGCACCCGCCCGAAGCCCTCCGGCACGATGACGTCGTCGGCGGTCAGGTCGTGCACGGACTGGTGGCCGAGCCCCAGCACCGCGGAGTCGATGCCGCCGCGCAGGATGTCGAGCACGTTCTCCACACCGGCCTGGCCGTTGGCGGCGAGGCCCCACAGGTACGCGCGGCCGATCAGCACGGCCTTCGCCCCGAGCGCCAGCGCCTTGACCACGTCGCCACCGCGGCGGATGCCGCCGTCGAGGAGCACCTCGATCTCGCTGCCGACCGCCTTCGCGATCGCGGGCAGCGCCCGGATCGAGGCGGGGGTGCCGTCGAGGTTGTTGCCGCCGTGGTTGGACACCGACACCGCGCTGACGCCGGCGTCCACCGCGCGCTTCGCGTCGTCGACGCGCATCACTCCCTTGAGCATGAACGGCCCGCCCCACTGCTCGCGAAGCCAGGCGACGTCCTCCCAGGTGGGCAGCGGGGTGCCCATCCACTCGCCGTAGGCGCCGAAGAACGTGGGTGCGGTGCCTCCGGGAGGAGTGAGGTTGGGGGTGGTGAGGTCGGGGATCCTGCCGGTCTTCGCGAAGTCGAGCAGCCAGCGCGGGCGAAGGGCGACCTCGGGGCCGAACTTCAGCGCCGCCTTGAGGTCGACCTTCTCGGGGATGGCGGGGCTGCCCCAGTCGCGGCCGTTGGAGAACGACCAGTCCAGTGTCATGATCAGCCCGACGGCCCCGGCCGCGCGGGCGCGCTCCATGCGCTGCACGAGCACGTCGCGCGAGCCGACCCAGTACATCTGGAAGAACGTCTGCGGGTTGGCGGCCGCGACCTCCTCGATCGACTTGCTCGCGAAGGAGCTCAGCCCCATCGGGATGCCACGCGCGGCGGCGGCGCGGGCCACGGCGACCTCCCCGTCGGGGTGCACGGCCTGCACGCCGGTGGGGGAGATCAGCACGGGCATCGAGGCAGGCTGGCCGAGCACGGTGGTGCCCAGCGCGCGCTTGCCCGACAGGCCGGCGACGTGCGGGGCGAAGCCGAGCTCGCTGAACGCCGCGGTGTTGTCGTCGGTGGTGAGGCCGCGTTCGGAGCCGGCCACGAGCGCCATGTAGACGGATTTCGGCAGGCGCTTCTTCGCCCGGCGCTGGGCCTCGGCGACCGTCTCGAACCATCCACTGGCCACGGTGTTCCTCCTTCGGCTGGCGGGCACCGACACCTTAGGGGCGACCGCGCCGCCATTATGGCATCGAGTGCCATATTGACGGGAGGGTGCGCCGGAGATCCTGTCCGAAAGTGGGGGTGCCTGCCACCTGGTTGAACCGGTCGACGCCCGCGTCCGTGTAGGAGGTGTCGGCCCGCACGTCGCAGCGGGTCGCGCACCGGGAGGCGGGCGCGGAGATGACCAGGCATTCTCAGGTGGACGGAACGATCGCGGGGCGCGAAGCGCAGCGTCTGCGGGTCTGGCAGGCGCTCAGCGCGGCGGCGCTCCTCGTGATGGGCGGGATCCACGTCTTCCTGGTCCTCCAGGGGTTCGGAGGCCTGCTCGGCACCCTCTTCGTGCTCAACGGGATCGGCGGGCTCGTCCTGGCGATCGCGATCGTGGCCGCGCCGCGACGGTTCCTCCCGGTGGTGAGCGTCCTCAGCCTGCTGTTCCTGGTGGGCACACTGCTCGGGCTCCTGATCGCCCTGACCCCGGCCGGACTGCTGGGGATCCATGAGCAGATCGACGGCCAGCTGGTCCCGACCACGCTCGTCGTGGAGTCGCTCGGCGCCCTCGTGCTCGTGGCGACCACGATCCTGGCCTTCCGCGGTCGGCGCTCCGGCTGAGCGCCGTGCCATGATCGGCCGGTCGTCGGTCTGCCGTCGGGGGTGGGGTCGTGGCCGGTCAGGTTCCGCGCAACGGGTTGTCGCGCTCGGCGCGGCTCGCGTCGTTGCCGCTGGGGTTCGCCGGGCGTGCACTGACGGGATGGGGCCGCACCCTCGCCGGTGCGGACGGCGACGAGGTGGCGGCGTCCGTCGCGGTGCGCAACGCCGAGCAGCTGTTCGCCGTGCTGGGCAGCCTCAAGGGCGGGGCGATGAAGCTCGGCCAGGCGCTGAGCGTCTACGACGCCATGGTGCCCGCCGAGCTGCTCGGGCCGTACCACGACGCACTGGCGAAGCTGCAGACCGCGGGGCCGCCGATGCCGGTCCGCGACGCCCATCGGATGCTCGCCGAGCAGCTCGGCCGGGGCTGGGTGGCCCGATTCCGCGAGCTCGACGACGAGCCCGTGGCGTCGGCGAGCATCGGGCAGGTGCACCGCGGGGTGTGGCGCGACGGCCGCGAGGTGGCCGTGAAGATCCAGTACCCGGGCGCCGACGTCGCGCTGGACGCCGACCTGCGCCAGCTCGCGCGGTTCTCCCGGCTGTTCGGGGCGGTGCTCCCGGGCCTCGACGCGCGGGCGCTCGTGGCCGAGCTGCACGAGCGGATGATGGAGGAGGTCGACTACCGGGCCGAGGCCGACCGGCAGCGCACGTTCGCGGCCGGGTACGCCGACGCCCCGGGGCTGCGGGTGCCGGCTGTGGTGGCGTCGGCACCGAAGGTGCTGGTCTCCGACTGGCTCGACGGCGTCCCCCTGCGCACGCTGTTGGACACCCCGGCCGACGCAGCCGAGCAGGCGGTGCGCGACCGGTACGCCCACACCATCGTGGAGACGATGTTCTCCTCACCGGCGCGGATCGGGCTGCTGCACGCCGATCCGCACCCGGGCAACTTCCTCGTGCTGGCCGACGGCCGGCTGGGGATGGTGGACTTCGGGGCCGTCGCGGCGCTGCACGGCGGGATCCCGCCGGTCCTCGTGGAGATCCTCAACCTGTGCGCCCGGGGCGACGGCGATGCCCTGCACACGCTGCTCGTGACGGAGGGTTTCCTCGCGGCCGACGCTCCGGACGCGGACGTCATGCGGTGGATCGGCGCGCTGGCCGACCCGTTGCGGCACGAGACGTTCCACTTCGACCGCGCGTGGATGGCGCGGCAGGGTGCGCGGGTGGTGGATCCGGGCAACCGGGCGTTCGCCCAGACGGGACGCGCGCTGAACCTGCCGCCCGACCACGTGCTGGTGGTCCGGGTGCTGTCGGGCTGGATGAACATACTGGCCCAGCTCGACTGCACCGTGGCCGCGCGCGGGATCGCCGCAGCCCACGTGCCCGGCTTCTCCGGCTGACGGCCGGAGCCCCGGCAGGGCGACGATGCGCGTCCTGCCGGGGCCCCCTGTTCGGGCCGCCGTCTTCTAGGACACGACCTGGTAGCGGATGAGCATGCCCGCCGCGATGTGGTCGTTGACGTGGCAGTGGAACAGCCACGTGCCGGAGTTGTCCGGCGTCATGTCGGCCGTGACCATTTGAGCTGGCAGCAGCGTCGTGACGTCGGTGCGCATGCCGTTCGCGACGACGGTGTTGCCGTGCCAGTGCGGTGTGTGCAGGTCGACCTCGGTGCCCATGCCCATCAGGTACCAGCGCACGTGCTGGCCCACCTTCACCGTCATGCCCGTGCCCGCAGTGGTGCCCAGCGGCTGGTTGCCGAACACGTAGCCGTTGATGCTGTGCATCAGGTTGGACTCCTGGAAGTCCGGGTCGTCCTTGGTCGGCGGGCTCGCCAGCCCCGCCATGTTCGCGTCCAGGTCCGGGCTGTTGTTCTCGTTGGACACCTGGAACACCGACACGAGCTCGCGGTCGACGTCGATCGGTGAGCCGTCGGGGCGGGCCATGCCCGGCCGCGTGACGACGACCGGGCCCATCAGGCCCGAGTAGGTGTCACCGATCTCGTCGGTGTGCGAGTGGTACATCCACATGACCGAGCTGGGGTCCATCGGGCCGGGGCCGGCGCGGTCGGGCACGGTGTAGTCGTAGGTGTAGACCGCTCCCGGCGGCACCGCGTCGTCGCCCTGCTGCCGCGGCGCCGTGCCGTCGCCGTAGGGCGCGCCCTCGGACGCCTTGTCGTACTTGAGGCCGTGCATGTGGATGCTGACGGGCCGGGTGAGGTTGTTCCTGAACACGATCCGGACCCGGTCGCCGACGACGGCGTGGATCACCGGTCCCAGGTCGCCGAGGTGCTCCCACGCGGCCGGGCGGGGCTTCAGCGCGGTGAACCGGGCGTCGGTGTACTCGCGGTACAGCGACTTGGTGTACCGGCTGCCGATCCGGTCGGGGCCGGCGACGGTGTATTTCGCGGACACGTCGTCCCACGGTTTCCCGGTGATATCGTCCTTGCCGTCCGGCGCGTAGTTCCATTTCGCCGAGTCGGCCGCGATGAAATAGGTCCGGGTCTGCGGCGGCGCGGCTGTGGTGACCGTTTCCGCCGTTCTGTCCGCATTGCGCACCACCGCGATCGTGGCCACGACCGGCACGATCGTCGCCACCGTGACCGCGGCGATGATCTTCATCATGCCTGACCACGACAGTCGTCGGTGCACGACGATTGGTACGTCCTCGTTCCGGCCCACAAGATCTTCCCCTCGATCTCATCTCCCCGAACCCGATCCCGCGGATCGGACATGAGCCGAAGAATGGGGCGACGATCCGAGGGCGGGTACCCCAGTCAATAGGGGGTCGCTCCCCTCATTTCTCGGGGGCGTATGAGCGTCGCCCGGACGGCGAAGGAACGACGGTCGGCGCATGTGCATTCATGGGAGGCGGCACGATCGGGTCGTGCCCCCCGTCCATCGCGGCGCTCGTGGTCGCCTTTCTCTACGCCGGGGCCGAGGGGCTCCTCTGCGCGATCCTGGAGGTTCAGCAGGGCCGCGTAGCTCGTGGGGTCGCTCTCCGAGCGCTGCCGCAACGCGAGCATGAACGCGTCGACACCGGCCTGGGATCACGAACGCCTTCCCACGGGCGACCTCGATCGCCTGCTCCGGCGTCGGGGCCATCGCCGCGAGAAGGGCGAGCGCCTCACGGGTGTAGCGGTACACCGTCGGGGT
>NZ_JAOPWR010000515.1 GCF_025965585.1 Pseudonocardia sp.
CAGGCCGGCGCCCCCGCGACGACGACATTGGGGCGGAAGCGCGTCATCGAGACGGGCTCGCCGACCAGCTCGCCCAGCGCGGCGAGCGACTCCTCGGTGGCCAACAGCAGCGGGTACCCGTCGGCGAGCGAGACGAGGTCCGTGTCGAGGCCGTAGTCCGGATCGGTGTGCCGCCCCGTCGGGTCGTCGAGGTGGACGAGGCGCACGGAGGTGCCGAGCACCGCGCTGAACCAGGCGTGCGCCGCCTCCGCGGCGGGCGTGGCCACCACCTTGTCCGCCCACACCTGCACGTCGAGGAGCGGACCACCGGCCGGGAGCGGCACGGTCAACGGCTCGACGCCCGGGGCGCTCACGAGCAGGCCGTCATCGGTGGGCTCGGGCGTGACCAGCACCATCTGGGGCAGCTGCCGTGCCGTGACGGCCACGCCCTCGTCGTCGACGAGCATCCAGCGCCTGTCGCCCTCGAGTCCCCAGGGCTCCACCACGGCGGTGTCGAGCGCATGGCCGCGACACGACTTCACGGGGTAGCGCCGGATTCCGGTGAGCGTCCGACGGGAGGCGGAGGCGGCTGTCACGCCCGCACCTGACCACAGGGCGAGGGCGGTGTCACGCCGTTATGCCGGATCGGGGCGCTGGATCATCGACGGGCGGGTGTGCGCGGCGAACAGCGCGAACAGCGACATTGCCATGCCGGCCAGCGCGATCGGGACGGCGGCGATGACGCTGCCCAGCACCAGCAGCGCGAGACCGGCGACCAGCATGAACGTGGGGACCGGGCTGCTGCCGCTACGGGCGGCCTTCGCAGCGAAGAGCCGCGCGAGATCGGGATCGGACTCCATCAGATGCCGCTCGATGCGGGCGAGGGTCCGCCGTTCCCGATCGCTGAGCACGTCCGTTCCTCCGCTGAGACTCGAGATCGATCCCGAGCTCGCCGTTGACCCGGGTACTGCCCGTCGTCTACGAGGGTAAGCGGCGATGCGCCCGGAGGAGTGCGAGGGTGGCCACGCCCACTGTCGGTTGCGCCGATCGCGCGGACGCGATGCGCCTTACGGAGCAGCGTGCTCGGCGATGAGTGCCGTCGTCTCCCCGGCCCGCTCGATGGTGGCCAGGTGCGCGCCGTCCACCACCGCGAGCCGGGCTCCCGGGATGCCGTCGACCAGCGTGCGCGAGTGCGGCTCGACGGGTGTGGACGGGTCGGCGGAACCGCCGATCACCAGCGTCGGCACGGCCACCGCGGGCAGCCGGTCGCGGTGGTCCCACGCCTCGATGGCCTGACAGCAGGCGAGGTAGCCGGCGTCGTCGGTGGCGGTGACCATCCCGACCGCCTCCGCTACGACGTCGGGGTTCCGCTCCGAGTACTCCGGGGTGAACCAGCGCGCGACCGTGCCGGCGGCGACGGCGCCCGTGCCGCCCTCCCGCACCGAGGCGATCCGGTCGATCCACGGCTGAGGGTCGGGGAAGTGCGCGGTGGTGCAGCAGAGCGTCAGGCTGGTGAGCCGCTCCGGGGCCTCGGAACCGAGGTACATGCCGACCATCCCGCCGAGGGACAGCCCGCACCACGCGACCCGGTCCAGGCCCAGGGAGTCGAGCAGGGCCAGCGAGTCGGCCGCGAGATCGGGCATCCGGTAGGGCCCGGGCGGCACCGGGGAGCCCCCGTGACCGCGGTGGTCGATCCGGATCACGCGGAACGTCTCCGTCAGCGACGCCTGGGGCCGCCACATCTCGAGCGTCGAGCCCAGGGAGCCGGCCAGCACCAGCACCGGCGCGTCCCGCGGCCCCTCGTCGACGTAGTGCAGTTCCACGGTCATGACGCCCCCACCGTCCGCATCCCCCGTAGCGTCTCCAGCTCCTCGGCGGTCGGTGCCGCGGTGATCATCAGATCGGGCGAGACCTCGATCGGCCAGCCCGTCTCGGCCCGCACCTGCTCCAGGGTGACGCCCTGGTGCAGGGCCGTCAGCACGAGCTCGGAGGTGTCGGGGTCGGGCTCCAGCACGCCGAGGTCGGTGATCACGCGCATCGGCCCGGCCCCCCGCAGGCCGAGCGCCTTGCGGTCGTCGGGCCCCTCGCCGTGGCCGACCGATGTCACGAAGTCGACCCGCTCGACGAACGCCCGCATCTTGTGGCGCATGACGATCACGACTTCGCGGCACGACGCCGCGATCTCCGGTGCGCCACCGGACCCGGGCAGCCGCACGTCCGGCTCGTCGTAGGAGCCGATGACGGTGGTGTTGATGTTGCCGAAGCGGTCGACCTGCGCGCCGGAGAGGAAGCCGACGTCGATCCGGCCGGGCTGCAGCCAGTAGTTGAAGATCTCCGGCACGCTCACGACCGCCAGCGCGGAGTCGGCGAGGATGCCGTCGCCGATGGACAGCGGAAGCTCCGTGGGCCGGGTGCCGATCGTGCCCGACTCGTAGATCAGCACGAGGTCGGGCGCGTGCAGCCGCCGGGCCAGGTTCGCGGCGGTGGACGGCAGCCCGATGCCGACGAAGCACGCCTGCCCGTTGCGCAGCGTGCGGGCCGCGGCGATGCTCATCATCTCGTCGGCGGACCAGGTCGACTCGGTCATACGGCAGCGCCCTTCAGCGTGTCGAGCCAGCTCGTGAAGCGCGCGCGGTCGCGGCTGATCGCGTCCCACGCGCGGTAGGCGGCGTTGTCGCGGTCGTAGTAGCCGTGGGCGTAGGACGGGGCCGCCCCGCCCGGCACCACCGCGACGGCGTCCAGCACCCAGGCCGGCAGCACCACGGCGCCCGGCACCGGCGTCAGCTCGTCGACGACCTCCTCGACGGTGACGATCGCGCGCGTCGCCGCGAGCACCGCCTCCTTCTGGACGCCGGTGATGCCCCACATCTGCACGTTGCCGGCGTGGTCGGCGCGCTGCGCGTGCACGATCGTGACGTCGGGGTTGAGCGCCGAGACCGCGGCCAGCTCCTCACCGGTGAACGGGCACGTCACCGTGGAGATGCTCGGCGTGTGCAGCGGCAGGTCGGTGCCGGCGTAGCCGCGCAGGATCGCGAACGGCAGCCCCGACGCGCCCGCCACGTAGCGGTTGGCCATGCCCGCGTGGCTGTGTTCCTCGATCTCCAGTGGGCGGGGCCAGCCGCTGGCCAGCGCGTCGCGCATGCGGTGCAGCGAGCCGACCCCGGGGTTGCCACCCCAGGAGAAGACGAGCTTCGCCGCGCAACCGGCGCCGATCAGCTGGTCGTAGATGAGGTCGGGGGTCATCCGCACGAGCGTGAGATCGCGCCGGCCCTGCCGGATGATCTCGTGGCCCGCGGCGAAAGGGATCAGGTGGGTGAAGCCCTCGAGCGCGACGGTGTCCCCGTCGTGCACCAGCTCCGACACCGCCTGCGGCAACGGCACGATCTTGGCCACGCGCGAACGCTAGTGCGCGGGGGCGGGGCCGGGCAATCGCACCGCTGCCCGGTGTGGTGAGCGGCGCCTCCGAGTCGCCCGTCACGATCGGCGGCAGCACCAGTACTCACAGTGCGAGGCTGGCCACTGTGAACACCGCTCAGGACGTCCGTCCCGCCTCCGCCGCAGGCCGTTTCCCGCTCGGCGAGGGGAGCGTCAACCGGATCGGCTTCGGCACCATGCAGTTCCCCGGCCCAGGGGTCTGGGGTCCGTCGCCCGACCCCGACGGCGCGGTCGCCGTGCTGCGCAAGGCCGCCGAGCTCGGCGTCGACCTCTTCGACACGGCCGACTCCTACGGCCCTGAGGTGGCCGAGGACCTGCTGCGCCGCGCACTGCACCCCTACGACGGCATCGCCGTGGCCACCAAGGCCGGGCTGCTGCGCACCGGCCCGGGCAAGTGGCACCCGTGCGGACGGCCCGAGTACCTGCGTCAGCAGTGCGAGCTCTCGCTGCGCCGGCTCGACGTCGAGCGCATCGACCTGTTCCAGCTGCACCGCGTGGACCCGTCCGTGCCCGCCGACGAGCAGTTCGGCCTGCTCGCGGCGCTCAAGGACGAGGGCAAGGTGGCCGCGGTGGGGCTGTCGGAGGTGAGCATCGAGGAGATCGAGCACGCCCGCACGATCGTCGAGGTCGCCACGGTGCAGAACCGCTACAACCTCGTCGACCGCGGCAGCGACGACGTCCTGCGCTACTGCACCGAGCAGGGCATCGGCTTCCTGCCGTGGTTCCCCATCGCGTCCGGGAAGCTCGCAGAGCCCGGTGGCCCGGTGGCCGAGGTCGCGGAGAAGCTCGGCGTCACGGCGCCCCAGGTCGCGCTGGCGTGGCTGCTGCGCCGCTCGTCGGTGATGCTGCCGATCCCCGGTACGAGCAACCTCGCGCACGTGGAGGAGAACGTCGGCGCCGCGGAGGTCGACCTCGATCCGGAGTCGGTGGAGAAGCTCGACGCCGCCGCCTGACGCCCGCCCCACCCCGCGGGTCGGCCGTGGGCGCTTCGTTCCTCAGCCCGGGCTCAGCCGTCGCAGGAGCTTCGCGATGCGGCCGGGCTCGGGCGGATGGGTGGAGTTGGTGCCCGGCTGGGCCTGGCGCGGGTCGACCGCGTTCACCGTGTGGGGGTCCTGCTCCACGCTCGCCGTCAGCGAGCGCACCGCCGTGTTGAGCACGGCGAGCAGCGGCACGGCCAGCAGCGCGCCCACGATCCCGGCGATCACCAGCCCCGCCGCCACCGACAGCACGACGGCGAGCGGGTGCAGCTTCACGGCCCGGCCCAGCAGCAACGGCTGCAGGACGTGGCCCTCCAGCTGCTGCACCCCGACGACGACGGCCAGGATGATCAGCGCGGCCACCGGCCCCTTCGAGACGAGCGCGATGAGCACGGCGATCGCGCCGGTCAGGACAGCACCCACGGTGGGTATGAACGCGCCCAGGAATACCAGCGCGGCCAGCGGCACCACCAGCGGCACGCCGACGATGGCCAGCCCCAGGCCGATGCCCAGCGCGTCGACGATGGCGACGAGCACGGTGGCCCGCACGTAGCCCACCAGCGACGCGAAGGCGCGCCGGCCTGCCACGTCCACGCGTTCCCGGCGCTGCCGCGGCGCGCCGCGCAGCAGGAACTCCCACACCTGCGGGCCGTCGTAGAGCAGGAAGATCAGGGAGAACAGCGCGAGCGCGACACCCGCCGCCACCTCGCTGACCGTCGCCGCCGTGGTCAGCGCCCCGGACGTGAGCGCGTCGCGGTTCTGGCTGATCGCCTGGAAGACCTGCGCGGGCAGGTCCTGCAACCAGGTGCTCGGCAGGTTGAACGGCGGGCCGGAGAGCAGCGGACCGAGCTGCTCGAACGTCGCCGTGAGCTGCGACTGCAACGCCGGGAAGCCGTTGATGAACGTGTTGACGACGAACGACAGCAGGCCGCCCAGCACCGCGAGGCCGCCGACGAGGACGAGCACGGTGGCCGGGCCGCGGGGCACCCGCCGGGCGGCCAGCCAGTGCACCGCCGGGGCGAGCAGCGCGGTCAGCAGGATCGCGATCGCGACGGGGATGACCACGATCCGCAACAGCGTGATCAGGTAGATCAGCAGGGCCAGTGCCGCAGCGATGACCAGGACGCGGGCGCACACCTCCGACGCCACCCGCAGCGGGGTGGGGATCGGTGAGCGCGGGGGCCGCCCGCTCGACTCCGGGTCCCCGGCCACCTGCGGTCCGGTGGGGGTGGCCGACGGAGGGACCGGCCGCTCGGGCTGCCCGTCGCCGGCCTGGTGGTCAACCTGCGCGGACCGTTCGCTCGTACGCTCGCTCACGGCCGCAGATTAGTGCGTCCGGGCACCTCGGTGCCGGTTCCTTCCCGGCGCCCGGTGCGGTGGTAGGCAGGGCCCGCCGATGATCACGGGGGGAGCTGGACGCCGTGGCGGACGATGATCCGGCGGCGTCACCGCCACGGGCGGCGTGCGCATCCGGCGCGCGGACGTGAGCAAGTGGGTGCAGTTCGTCGACGCGACACGACGCAACTGACCAAGGCGCGGTGGGAACGTTCTCCGATTCCGAGTCCCTTGTGGGATGCCCGAGGTGGAGTAGCGATCGACGGTTTCGACTACGCATTGTTGAATGACACCCGTGTGATTGACGGCCAAATGGGGCTGCGTTGGGTCGAACAGGGGGCGGTCGACTACGCACCGGGACATCACGACCGACTGGCCGCCGCCCACCGCCGCGCCGGTCACGAGGACCTCGCCGAGCGCGTGCTCGTCGCGCGCCGGCCGCGACGGTACGCGGAGGCCGGGGTCGCGGACCGGATCTGGGGCGCGTTGCAGCACCGGCCGCTCGGTTGCGGCCATCAGCCCTGGTCGGCGGCCTGCTGGTAGGTGCCGTCCTGCGGTGGCGGGCGGGATCTGGTTCGGCACGCACGAGCCGATCCCCCGTCGACGACGGCCGGCATCCGGTCTTCAACGGCCGGCTCTTCGCCGCCGACCCGCTGCTGCCGATCGTGAACCTCGGACAGGACGGGTACCGGAGATTCGACGGCACATCGCAGTGGATCGGCAGCGCACCGGTCGCCGCGGGCTGGATTCTCGCCACGACGGCTGCAGCGGGCATCACTCGAATACTCAAAGGAGTGGCGTGAGAGGCGAACTCCACCCGAACGAGTTGAATCGCGCCGAGAAGCTGTAACGACGGCTCCGAACCCGTTTCCACGGGCGGGTGTCCCCGTTGTGGGTGTCAGAGCGCGCTGAACGGCCGAGCCCAGACAGGGCTGAAAGCACCAACGTTCTTGCGCGCACGACGACCACGGAGGTGACGCGTGAACGACCTGGCTCAGGTTCAGGACAGGTGGACGGCGACCGCGACCGACGACGAGTTGATCGGTGCCGTCGGGGGCCGGCACGCGTTCGACGAGGACGCGGTGCTGACCCCGATCTTCGCGGCGCTGCGGCGCGGGGGATGGCGCCGCCGTCAGCACGAGCCCAGTGCGGCGACGCGGGCGGCGGCACTGGACCCGGTGGACGAGTTCCGCCGCGACCCGCTGACCGCCCCCATCCCGGTGCAGGTCCTCGTCCCGTCGCCGTCGCGCTCGGTGGAGCACTACCCGGAGCCCACCCGCCAGCGGGCGAACGTGGCTGCCCACGCCACCGAGGGACGCGTGGACACGGTCGACCGCGGCCGCCACCACCGCCGCCGCGAGACGGTGGGCCACTACCGCTGAGAGATGTCCCCGCTGGGGCGGGGAACGCGAAGGCCGGCTGGGGAGCGGGCCGTCCCGCAGGATCGGGCCGGCGCGGGTGGAGACCACACCACCCGCGCTGGCCCTTCCGCGCTCCCCGTGAGTCGGCCGGGGTCAGGCTCGGAGCGTCGCCGCCACCGCCCGCAGCGCGGACGTCGTAGTGGCGCGGTTTACGCGCGTGGGCTCGCCCGCCGCCACCACCTGCTCGCCGGCCACCCAGACGTCCCGGACGAGGCGGGATCCCCCGGCCCAGACGAGGTTGGAGATCAGCTGGGCGTCGTCGGAGGGGTCGACGAACGCGGGATCGTCCAGGTCGACGTGCACCAGGTCCGCCCACGCGCCGGGGCAGAGCGTGCCGACGTCGTCGCGCCCGATCGCCGCCGCGCCCTCCCGCGTGGCCATCAGCAGCAGCTCCGACGCGGTGAGCGCCGCCGCGTCCGCGGCCGTGACGCGGGCGAGCAGCCCGGCGAGCCGGGCCTCGGCCCAGAGGTCGAGGTCGTCACCGGACGCGGGGCCGTCGGTGCCGAGGCCGACGCGCACGCCGGCCCGGCGCAGGGTGGTCACCCGCGCGACACCGGCCGCCAGCTTCGCGTTGGAGCCCGGGCAGTGCGCCACCGCCGCGCCCCGGGAGGCGAGCAGGGCGATGTCGTCGTCGGAGAGCTGGACGCCGTGCGCCGCGAGCACCCGCCCGCCCAGCGCCCCGAGCTTCTCGAGCAGCGCGGGCACCGACCCGTGCTCGGCCCGCTGCGCGACGTCCTCCTCCACCGCCTCGGCGACGTGGATGTGCATCAGCGCCCCGCGCGCCTGCGCGTGCTCCGCCACCGACGCCAGCGCCTCCGGCGGCAGCGTGTACGCCGCGTGCGGGCCGTAGCCCAGCTCGATGCGCTCGCCGGGGCCCGACCGCAGCCCGACGTCGTCGATGCGGGCCGAGACGTCGTCGCGCATCTGCTCCCAGCTGCCGAGCCGGTCCCAGCCCGGCGCGGCGATGATGCCCGGGGTGAACACGACGCGGGAGCCGACGGCGGTGACGGCGTCGATCACGGCGTCGCTGAAGAAGTACATCTCGGTGCTCGTGGTGCAGCCGGTGCGCAGCAGCTCCACGCAGCCCGAGGTCATCCCGGCCTGCACGTCCGAGGCGGTGAGCCTGCCCTCGGCCGGCCACATCACCTCCTGCAGCCAGCGCATCAGCGGCAGGTCGCCGCCCATGCCGCGCAGCAGCGCCATCGGGGTGTGGGCGTGGGTGTTGACCAGGCCCGGCAGCAGCGCCCCGGCGAGCGCCGTGACCGGGGAGTCGCTCGGCGGGGCGTCCGCGCGCGGCCCGACCCACGTGATCCGGCCCGCGTCGTCGACGTCCACGACGGCGTCGCGCAGCACCGAGCAGGCCTCGTCGCAAGGGAGCACGACAGGGGCGGTGAACCTCACCGGCGTGGCTCCAGCAGCGACCGCAGCGAGCGGAACGGCGGCAGCCACGCACCCGAGTCGGGCAGGGCGTCGAGGGTGATGCGCGGCAGCGGCTCGCGGAAGACGCCCTCGATGTCCTCGAGGTCCACGAACTCGAACACGTCGGACGCCACGGCGAAGCCGGCGTGCTCCCGGAACCCGATGATCGTGACGTAGGTGCCCTGCTTCTGGAGCTCCTCGAGCGGCTCCTTGAACGCCCGACCGTCGCCGGACGCGACGACGACGTGCTCGAGCTGACCCTCGTCGGCGCGCAGCCGGATGTGGGCCAGCATGTCGTCGTCGACGTCGGAGTCCTCGGTGACCTTCGGCTTGGCGAACACCGCGAAACCGACGTTGCGCAGCGCCTCCACCCAGGGCCGGACGACCTCGGTGCTGCCCGGTACGACGTTGGTGAAGACGGTGGCCTCGGCGACGGCGTCGGGGCCGGCGAGATCCAGCAGCCAGCGGCCGACGGCGTCGAAGCGCGGGCGGAACGCGGACGTGGGACGCGCGCCGAGGAGCGAGCCGAGGCTCATGTCCATGTTCGGCGCGTCCCAGACCAGCAGTACGCGGGGCGACGGGCCCGTCGGAGCGGTCACGGGCGGACCGTCACACGGGTCGGAAACATGTACCGACCCTATCGCCTGGTCCGTACGGGCCGTCCCGGGCGGACCGCGGGCTAGCATCCGCGCAGATGAACGATCACGGGGATGAGGACGCGGCGGCGGTCGCGACGCGCACGGCGGACGCCATGCAGCGGGCCGACGCGGCGGGCAACGGGGCCGGTGTGCGGCTGCTGGAGGTCGGGCCCGGGCAGGCGCGCGCCGCCCTGACGGTCGAGGAGCGGCACGTCAACGGGCACGGCATCTGCCACGGCGGCTACCTGTTCCTGCTGGCCGACTGCGCGTTCGCCTACGCCTGCAACAGCCACGGGGTCTCGACGGTGGCGTCCGGCGGAGACATCGCGTTCCTGCGGCCGGTCGCGCTGGGCGCTGAGGTCGTCGCGGACGCCGTCGAGCGTGCGCTGGCCGGGCGCTCGGGCCTCTACGACGTGACGCTGCGGGTGGACGGCGAGCCCGTGGCGGAGTTCCGCGGCCGCAGCCGCCAGGTCCCGGGCCTCACCCCGCCCGGGTAGCCGGTCCGAGCCCGCCACCCCGTGCTGACTCGCCCGCCACCCCCTGCCGACTCGCTCCCCGGTCTGTCGACTCGCGGGGCTCGGTGTGCCGACTCGCGGGGGTTACGGGGCCGGGAGGTAGGCCGGGCGCGTGGACGGGTCGGGCTCCGCGTAGTAGCGGTGGTAGACCGGCGTCAGGCCGCCCGACACCGGCGGCACGATCCAGCTCCAGTCGGCCGGGCACGTGCGCCCCGCCCGCTCCTCGCGGCCGAGGTGGGTGAGGAACCGCTCCGACTCGGTGTGGTGGTCGGCCATCGTCACCCCCGCCACGTCGAACGAGTGCTGCACCGCCCGCACCATCTCGACGAGCGCGCGGTCGCGCCACATCGTGCGCTCCGAGCTCATGTCCAGCCCGAGCCGCTCGGCGACGATGGGCAGGAGGTCGTAGCGATCGGTGTCGGCGAGGTTGCGGGCGCCGATCTCGGTGCCGAGGTACCAGCCGTTGAACGGGGCGGCCGGGTAGGTGATCCCGCCGATCTCGAGCGGCATGTTGCTGATCGCGGGCACGGCATGCCAGCGCAGCCGCAGGTCGGCGAACCAGCTGTGGTCGGGGTGGATGAGCGGCACCTCGAGCACGGCGTCGCGCGGGAGGTCGAACAGCTGCGGCCCGCCGGTGGGCCCCGAGACCATGAGCGGCAGCACGTCGAACCGGCCGCGAGGGTTCGGCCGCTCCCAGCCCAGTGCCACGACGGTGTCGGTGAAGTCGGCGTACCGGCCGTCGCCGCGCATCTCGCCGCCGGGGGTGCGGTGCCCGGCGTAGCGGACGAGCTGCTCGTTGTGGATGCGCGGGCCGCGCTCGTCGGGCCGGTCCGGCGCGAAGATCGTGATGGTGGAGCGGATGGCCCCGTCGCGCGTGGTGTCGCGGAGGTGCTGGATGCACTCGGCGGCGACGTCCGCCGGCGCGCTGACGTCGCGGCGGTCCCGGATGCGCAGGCTGTTCCAGTAGAGCCTGCCGATGCAGCGCGCCGCGTTGCGCCACGCGACCCGCGCGCCGAACGACAGTTCCTCGAGCGTGTGCGTGTAGCTGCCGGTGAGCTCCAGCTCGTTGTGGACCTGGTGCAGGCGGCCTTCGAGCGACATCGCCGGCGAGGTCTCGGCGTGGAACTGCTCCAGGAACTCACGCGCCTGCGCGGGATCGACCGGGCCGGGCGCGGCGACGGGCGCGGCGGACTCCGGAGCGACGGCCGGGCAGCGCGGAGCGGGCATCGCGGCCGTGCGATCGACGAGCGACGTCACATACTCTCCTCGGTAACGCCCGTCTGATCGACGCCGAGCACAGCGGCACCTGGTGACCTCACGCTGCTGGCCACCTCGTACCTCCGCCTCGCCCGACCGGGCCCCCTTCGGGGGCCTCACATTTCTTACACTGTCACTGAACGTGATCGGAGAGTGGTCCGCCGGTACGGCGGCGGAACAGAAGATCGTGCACGTCGCGGCCCTCTACCCGTGCCCGCTGCTCGAACTTCGTCACGGGGCGCCACTCCGGACGCGCGATCCAGCCGTCCGACTCGTCCGATGCGGTGTTCTCCAGCAGCGGTTCACCCGCGCAGACGGAGCGCATCTGGGTGGCGTAGTCGTCCCAGTCCGTGGCGAGGTGCAGGGTGCCGCCGGGCCGCAGCCGGGACGCGACGAGCGCCACCACGCCGGGCTCCACGAGCCGCCGCTTGCGGTGCTTGCGCTTGGGCCAGGGGTCCGGGAAGTAGATGCGGACGCCGTCGAGCGAGCCCGCGGGCACGCGCTCGCGCAGCAGTGCCACGGCGTCGCCGCGCAGCAGCGCGAGGTTGGTCAGCCCGGCGGCCTCGATCCGCATGAGGAGCTGGGCGATGCCGGGCTCGAACACCTCGACGGCGATGTGGTCGACGTCCGGCGCCGCGGCCGCCATCGCCGCCGTCGACTCGCCCATCCCCGAGCCGATCTCCAGCACCAGCGGCGCGCTGCGCCCGAACCAGGCGGCCGGGTCGTAGGCGATGCCGCCGTCGAGCAGGGCGGTCACGTCGCGGCCGCGCACGTGCCACGAGCGGTCCCACGCCGCCTGCTGGCCCTCGGTGAGCCGGGCCCGGTGGTGGACGAAGCTGGTGATCGGGGGATGGCCCGCCGTCTGCTCAGACACCCTGGTTGGCGGCGGCCGGCAGCCGCACCCCGGCGGTGGCGCCGGGCAGCTTCCCGCGCAGGTACCCGGCACTGGTGCAGCCCAGCGCGACGACCACGGCCGCCGCGGAGGCCGGGGACTTGCGCTTCAGCTCCCGCAGGACGGCGGTGGGCAGGATCCTCGCGGCGTAGTCGCGCTCGGTGGCCAGCGCGTCGTCGCTACCGACGAGCTTGGAGACGGCCGCCTTCGACAGCCCCTCGGCCCACGCGCGGCGGCGCAGGTAGGACCAGCCGATGCGGTCCTCGCTGACGCGGTGGTCGATGGCGGCGCGCGGCTCGAAGACGATGCGGATCTTCTCGCCGGCCGCCGCGTAGGCCTGCCGGGCGCGGATGCAGAGCTCGGTCTCCTCGCAGCCGAGCGGGTTCTTGCCGATGCGGCCGATGTCCTCGGCGAAGCCGCCGACCCGGTCGAAGACCTCGCGCCGGAACGACATGTTGCAGCCCATGAGGTTGCGCACCTCGGCCTGCTCGGTGGGCTGGCCGGTGTAGGTGCACCCGACGATCCAGTCGAGCTCGCCCGTGGCGTCCCCGTCGGCGGGGGCGGCACCGGGCAGCACGACGGGACGCGTGTCGATGCGGGCGCCCGCCGTGCTGCGGCGCACGGGCCAGCGCGGGTGCGCGACACCGCCGACGGCCACGACGGTGGGGTCGGAGTAGGGCTCCAGCAACGCGGCGAGCCAGCCGGGACGGGCCGCGGCGTCGTCGTCGAGGAAGACGACCACGTTACCGATCGCCTCGGCGATGGCGGTGTTGCGCGCGCCGGAGAGGCCCTGCTTGTGGACGTTGGGCAGTACCCGCACCCCGTGGGGCCCGAAGGCCTCGAGCGCGCGGGAGAGCAGGGCTGCATTGTGGTCGACGAGCACGATCGTCTCGGCGGCACGCACGTCCTGCGCGGCGACGGAGTCCACCGCGTCGACGATGTCGTCCCACCGCTTCTCGGTATAGACGCAGATCACGACGGTCGCCGCGACGGCGGGGCTGGTCACGAACTCTCTCCTCGGAGTCGGCGGGCGACCGCCACGCCTCAGCGGGAGCGGTCGGACTTGCGGCGGTGCTCGGCCAACAGCGTACGGAGCACCCGGGTGCCGTCGACGAAGGTCCGGAGGTTGGTCTCGCCGAACATGCGCTGCCGCTCCATCGAGGGCACCTCGGTGATCTTGAGGCGGGCCGCGGCGATCCGGCAGTTGAGCACCGTCTCGATCTCGAACCCGTCGCCCCAGAGCATGCCGTCGGCCGGGGCGGGCGCGTCGACCGGGGGGAGCTCCAACAGCGGCAGGACGTCGGCCCAGAAGGCGTTGTAGCCGTAGCAGAGGTCGGTGTACGACGTGCCGAACAGCGCATTCGCGACGCCGTTGAGGCCGTGGTTCCCGGTCTTGCGGAGCAGCGTGATGTCGTCGCTGCCGCCGCCGCGGGCGAAGCGGCTGCCCTTGGCGAAGTCGGCGCCGGCGACGAGCGCCTCCACGAAGCGCGGGATCTCGGCGGGGTCGGCGGAGCCGTCGGCGTCGAACATGACGACGACGTCACCGGTGACCGCGGCGAAACCGCAGGCCATGGCGTTGCCCTTGCCCGTGCGGGTCTGGGTGATGGTGCGCACCGACGGCAGCACGCGCCGGGCGACGTCCAGCGTGCCGTCGGTGGAGTTCCCGTCGACCACGATGATCTCGTGCACCGCCGGGCGCACGGCCGCGATCGCGGGGAGCATCACCTCGAGGTTCTTGGCCTCGTTGCGGGTCGGGACCACGACGCTGACGGCCGGGTAGGGCGTCCGGCTCGGGTGCTGTCGAGGGCTGGGACGGCGTAGCGCGCGGCGGGCCGACTCCTGGGGCGACGCGAAGTGCGCCGACACCGCGGGAACGGCCGGACGGGCGGGCAGTACGGCGCTCACACAACCTCCAGACAGGTCCGCTCATGCGGGACAACGACGCTCGGCCCGCTGAGGTGCGGCGGAGCTGTAGCGGCGGCCCGAACGAGGGATACGTGATGGAACCGTGACCGAACGGCCGTACCGGTACGCATGTCCTGATGCGTCCCGTCGGCCCGTTCTCGGCGGCATGAGCACACCGCCTCGCACCGCTGACCCGTTCGCGGCTCTCGCTGAAGAGCTGGGACGGATCGGTCACCGGCTCGACGACATGGGCGCAGAGTTGGTCGCCCTGCGCTGGTCGGGCGGTCCGGTCGGGGCCGGACCGGAGCCGAAGTCGGCACCATGGTCACGAAAGGGAGACGCCCGGGTCGGCGATGGGGTTGCCTCTGATCTCGAAACGGTTTCGGAGGGCGCGGCGCACGGCGGGCCCATCGGCGGCCCGGCCGGCTGGGCCTGATGCGGCTTCGGTGCAGGTCAGCGGCCCTACCGGCGCGGTGACGCCGGGTGCATCCGGCGATGCTGTGAATCTTCGGGAAACCCGGACGACCGGTCGGCCCGTCGTCCGATCGGGTGATCGCGCCTCGGCCGCGCCCGGCCCCTACCGCGGTCAGTCCTACCCGTTCCCGCCCTACCCGTTCCCGCCCTACCCCGGACCCAGTTGCTCGCCGCGGCCGTGACGGGCGGCGCCGCCGTGCTCGCGCCGGTGCTCGCCCGCGACCGGCTGCTCGTGGCCCTGGTGCTCGCCCTGCAGGTCGCCGCCGTGGCGGTGGTGCTGCGCCGGAAGTGGCAGGTGCCGATGCTCGTGGCCGCCAGGCCCGCGCTGCGCGTGGCCGGGCTGGTGGCCAGCGGCCCCGCCGCAGGCGTGACGGTCGTTCGCGATCGCACACCGTGTCGCCCGTTCCGGCCCGGGGAGCACCTCGGGCCGGAACGCTGTGCCCATGTCCCCGCGGTCCCTGCCCTCGCCCGACCGCTACGCCGACGCCGTCCGCGCCCGCCGCGCCGAGCTGGCGCAGGCTCGTGCTCTGCTCGGTGGCGCCCACCGGACGGAGCTGCGCAGCGAGCTGGCGCTCAGCCGGATCGCCGCATCGGACGCCGCGACCACCGCCCTCGGGCAGCTGAGCCGGGAGACCCGCGTCCACGTCGAGCGGTCCGACCCGTCCGGCCGGCATCGGCTGCCCGGCCTGCTCGCCTCTGCCCTCGACACGCTCGCGCTCGACGTGCACGCGCGGTGGGCAGCGGACCTGACACCAGGCCTGCGCCGGATCGCCTCCACGCGGGGCCTCGACCTCGGCCCGCCGGCGCTGCCCGCGCCGC
>NZ_JAOPWR010000525.1 GCF_025965585.1 Pseudonocardia sp.
GGAGATCTCCATGAAGTCGACCTCGCCGCCGGACGGCCAGTCCTCCGCGTCGGGCCAGAGCAGCAGCAGGGCGTTGTAGGAGGGATCGCCGACCGGCGCGCGGACGCGACCCTCCCAGCGGCCGTACCGCTGCCCGGGGTTCCACGCCATGCCCGCGGTGGTGCCGGACGCGTCGCCGGTGACGGTCATGATCCCGTCGGTGAGCGAGACGGCCGACGGCGAGCGCCTGCCCTGGCCGCCGTGCCCGGCGCCGTCGTACACGCCCCACTGGTCGGTGCCCGAGCTGAAGTCGTCCTCTCGGTTCGGGGTGCCCCAGCCCAGCGTCGCGGCGGCGGTGGTGCCCTCGGAGCCGGGACCCCGTGACTGCCCGTCCGCCGTGTCGTTGCTGCCGGTGGCGTTGCCGGCGGTGGAGCTGTCACCGGAGCTGGGGGAGTCGCTCCCGTCGCTCCGACCAGGGACTCCGCCGTTCCCCCCACGTGGGTCCGAGCGTTCGCCGGGCTCGCGGCCGGAGGCGCTGCCGGGGTCGGTCGAGGTTCCGGGGGCGCCCGCGACGGGGCCGGGCGCGCCGCCCGAACCGCCCTCAGGTGAGCCGCCTCCGCCGGAACCACCCTCCGGGGAACCGCCTCCGCCGCCCGTGCCGGGTCCGCCCGTGCCGGCTGCGGACGGGTCGGGCCCGGCGCCGCCGCCCGTGTCCCCGGGGCTGCCGTCACTCGTGCTTCCGGCCCGGCCCGGCTCCACCGTGACGACCCGGGACCCGGAGGGCAGGGAGAGCTCGCTCGCGTCGGTGCCCGGCGCCACCAGGATCACCACCACCGCGATCCCGGTGGAGATGTACTTGCGGATCAGCTCCTCGATGTCGTCGATGGTCATGACGGGTGCTCCTGTCGCATCAGTCCTCCCCGGCGGGGGGAACGGGGTTCTCGACGGTCTCGGCGGCGACGAGCCACCGACCGTCCGGCTGACGGGCGAGGACGACCGACGCGCCGACGAGGTCGACCGCCTGTGCCCCGCCCGGTGGACCGGTGGCGGTGCCGACCTCGGCGCGGTAGCCGCGGCGGCTGCCCCCGGCGTCGGCCGCGACGAGCTCCAGGGCCGTGACGGCGGCGGTGCGCAGCGAACCGGCGGGCGGGGGATCCAGCACGATCACGCCGACCGCCGCTGCCGGGCTGCCGGGCTCCGCGTAGCCCGCGGCGCGCAGGTGGGTGCGGCCCGTGTCGCCGGGACGCACCGAGTGGGCGGCGGCGAGGTAGGCCCGCGCGACCGCCCCGGGATCGGTGAGCTCGACGTCCGGGTCCACCGGGGCGGGACCGGCGCCGCGCTCGACCGGCACCGCGGCGACGGCGGCGCGGTCCTCCTCGCTCAGCGCACCGCCGAGTGGTGGATCGCCGGTGGGCGGCGGGTGGAGTGCTCCGGCGGCGCCGACGAGCAGCACCACCAGCACCGCCACGAGGACGGCGACCAGGGTGGCGAGCACCGGGCGTGCGGACGGACGGTTCACGACGTCACTCCCGGAAGCTCACGTGGACGTGGTCGTAGTGGCCGCCGGTGGCGTCGCGGACGTCGTAGACCCCGCCGCCGGTGTAGCGGGTGCCCCAGCTGCCGGCGTCGTCCGTGGTGCCCGGGTCCCAGTACCGGCCCTGCCAGATCAGGTACTTCACGGCGAGCGGGCCGGCGTTGGTGCGCAGCCACTTCGCGATCGTCCAACCGTGGTCGAGCTCGGCACCCGCGGCGAACGTGCCCGGTCTCGTGACCATGAAGTCGCAGGCGCGGCCCTTGGAGTGGTCGCTCCCGGGGTTCCAGGCGTGGGCGTCCCAGCAGCCGGTGCTGTGGATCAGCGGGCCGTCCGTCCAGTCCCCGAACGCCGCCGCCACCGCCTCCAGGCCGTGACGGGCGGCACCGGTGAGGCAGCCGTCCTTCCGCGTGGGGTCGGGAGGCCGGCAGCCCGTGCTGCCGCCGGTCCACGCGGCCGGGGTCGCCGCCGGCGCCGGGGCGGGGGCAGGGGCCGCCGCGGGGGCGACCGGTGCGGCGAACCGCTCCAGGTTCACGTGCACGGCGTGGATGTAGCGGGCGATCACCTGCGCGCAGCGCTCGGCACAGCCGGCCTGCCCGGCCGCGGGGATCCCGGTCCTGCTGCCCGTCACCCGGCCGCAGCCGGCGATGTGGCACACGAGCATCGCGTCGAGTGGAGCGGCCGTCTTCTTCGCGGCCTTCAGGTGCGCGGTGACGGCGCGCAGGTTCGCGCAGATCCACGGCACGGCGACGCGCAGGTGGGCGTCCGCGGAGAGGGCGGGGGCGTCGGCAGGGGGAGGGTCGGACGGCCAGGCCGCCCCTCCGGCGGCGATCCAGGCGCGTTGCCCGAACTGGTAGAGGCCGGCGGCGCCGCCTGCCGTGTCGGCATGCAGTCCGGCGTCCCACCCGGACTCCGCCTGCACCTGCGCCACCACCCACAGCGGTGGCAGCTCGGGGCAGGTCGTGGCGGTCAGGTCGGTGATCAGCGGCAACGACTCGCGGGCCGGTGCGGGGAGCGCGGCCGCGTCCACCCCGGACGACGCAGGCGGGTCGGCGGCCACCGCGGCCGGGGTGCCGACCAGGAGCAGGCCGGTCAGGACGGTGACGCCGAGCGTGGTGAGGCGGCCCAGGACGGGCGGGACGGCCACGGCTCACCCCGCCCGCCCGGCGGCTTCGAGCGCCTCGTCGTCGAGGCAGGCCGTGTCGTGCCGGTCGATGGGCGCCGGGCGCTCCGCACGCTCGACGGGACGTAGCCCGCGCCAGAGCTCGACCGATCGTGGCCGCACGACCACCGGCGGGGCCGGCTGCGCGACCAGCCCGCTCCGCACCACCACGGACGCCACGTGGCGCAGCGAGGCGGCGTAGGCCTGCAGCGGCCGGGGCAGGTGGGCGAAGGGCTGGCCGAGCAGGGCGGCGGCCTCGTCGAGCGGCGGCGGGAGCCCCGCCCAGCGCCCGACGTGGGGGAGCGGGACCACGGCGCCGAACCGCCGCTCCAGCGCCGGCGGCCAGGCGGGGGCGGCGACGAGCAGGACGGGCCGCGGGTGCGCCGGGTTCGTGACCAGAGACTCCGCGACCGCCAGGCCGTCGGTACCGCACACGAGGATGTCGGCTGCACCGTCGCGCAGGCTGCCCTCGCGGGCGTGCAGCGCCGCACGGACCGTGCTCGTGCCGATGCCGGGGCTGAGCCCGACCACGACCGGCGTGCGCGGCCGGCTCACCAGGCACCCCCGGGCCGCGGCTCGACGAGCGGGTCGTCGTCGGCGAGGGCGTGCTCGTCGCCGGTCGCGGCCGGCGGTGCCGGTGGAGGCGCCTCCTGGCCGAGCGTCTCCTCCCACGCGTCGACGACGAGCCTGCCGCCGTCGAGGGTGACGGGGACCGACAGCCGGATCCAGCAGGACGCGAGGCTGCGCCAGCCACGGCCGGTAGGGGCGGGAGCTACCGCGGGCGCCCCCGCGACGTCCGGCTCCGGCTCGGCCGGACCCTCCACCCCGTGGTCACCGACCGACCGGTACGGCGTGACGCGCACCCGGACGTCGACGAGCACGCGGCCCTCGCCGTCGGGGCGGACCAGGCCCGGGAGGGCGAACTCGGCCCGCTGCCGCCCGCGCCCCGACCAGCCGAGCCGGGCCGGGTCGCTGCCCGCGGTGCGCAGGTAGTCGAGCAGGACCCGGCCACGGCGGGCCGGCTCGTCCTCGTCCCAGGACAGGTAGTCGACCGCGAACGCACCGGCCAGGGCGGCGGCCTCCGCCGGATCGGGGGAGCCGGAGCGACCGGAGGGGACCGGGACGGCCGGGATCGACGGGAAGCCGTGCGGGTCGGTCGGGGGATCGTCGGCGGCAGGGTTCCGCGCTGCGGCCGGCCGCGCGGAGCGGGTGGCCGGGCCG
>NZ_JAOPWR010000056.1 GCF_025965585.1 Pseudonocardia sp.
CTCGCCCGCCGCGATGTCTGTCCACTCAGGCGGCCGCGCCGCCTCGTCCCTCGAAGGTGGTTCTGTGCGCGACGCCGTGAATGCCCGCATGCACGTGGCTCTCAACCGACCCGCGGTCGAGTACAGCCGCGGGATCTTCGGGCACTTCATCGAGCACTTCCACCGCCAGATCCACGGTGGACTGTTCGACCCGGGCTCGCCGCTGAGCGACGAGCGCGGCTTCCGCACCGACGTGATCGAGGCGCTGCAGGAGATGCGTCCCGAGGTGGTGCGCTGGCCCGGCGGTTGCTTCGTGTCCGCCTACCACTGGCTCGACGGCATCGGCCCGGACCGGGTGCCCTCCTACGACAAGGCCTGGCGGGTCGAGGACCCCAACACCTTCGGCACCGACGAGTTCGTCGAGTGGTGCCGCGCGGTCGGCACCACCCCCTACATCTGCACCAACGGTGGCACCGGCACGGCCGAGGAGATGAGCGACTGGGTCGAGTACTGCAACCTGCCGGAATCGGGACGGTGGGCGCGCAGGCGCACCGCCAACGGACATCCCGAGCCGCACGCGGTGCCGTACTGGAGCATCGGGAACGAGAACTACGGGCACTGGGAGATGGGGGCCAAGGGCGCCGAGGAGTGGGCGCGGCTGGTCACCGAGGCGGCCAAGATGATGCGCCGTGTCGACCCGACGATCTCGCTGCTCGCCGCCGCCCGGGCGGACCTCGACTGGACGTTGCCGCTGCTCCGCTCGGCCGGGCAGTACCTCGACTACGTCTCCATCCACGGCTACTGGGACGACCTGCAGGACGAGGACGAGCCGAGCGACTACCTGACGTGCGTGAGCCGGTCGCTGCAGCCGGAGGCGGCCATCCGCCGTGTCGAGGACGTGATCGGCGCCGCCGGGCTCGACGGCCGGGTCGCCATCGCCTTCGACGAGTGGAACCTGCGGGGCTGGCACCACCCGTGGGGCTCGTCGCCCGAGGCGATCGGTGCCCGCGACCGCAACGACGAGAACTCGACCTACACGATGGCCGACGCCGTCTTCTCGGCCGGCTTCCTCAACTCCTGCCTGCGTCACGCCGACACGGTGCGGATGGCCAACCTCGCCCCGATGGTCAACGCGCGCGGGCCCCTCTACGTGCACCCCGACGGACTGGTGCGGCGCACCACGTTCCACGTCATGAGCATGTACGCCACGATGCTGCCGCCGGAGATCGCCGACTGCTCGATCGTGGCGGACACGCTGGCGCACGGAGGCACCGACGTCCCGGTGGTCGACGGCATCGCCGCGTGCGACGCCGAGCGCAGTCGGGTCGTGCTCGTGCTGGTCAACCGGCATCCCGAGCAGCCGATGTCCTGCGCGGTGGAGCTCGGGGACGGCCCTCTCACCGGTTCCCATCCCGGCACGGTCCTCGCCGGGGACGACCCCGACGCCTACAACAGCGTCGCGGCCCCTCGGCGGGTCGAGCCGAAGAAGGAAACGATCACGTTCGAGGACGGCGTGACCTGGCTCCCGCCGCACTCGATCACGTTCTGCGAGGTCAGCAGCCACACCGCGCCCGCCGTCGCCACCGGTGAGTGGTCCGTCGGCGCCCGAGGTGGCTGGCGCAGGAACGCCTGACCGCCGAATCCCCCGCCCCCCGACGAGAAGAGGTTCCGACATGGGCGCACCCGAGCACGGCCGGCTTCCCTCCCATCCGCTGTCCAGGGCCCTGTCGAGACGCAGCTTCCTCGGGGTGACGCTCGCGGCGTCCGGCACGGCGGCGCTCGCGCTCGCCGGCTGCGGGGCCGGGGGCGGGGCCGGCGGAGCCGCGAAGGATCTGACGTACTGGAGCTTCGACGAGGGCCGCGTCGCGATCGCGCGGCACGTGGTCGAGTCGGCGGCGTTCAAGCAGCTGCACCCGGACGTCCGGGTCGACTTCCAGCAGTTCACCTGGGCCCAGATGCACGACAAGCTGCTCGCCGCCCTCGTCAGCGGACGAGGAGCCCCGGACATGGCCGACATCGAGATCCAGCGGTTCCCGCAGTTCATCGGGGGGAACAGCGTCCCGTTCCTCGACCTGACCGGGCGGATCGGCGCGTCGGTGGACGAGCTTGCCAGGTCGGCGGCCGTCGACCCGTGGTCGTGGCAGGGGAAGATCTACGGGGTCGGCACGGAGCTCAACGCCGTCACCCTCACCTACCGCGACGACGTCATGCGCTCGCTGGGAATCAAGACGCCCTTCGCGACCTGGGACGACGTGATCGCCGCCGGGAAGACCGTCAGCGCGTCCGGCACCATGAAGATGTTCGGCGTCCACGACCTCGCGGTCTTCGACTGGGACATGATCACCCAGGTCATGGGCGGGACGTTCTTCGACAAGTCCGGGGCCTTCGCCGGTGACAGCGAACAGGGCGTCCAGGCCCTCACCTGGCTGCGCGACCTGGTGCACGCGCACGGCATCGCCGACATCGCTCCCGCCGATGCCAACAACATCTACAACGGTCCGCAGTACTGGGCGGCGTTCCAGGCCAACCGCTACGCGGCGATCTTCGGGCCCGCCTGGCTCTTCACCGGGCTGCTGAAGAACGTGCCGGACCAGGCCGGGAAGTGGCGGATGCAGAACCTGCCCACCGGGCTCGGCGCGAGCCTGCCCACCGCGTTCGCCGGCGGCACCGGACAGGCGGTCACCGCCCAGAGCCGCAACGTCGACGCCTGCTGGGACATCGTCCGGCTCACCAACTTCTCGCTCGACTCGTCCCGCTTCGAGTACGACCAGCGCGGCGTGCTCCCGACCTACAAGCCGGCGCTGGCACAGCCCTGGCTGCAGGAGCCGACCGCCTACTACGGCGGTCAGAACATCGGGGCGGTCTACTCGAAGATCGCCGACCAGATCCCGCCGTGGAACACCTCGCCCCAGCTGTACAAGGGCGTCGACGCCATCGTCCGGCTGGCGATCACGCCGGTGCTCAACAACCGCGCGGACCCGGCCTCGGCGCTCCGCCAGGTCCGCGACGAGCTGAACCGCCTGAAGTAGCGGACCGCGTCGGCACCGACCGGAAGGAGCTCGATGACTGCCCAGATCGACGCACCCGTGGGCGAGGAACGGCGCGTGGCACCGCGAACCAGGCCGGGCGGGGTGCGGGGGAGAGCAGCCCCGTACCTCTTCCTGCTCCCGTTCTTCGTCGTGTACGCGTGCTTCCTGCTCTACCCGATCGTCTCGGCGCTGGAAACGAGCCTGTACAAGAAGTCGGGGTTCGGATCCCCGGTCTTCGTCGGGCTGGAGAACTTCCGGACGCTGCTGTCCGACGACCGGTTCTGGCACGCACTGCTCAACACGTCGCTGTACGCCCTCGGCACGGTGTTCGTCCTGTCGCCGCTGGCGCTGCTGCTCGCGGTGACGTTGCAGTCGTTCGTGCTGCGCTCCGAGCGGATGCGCAGCTTCTACCGGATCGCGCTGTTCCTGCCCAACGTGACGTCGCTCGTGGTCATCGCGATCATGTTCAGCTTCCTGCTGGAGCCGCGGTTCGGCATGGCCAACGCCGTGCTGGGCGTGGTCGGGGTGGAGCCGCTGAACTGGCTCCAGTCGGAGTCGACGGTGCTGCCCAGCATCGTGCTCATCGCCATCTGGACCTACCTCGGACTGAACAGCCTCTACTTCCTCGGGGGACTGCAGAACATCCCGACCGAGCTGTATGAGGCCGCGGCTCTGGACGGGGCCGGGCGCATCGCGACGTTCTGGCGGATCACGGTGCCGCTGCTGCGGCCCACCATCCTCTTCGTCGCGGTGCAGGCGACGATCTTCTCGTTCCAGGTCTTCGAGCTGCCGTGGCTGCTCACGGGCGGCGGTCCGTCCGACGCCGCCCTCACACTGGGCATCTACCTGTACCAGGTGGGGTTCGTCCAGTTCGACCAGGGCTACGCGTCGGCGATCGGGTGGGCCATCGCGCTCATCACCCTGGCCCTCACCGGCATCCAGCTGTTCCTGTACCGCGTCGTGGCGGACGACCAATGAGCGCACCGGAGGTGACGACCATGGCCCAGCGCAGGCTGCGAGGCCCGTTGGCGGTGCGGGTGCTCGGCAACGCGTGGCTGATCGCGGCGGTGGCGGCGACTCTCGTGCCGTTCCTCTACGTCATCAGCGCGTCGTTGATGCCGAACGACACGATCTTCAGCGTGCCGTTCCGGCTGTTCCCGAGAAGCCTCTATCTCGACAACTACGCCTACCTCGTCGACGAGACCGGCTTCGTGCGGTGGTTCCTCAACAGCGGGATCATCGCCCTCGCGCGCACGCTGCTGGCCATCGCGTTGTCCCTGAGCGCGGGATACGCGTTCGCCAAGTTCGAGTTCCGCTTCAAGAAGCTGCTGTTCGGCCTGGTCATCGGCACGCTCACGCTGCCGATCTACGTGATCCTCATCCCGCTGTTCAACATGATGACGACGCTCGGCTGGACCGACACGTACTGGGCGCTGATCCTGCCGTTCACCGCCCAGGCGATCGGGGTGTTCCTCGCCCGGCAGTACATGCTCACGATCCCGACGGAGCTGATCGAGGCGGCCCGGATCGACGGGGCGAGCGAGTGGACCATCTTCCGCCGGATCATCGTGCCGCTGTCGCAGCCGACGATCGCGGTGATGGGCATCCTGTTCTTCACCGCCTCCTGGAACGACTACCTGTGGCCGTTGATCACGGTGACGAGCTCCTCCATGTTCACCGTGAGCCTCGGCCTGCCCGCACTGATCTCGCCCTACAACCAGCACTACGGGAGCCTGATGGCCGGCTCGTTCCTCGGCACGCTGCCGATCATCGTCATCTTCCTGGTGTTCCAGAAGCGCTTCATCGCCGGGATCCTCGCCGGATCCCTGAAGGGATGACGGCACACGTGAGCTCGGCGGAGCGATGCAGGCTCGACCTGCGCGACGGGTGGTGCGTCCTGCAGGACGTCCACGACATCGGGGAGCGGCTCGGGATCTTCGCGCCGGAGTTCGCCGCGACGACGGCGAACGGGGTCTCGCTGTGGGAGGAGATCCCCGAGCTCGGCCACCTGCAACTGCTGCTCGCGGACGAGCCCTACGCCGGCGGCCGGGCCCTGCGGAGCTTCAACGACCACGCCTGGTGGTACCGGCTCGAGTTCACCGTCGAGGGTCCGCCGCCGCGGTTCGCGCGGCTGCTCTTCGAGGGCGTGGACTACTTCGCCACCGTGTGGCTCAACGGGCAGTGCCTCGGCGAGCACGAGGGGTACTTCGAGCCGTTCGGGTTCGACGTGGCGGGGCGTCTGGTGCACGGCCGCGCCAACGTGCTGGTCGTGCGGGTCTCGTCGCCGTGGGACACCGCCGTGTTCCCGGACACCGAGGCGCAGCGTGCCTTCAGCGTCGAGCGCGCGCTGGTGAAGGGCACCTACGAGCACATGGACGGGCTCATCCCGCGTGATGTGAACCCCGTCGGGATCTGGCGGCCCGTCACCCTCGAGCTCGGGTACGGCGATCTCTGGTCCCACGGGTTCCGGGCGGACGCCGTGCTGTCCGACGACCTGGCGCACGGCGAGGTCGAGGTCGTGTGGGACGTCGAGTCGCCGCAGGCCCGCGAAGGCGTGCGGCTACGGACGACGGTCCGGTCGTCGACCGGGGATGCCGTCGTGTCGGAGTCGCGTGTGGACCTGACGCCGGGGCGCACCGCGCTGGCTGCTGCCGTGGCCGTGACCCACCCCCAGGTGTGGCAGCCGTGGGACCGCGGGGCGCCACAGCGGTACGACGTCGTCGCCGAACTGCTCGACGCTCAGGGCGTGACGCTCGCCGTCGAGGAGAACAGGATCGGCTTCCGCACGGTGTCGCTCGAGCGCTCCGCGGAGCGGACGTGCCTGCGTGTCAACGGCCGGCCCTACTACCTGCGGGGCACCAGCTACTTCCCCGACCTGTACCTGAGCAGCATGGACGAGGGCCGCTACCGGCGCGACGTCGAAGCGGTGGTGGCCGCGGGCATGAACTGCCTCCGCGTGCATGTCCACGTCGAGCAGCCCGTCTTCTACGAGATATGCGACGAGCTGGGGGTGCTCGTCGTGCAGGACTCGGACGTCAACTGGGTGACCCCGGCCGGCGACGAGTACGTCGAGCGGGCCGCGACCGTGGTCGGCGGGATGGTCCGGCTGCTGCGCCACCATCCCGCTGTCGTCGCGTGGGTCTGCGTCAACGAGGGCGGTGTCATCGTCGAGGAGACGCGCGACGCCGCTCGACGGCTCGCGCACCATCTCGTCGCAGTGGTGGCGGCCGAGGACCCCACGCGGCCCACGATCGCGAACTCCTGGGACGCGGACGACCCGGCCAGCGGTGACGAGCACGTCTACGCCGGCTCCCTGACCGGCGGTGCCTACGCCGAGGTCCGCGACGCACGGTTCCGGCTGCTCACGGAGTTCGGGGTGGACGCACCACCTGCGCGGGCCCGCGGCGACGTCGGCAGGGCGCTGGACCGGACGCTCCGCCGCGCGCCCGAACGGACGGCGGAGCACCACAGCTACGCCTACCACCTCACGAAGTTCTACATCGAACGGTGCCGGCTGCAGCGCTGGCAGCCGAACGGCGGCTACGTCCAGTTCATGTGGATCGACGTGTCGCCGCAGAGCTGGTACGGCGCGTACGACTACTGGGGGTGTCCGAAGGTCGACGGCAGGGGCGGAGCCCATCGCGCCTTCCGGGAGGTGGGGCAACCGATGGCCGTGCTGCTCCGGGCCGCACCCGGTGGACTGGAGGTGTGGGTGGTGAACGACTTCGCGCACGGCGTGCCCGGCGCCACGGCGAGCTGGACCGTCGTGCGGTGCGACGGCACGCGCGCCGTCGGCGCCGTCGTGGTCGACATCCCGCCGGACGGGCTGGTGCGTGCCGCGTGTCTGGAGCAGGCGCCGGACGGGGTGGCGGCGGTGTGGCTCTCCCTGACGAGCGCGGGGTCGGACCCACTGGCGACCAACCGGTACGACGACCTCGTCGACCACCTTCCCCCGGAGGGATATCCGGGCACGGTGTCCCACGAGATCGGAGCGCGGGACATGGCCTGAGCCCGGCTCGTCCGAGTCATGGCGCCTCTGTGTCTCATGGTGCCCCTGTGTGACTCATGCTGTTTCTGTGTCGGCGGTGCGGTCGGGGGTCATGACTCCACGCTGACGCCGCCGCGCACGACGATGCCGACCTGCTCGCCGACGGCGGGAAGCGCGTAGCTCGGGCACCGGGCCGTGAGCTCGGTCGGTGCGGAGGGAGCTGCGAGCGCGAGTCGCAGGACGGCGTCGTGGCCGTGGAACTCGACGTCGAGCACGCGTGCCGTGACCGCGTCGGGTCCGCCGTCGATGGCGATCTGCTCGGGCCGGATCATCACCGTCACCGGGCCGTCCGTGGTCGACCTGTCGATCCCCAGGGCGCCGAGAGCGCAGTGCGC
>NZ_JAOPWR010000072.1 GCF_025965585.1 Pseudonocardia sp.
AGCGCAACCAAGCTGGTTCTGCCCGGGTTGAGGCGGTCGTCGGCGCAGTTGATCGGTGGCGGCTCGACATCGGGGCGCGCCGGGTGGGAATCCTCGCTCGAGTGCGGCGGTGCGACGACGGTGTCGGCGCGAGCGCGGCAAGCGGGTAGTCATCCCAGCGCGGCGGCTGGCCGGGCAGACCACCATCGCCGTCACCGCCGGCCTGCGCCACTACGACGAGATCGCCCTCACTGACGGCCTGCGCCTCGCACTGTCTTCACGATCGATCATCGGCCACGCCATCGGGTCCGTCATCGCTCGCCGCCGCTGCCCCGCCGACGAAGCGTTCGCGACCCTGCGGACGGTCTCTCAGCGCCGCAACATCACACTCCGCACCATCGCCGAAAACCTGGTCGCGGCACCCAGCCGGGGCACCCAGCCGTCCACGATCTGACCACGGCCGGTGATCTCGATGAGGATGCCGGTCTCTTCGGTCGTCTCTCGGATGGCGGTGGCCGTCATCGTCTCGCCGAGTTCGTGACGGCCGCCGATAGCGCATGAAGCCCGCTGACCGTGCGGCGGATCATCAGCAGGCGGCCGGCGTCGTCGAGGACGAACGCGCTCGCCGTGATGACGATGCTCGTCGGTCTGGGAGCATCTGGATCATCATGGGCCTGACCTGAAACCACTGGTCAGACCTGGAGCCGGGGGTCGGGATCGAACCGACGACCTACCGCTTACAAGGCGGTTGCTCTACCACTGAGCTACACCGGCCGGTGTGGCCATCCTAGCCACCCACCGCCGAGCCCCGTCCTCCGCGACGAGCTCGGCGAGCCGCTCGAGCGCGGACGGGAGGCGGCCCGCCTCCCCCGAAGTCCTCGGGCAGGTAGACCGGCATCCGCCCGCGCCGCGTCGAGTGCCTCCCGGAAGCGCTCGGCGGCGGCGCTGACGCAGGGCGTCGGCGGAAGATCCGGCACGGGATCGGCCCTGCCGCGCGCCCGGCAGTTCGTGCTCGACGCGGTCGCCTCCGCGCCGGTCGTCGCCACGCGGGCGGCGTCCGCGCTCGCGGCGACAGCCCTGGCCCTGACCCGCTCGTGCGCAGCGGACGAAGCCGTGTGCAGCACGAATGCCGTGGCTGCACACGCCGCCTGATCGCGAGCGCGACGCCCACTTACCCTGACGGCGTGGATCTCTCGTTCGGCGCCGGACGTCCCGGCACGGCGGCATGACAGTGAGCGGCCGCTTCACCGACCGGCTCAGGACCGTGCTCCGCAAGGAGGCACGGGTGTTCCTCGAACCGGGCCCGCCCTCGCTCCGCCTGATGGCACCCATCGGCCCCCGTGTGCCGGACGACGCGCAGGTGCAGCAGGTGCTCGACCTGTGCATGCGGGTCGGGGAGGTGCTGCTCTCCAGCGGCGAGAGTGCCGACGAGACCACGCAGACGATGCTGCGCCTGGCCACGGTCAGCGGACTGCCGAGCGTGGACGTGGACATCACGTTCACGTCGATCACGATCTGCTGCCACCGCGGGAAGGCGGCCGCGCCGATGACGTCGATGCGGCTCGTGCGCTACCGCTCCCTCGACCTGACGCGGCTGGTCGAGGTCGGCCGCATCATCCGGCTGGTCGAGTACGGCACGCTCGACGTGCAGGGCGGCGCGGCCGCGCTCTCGGAGGCCGTCAGCGCGCCGCACCCGTACCCGCGGTGGGTCGCGACGGCGGGGTGGGCCGGGTTGGCGGCGGCCATCGCCCTGCTCCTGGGCGCCGCACCGATCACGGCCGCGGCGGCGTTCGTCGTCACCGGGCTGATCGACCGCACCGGGCGGCTGCTCAACCGGTGGGGGCTGCCGGCGTTCTTCCAGCAGGTGGTGGGCGGGATCCTGGCCACCGGGTCCACGCTCGCCCTGTTCGCGACGGGGGCGTTCCCGGCGGGCACGCGGCCGTCGCTGGTGATCGCGGCGAGCATCACCGTGCTGCTGTCCGGGTTCTCCGTGGTCGGCTCGGTGCAGGACGCCATCTCCAGCTACTACGTGACGGCAGCGGGTCGCGTCGCCGAGATCGTGCTGCTCTCCGCGGGGCTGCTGACGGGCGTCGTCCTGGGGTTGAAGATCGGTTTCCAGTTCGGGCTGGCGCTGGAGGTGGCGGGCGAGCTACCCACCGGGGCGAGGAGGTTCGGCCTCTCGCTGCTCGCGGCGGCGCTCGCGGCGGCGGCGTATGCGCTCGCGGGGTACGCACCATTGCGGTCGCTGCTGGCGGCGGGTGCGGCCGGAGCGGCGGGGTGGGGCGTCTACGGGGTGATGACGCAGCTGTTCGGCACCGGCCCGGTCGTCGCCACCGGGGCTGCCGCGATCGTGGTCGGAGGGGCCGCAGGCCTGTTCCGCCGGGGCGGCGGCGTGCCGCCGCTGGTGATCACGCTCGCCGGTATTACCCCGCTGCTGCCGGGGTACACCGCCTATCGGGGCTTCTACCAACTGGCGGTCCAGGGCGTGGCCGACGGCCTCGTCACCGTCACGGTGGCGCTGGGCACGGGGCTCGCGCTGGCTGCGGGGGTCGCTCTGGGCGACTTCCTCACCCGCCCGCGCCGACGCCCGGAGCCGCACCTCGCGGACACCGTGGAGGAGGCCGCACCCCAGTAGGGTCCGCAGCAGAGGTAGCACGAGGAGGACGCGTGGGTACGGAACTGGCGGGCGCCGAGTTCGTGGTGGTGGCGAACCGGCTCCCGGTCGACCTGGAGAAGCTCCCCGACGGCACGGAGCGCTGGAAGGCCAGCCCCGGCGGGCTGGTCACGGCGCTCGAACCGATGCTGCGCAACCGCGAGGGCGCGTGGGTGGGCTGGCCCGGCCTCGCCGACGCCGACGCGGAGCCCTTCGTCGACAACGGGCTGCAGCTGCACCCGGTGAGGCTGTCGGCGAAGGAGGTCGAGGACTACTACGAGGGCTTCTCCAACGGCACGCTCTGGCCGCTCTACCACGACGTCGTCGCGCCACCGGCCTTCCACCGGCACTGGTGGCAGGCCTACGTGAAGGTCAACCAGCGCTTCGCCGAGGTGGTGGCGGAGGTGGCCGCGCAGGACGCCGTCGTCTGGATCCAGGACTACCAGCTGCAGCTGATGCCGGCCATGCTCCGTGAGCTGCGGCCCGACCTGCGCATCGGCTTCTTCCTGCACATCCCGTTCCCGCCCACCGAGCTGTTCCAGCAGCTGCCGTGGCGCCGGGAGATCGTGCAGGGGCTGCTGGGCGCCGATCTCGTCGGCTTCCACACTCCGGGCGGCGTCCGGAACTTCCGCTGGCTGGCCACCCGCTTCACCGAGGCCACGCCCGGCCCCGCGCGCAACGAGGTCAGCTACGGCGACCGCGTCGTCCGGCTCGGAGCCTTCCCCATCTCGATCGACTCGGGTGCGCTCAACGCGCTGTCCCGGACGTCGGAGGTGCAGGAGCGGGCCAAGCAGATCCGTGCCGACCTCGGTGATCCCGATCACGTGATCCTCGGCGTCGACCGGCTCGACTACACGAAGGGCATCAACGTCCGGCTGCGCGCGTTCGAGGAGCTCCTCGAGGAGGGCCTGGCCGACGACACGGCGTTCGTCCAGCTCGCCACGCCCAGCCGCGAGCGTGTCGAGCACTACCAGAAGATGCGCAACGACATCGAGCAGTCGGTCGGGCGGATCAACGGCGAGTACGCGCGCGTCGGGTTCCCGGTGCTGCACTACCTGCATCAGTCGCTGCCCCGCGAGGAGCTCGCCGCGTTCTTCGTGGCGGCCGACGTGATGCTCGTGACGCCGCTGCGCGACGGCATGAACCTCGTCGCCAAGGAGTACGTGGCCTGCCGCAGCGACCTCGGCGGGGTGCTGGTGCTGTCGGAGTTCGCCGGTGCGGCCATCGAGCTGAAGGAGGCCGTGCTGGTCAACCCGCACGACACCGACGGCGTCAAGAACGCGCTGCACGCCGCGCTGACGATGTCGCCCACCGAGGGGCGCAGGCGGATGCGGGCGCTTCGCAAACAGGTGCTGGCCAACGACGTGGACAAGTGGGCCCGCTCCTTCCTCGACGCGCTGGGGCTGCACGATGACTGATCTCCCCGCCGCCCTGGCCGAGCTGGCCGCGGCACCCCGGCTGCTCGTCGCCCTGGACTTCGACGGGGTGCTCGCCCCGATCGTCCGGGTGCCGTCGGAGGCCCGGCCGCTGCCGGCGTCCGCCGCCGCGATCGGGGCACTGGCCACGCTGCCCGCGACCACGGTCGCGCTGGTGTCGGGCCGCGGGCTGGCCGATCTCGCGGCGGTGTCCGGGTTCGGCAGCCCGGTCCGGATGGTCGGCAGCCACGGCGGCGAGTTCGACGACGGGGCCGCCCCCCTCGACGACGAGCAGCGCGCCCGCCTCGACCGCCTGACCGCCGAGCTGCGTGAACTGGTGGACGGCGAGCCCGGCGTCACGCTGGAGGACAAGCCCACCGGCGTGGCCGTGCACGTCCGCAACGCGCCGCCCGAGGTCGGCACGCGCGTGCTGGAGGCCGTGCGGACGGGGCCGGCCGCACGGCCGGGCATCGAGTCCACACCCGGCAAGGCGGTACTGGACCTGGCCGTCCTGCAGGTGACGAAGGGCGCCGCGATCGACACCCTGCGCGAGCGCCTCGACGCCGACGCCGTGTTCTTCGCGGGTGACGACGTCACCGACGAGACCGCCTTCACCCGGCTGCGGCCCGGCGACGTGGGCGTCAAGGTCGGGGACGGCGAGACGGCCGCGGGCCACCGCGTGGCGGACCCCCACGAGATGGCCGAGGTCCTGCAGGCCCTGCTGGCGGCGCGTTCCGCCCGCTGATCCACAGCGGCCATCCACCTGTGGATGACCGCTCTACCAGCCCGAGAAGAACCTCTGGTCGCCCCGCGGCGCCCCGCTCGTGGTGCCGATGATCAGCTCCGTGGGCAGCGTGACGCGGCGCGGCCGGTTGCGGTCGCCGCGCTGCAGCAGCATCTCCCCGGCCACGCGGCCCTTCTCCAGCACGGGCTGGCGGACGGTGGTCAGCCCGGCCCGCTCGGCCTCCGGCACACCGTCGAAGCCCGTGATCGTGAGGTCACCGGGCACGGACAGGCCCTTGTCGGCGGCGAGGCCGAGCGCGCCGAGCGCGAGGATGTCGGACGTGCAGACGACGGCCGTGAGCTCGGGGTGCGCGGCGAGCAGTTCCTGCGCACCGTCCCGGCCGGCGTCGACGCTGTGCTCGAACCGCTCGATGACGGGCACGTCGGCCCAGGCGACGCCGACCTCGGCCAGCCCGTCGCGCAGGCCGGCGAGCCGGTCGCGCTGCACGGGGTAGGTGGCGTTCCGCTGGCGCTCCACGAGCGCGGGCCCGTCGTGGCGGCCCGCGGCCAGCCGCATGCAGACCACCCCGACGCGGCGGTGCCCGAGCCCGGCGAGGTGGCGGGCGAGCCCGAGCATCCCGGCGCGGTCGTCGACGCCCACGCGGTCGACACCCTCCACGTTGTGCGGCTGGTCGCACACGACCGTGGGCACCGGGCGTTCGAGGACGGCGAGGAAGTGGGGGTCGTCCTCGCGCACGGAGTAGACGACGAAGCCGTCCACGCCCGCCTGGTGCACCGCCGTGACGTCCACCTGCTCGGGGCTGACCGGCACGAGCAACAGCCCCTGCCCGGCCTGCTCGCACGCGAGCGCGAGACCCTCGAGAAACCCGGTGACGGCGGGGTCGCGGAAGGCGTAGGACAACGCCTCGGTCAGCAGCAGCCCCACGGCCCCGGCCTTGCGCGTGCGCAGCGACCGGGCCACCGGGTCGGGCCCGGGATAGCCCAGGCGTCTGGCGGCTTCCAGCACGCGGGCGCGCAGGGGCGCGGACAGCTGATCGGGACGGTTGTAGGCGTTGGAGACGGTGGTTCTCGACACGCCCAGCTCTGCGGCCAGCGAGGCGAGCGTCGCTGGCCGGCGCACGTTCGGGAGCCCGGACATCGCTGAACCGTAACGGTTCAGATGGGCCTCGGGAAAGTTGTGCCACAGCTCTCCTGATCACAGACCGGTGTTGCGGCCTCTGGAGAGGGTCACGCTACAGTGGAACGGCAACCATTGTCGTTATCAGAACGAGCACTCGGAGCCCCGATGAACCTGCGCCGCGCGATCCTCACGCCGGCCCTCGCCACCACCGCGGCCCTGGCGTTGGCCGCCTGCGGCTCCGGCACTCCCGCCGCCACGAACGCCGACGGCACCACGGCGCTGTCCGTCGTCGCCTCCACGGACGTGTACGGCGCCATCGCGCAGGCCATCGGCGGCGATGCCGTGAAGGTCACGTCCATCATCAACAGCCCCGACGCCGACCCGCACGAGTACGAGGCGAAGCCCGCCGACGCGGTCGCGGTCGACGAGGCGAAGGTGCTCGTCTACAACGGCGCGGGCTACGACGACTTCGCCACGAAGCTCCTCGCCGCGTCCGGCACGAAGCCCACGACGATCGACGTCTCGGAGCTCTCGGGTCTGCAGGCCCCCGCGGGCGGCAAGTTCAACGAGCACGTCTGGTACTCGTTCCCGACGGTCGAGAAGCTGGCCTCCACCCTCGCCGCCGACCTCGGCGCCGCCGACCCCGCCCAGGCGTCGACGTTCACGGCCAACGCCACGGCGTTCAACGCGAAGATCGACGGCCTCACCGCGAAGCTGGACGCCGTCAAGGCCGCGCACTCCGGCGAGAAGGTGGGCATCACCGAACCCGTGCCGCTGTACATGGTGCAGGCCGCCGGGCTGGTCGACGCCACGCCCGCGGAGTTCTCCCAGGCCGTCGAGGAGGGCACCGACCCGCCCGCCGCGGTGCTGGCGGATACCCTGAAGACGCTGCAGGGCCCGGACAAGGTCAAGGCGCTGCTGCCCAACGCACAGACCGAGACCCCGCTCACCAAGCAGGTCGAGCAGGCCGCCACGGCCGGTGGCGTGCCCGTCGTCAAGGTCTCCGAGACCCTGCCGGCCGGCGTCACCGACTACGTCGCCTGGATGACCCAGCAGGTCGACGCGCTGGCCGCGGCGCTCGGCACGTCATGACCCCGACCCGGCCCTTGTCCACAGGGCGCCGGCCCCGAACACAGGAGGCCCGCTCGTGACCACGGTGGCTCCGCGCCTGGCGCGCTCCGGGCGGCGCGGCGCGGGCGTGCCCGCCGTCTCGCTGCGGGACGCGGCGCTGCGCTTCGGCGAGCGCACCCTGTGGGCGGGCCTCGATCTCGACGTCGCCCCCGGGGAGTTCATCGCCGTCCTGGGGCCGAACGGGTCGGGCAAGACCACCCTGCTGCGCGTGCTGCTCGGCCTGCAGCCGCTGCACACGGGCGAGGTGCTGGTGGAGGGCCGCGCCCCCGCGCGCGGCAGCCGGGCCATCGGCTACGTCCCGCAGCAGAAGGCCCTTCCCGAGGACCTCACGCTGCGGGCGCGCGACCTCGTCGGCCTCGGGCTGGACGGGCACCGTTGGGGCATCGGGCTGAGCGGACGCGGCGAGCGCAAGGAGAAGGTGCGCGTGGCGCTGGAGTCGGTGGGGGCCACGAAGTACGCCAACGCCCCGGTGGGGCGACTCTCCGGCGGCGAGCAGCAGCGGCTGCGAGTGGCTCAGGCGCTGGTCGGGGACGCGTCGGTGCTGCTCTGCGACGAGCCGCTGCTCTCACTCGACCTGGCCCACCAGCGCGTCGTCAGCACCCTGATCGACGAGCGCAGGCGCAGCGCCGACACGGCTGTCGTGTTCGTCACGCACGAGATCAACCCGGTGCTGCAGCTGGTCGACCGCGTGCTCTACCTGGTCGACGGCCGCTTCCGCATCGGCACGCCCGACGAGGTGATGACGTCGGCGTCGCTCTCGGAGCTCTACCGCACCGAGGTGGACGTGCTGCGGGTGCGCGACCGGCTCGTCGTGGTCGGGGCTGACGCACAATGCCACGCCGAGGACCCCGAGGCATGAACGACATCCTCGGCAGGCTCTTCACCCTCGACGGCACCGGTCAGTACCTCGACCTGCCGTTCGTGCAGAGCGCGCTGCTCGCGGCCGCGCTGCTCGGGCTCGTGGCGGGTGTCCTCGCCCCGCTGATCGTCGCGCGCGGGATGGCGTTCGCCGTGCACGGCACCGCCGAGCTGGCGTTCACCGGCGGGGCGGCGGCGCTGCTCCTCGGGATCAGCGTCAGCATCGGCGCGGTGGCCGGTGCGGTGACAGCGGGGCTGGTGTTCGGGTTGCTGGGCCTGCGCCAGCGTGAGCGCGACTCGGTGATCGGCGTGGTCCTGGCGTTCGGGTTGGGCCTGGGCGTGCTGATGATCTCCCTCTACGACGGCCGCGCGGCCAACAAGTTCGGCCTGCTCACGGGGTCGATCGTGTCGGTGGACTCCACGAACCTCTGGGTGCTCGGCCTCGTGGTCGCCGTGGTGCTGCTGGTGCTGGCGATCGTCTACCGGCCCCTGCTGTTCGCCAGCACCGATCCGGACGTCGCCGTGGCCCGCGGCGTGCCGGTGCGGTTGCTGTCACCGATGTTCGCCGTGCTGATCGCGCTCACCACCGCGATCGCCGTGCCCATCGTCGGCGCCGTGATCGTCCTCGCCGTCACCGTCATCCCCGGTGCCGCCGCCGCGCGCGTCACCGCCAACCCGCTGGCCGCCACGCTGCTGGCCGTAGCCTTCGCCGAGGTCGCGCTGCTCGGCGGCACCCTGCTGTCGCTGGCGCCGGGCCTGCCGATCTCCGGCTACGTGGCCACCATCGCGTTCCTCTGCTATCTGGCCTGCCGGCTCGTCGGCCGCGTCCGCGGGCAGGTCCGCACAGGCTGAGCGGGTCGTGCGCGGAGAACACGGCCGTGGCCACGTTCTCCGCGCCCGGGAGGCGTCAGCCGATCCGGCGGCGCCGCGCCACCTCGGCGAGCACCACGCCCGCCGCCACCGAGGCGTTGAGCGACTCCACCGGCCCGGCCATCGGGATCGAGACCGTGACGTCGCAGGTCTGCTTGACCAGCCGCGACAGGCCCTTGCCCTCGGAGCCGATCACGATGACGAGCGGGTCGGACGCCATCTCGAACTCGTCGAGCGACACCGTGCCCTCCGCGTCCAGCCCGGCGATCATGTAGCCGGCCTGGGCGTACTCCTGCAGCGTGCGAGTCAGGTTGGTGGCCCGCGCGACGGGCAACCGTGCGGCCACCCCCGCCGACGTACGCCACGCGACGGCCGTCATGCCCGCGGCGCGGCGCTGCGGCACCACCACACCGTGGCCGCCGAACGCCCCGACGGAGCGGACGACGGCGCCGAGGTTGCGGGGGTCGGTGACCCCGTCGAGGGCGACGATGAGACCCGGCGCGCGGGACTCGGAGGCGATCTCCAGGAGCTCGTCGGGGTGGGCGTAGGCGTAGGGCGGCACGGTCAGCGCGAGGCCCTGGTGCAGGGCGCCACCGGCCATGCGGTCGAGCTCGCCGCGCTGCACCTCGAGGATGGAGATGCCGGCGTCGGCCGCGAGCTGCACGGCCTCGGCCACGCGCTCGTCGGCGCTCATACCGATGGCCACCTGCAGCGCCGTGGCGGGCACGCCCGCGCGGAGGCACTCGACGACGGGGTTGCGGCCGAGCACCGTCTCCGCGGTCTCGCCCTCGCCGGCCTTGCGGCGGTTGCCCGCGACCCTGCCGCGGCTGTGGTTCTCGGCGGCCCTGGCCGCCAGCTTGGCCTTGCGCGCCGCCGGATGGTACGGGCGTTCCTCCTTCGGAGGGGTGGGGCCCTTGCCCTGCAGCTGCTTGCGCCGCTGACCGCCGGAACCGACGACCATCCCCTTCTTGGTGCCGTCCTTGCGCATCGCTCCGCGACGTCGGGAATTGCCGGCCATCTTCTACACGTCTCCGTCAGGCATCTTTGAGCGACCAGGTGGGTCCGTCGGCGCTGTCCTCGACGGACACGCCGGCGGCGGTGAGGCGGTCGCGCACCTCGTCGGCGGTGGCGAAGTCGCGGTGGGCCCGCGCCTCCTGTCGTTGCACGAGCAGATCCTCGACGAGTGCGCTGAGCGCGCCGGTTGCGGCGTCGTTGCCGGCGTCGCCGGCGGCCCAGCGGGGGTCGAGGGGATCGAGACCGAGCACGCCGGTCATCGCGCGCACAGACGCCGCGGCGCCCGAGGCCCCGGCACGGTCGCCCGCGTCGAGGGCGGTGTTGCCCTCCCGCACGGTGCCGTGGATGGCTGCGAGCGCCCCGGGCGTGCCGAGGTCGTCGTCCATCGCGGCGACGAAATCGGCGCAGAGCACGCCCGGCTCCGGCGTGCCGAGCCGTTCGCGCACCCGGTGCACGAACGACTCGATGCGGCGGTAGGCCGACACCGACTCCTGCAGCGCGACGTCGGAGTACTCGATGGACGACCGGTAGTGCGGGCCGACCAGGTAGTACCGCAGCTCGACGCCCCGCACGCGCTGCAGCAGCGCGTCGATCGACAGCGTGTTGCCCAGCGACTTGGACATCTTCTCGCCGCCCATGGTGACCCACGCGTTGTGCAGCCAGTACTGCGCGAACCCGTCACCCACGGCGTGGCTCTGGGCCTGCTCGTTCTCGTGGTGCGGGAAGATCAGGTCGATGCCGCCACCGTGGATGTCGAACGCCGAGCCGAGGTACATCGTGGCCATCGCGGAGCACTCGAGGTGCCAGCCGGGCCGCCCGGGGCCCCACGGCGTGGGCCACGACGGCTCACCGGGCTTGGCGGCCTTCCACAGCGTGAAGTCCAGGGGGTCGCGCTTGCCGGTGGCCTCGCCCTCGCCCTGCACGGCGTCGTCCACCTTCTGCCCCGACAGCGCGCCGTACTCGGGCCACGTGCGCACGGCGAAGTAGACGTCGCCGTCCGCCGCGTAGGCGTGGCCTGCGTCGATCAGCCGCTGCATCAGCTCGACCATCTGCGTGACGTGGCCGGTGGCCCGCGGCTCGATCGACGGCGGCAGGCAGCCCAGGCTGTCGTACGCGGCCTGGAAGGCCCGCTCGTGCGTGGCGCCCCACTCCCACCACTGCTTGCCGTGGGCGGCGGCCTTGGCGAGGATCTTGTCGTCGATGTCGGTGACGTTCCGGACGAGCGTCACATCGAGCCCCTGGTGGGTGAGCCAGCGGCGGAGCACGTCGTAGTTCAGGCCCGAGCGGACGTGCCCGACGTGGGGAAGGCCCTGCACGGTGGCCCCACAGACGTAGATCGACGCAGCCCCGGCCCGCAGCGGGACGAAGTCACGCTGCTTCCTCGTGGCGGTGTCGAACAGTCGCAGGCTCACCCCTCCAGAGTACGGACCCCGCCTCCGGCACCGTTTAACAGGGCAGTTCCGATTCGTCCATGACGGGCTGGTCACAGCACGGCAGGCTGGCGGGCATGACGCAGATCCTCGGACTCCATCCCCGCCTCGTCGTCGAGGACGCCGACGCGGCGCTCGCCTTCTACTCCACCGCGCTCGGCGGCGAGGTCACCGAGCGCTACACCGCCGACGGCCGGGTCGTGCACGCGATGGTCGAAGCCGGCCCGATCCGGTTCGCCGTCAAGGACGCGGGCGACGGCGACGCGGCCCCGTCGGGCGGCGGCACACCGGTGATCATGTCGCTGGACGTCACGGACGCCGATGCGGTGGCGCGGCGGATGCTCGACGCGGGCGCCACCGTGATCTTCCCCGTCTCCGACCACGACTACGGCGACCGCGGCGGCAGGCTCGCCGATCCCTTCGGCCACCAGTGGATGATCGCCCAGCACACCGGGCGGCTCACCCCCGACGAGGTACAGCGGCGCCTGGACGCGACGAACGCCTGACCGTCAGGTCGCTGGCACGAGCAGCGCCGTGGCGACGGCCGCGATGCCCTCACCGCGGCCGGTGAGGCCGAGGCCGTCGGTGGTGGTGCCCGAGACGCTCACCGGGCCACCGACCGCGTCGGAGAGCACCTGCTGCGCCTCCGCGCGCCGCTTGCCGATCTTCGGGGCGTTGCCGATCACCTGCACCGCGGCGTTGCCGACGGCCCATCCCTCGGCGGTGACGAGCCTGCGCACCTCGGCGAGCAGCGTCACACCGCTCGCACCCGCCCATTCCGGACGGCCGGTGCCGAACACCGCGCCGACATCGCCCAGCCCGGCCGCCGAGAGGAGGGCGTCGCACAGCGCATGGGCGGCGACGTCGCCGTCGGAGTGCCCGGCACAGCCGTCGACGCCCTCCCACAGCAGCCCGGCCACCCAGCACTCGCGCCCTGCCTCGACGGGGTGCACATCGGTTCCGATCCCGACCCTCACGCGCCCTCCACGAGCAACTCGGCCAACTGCAGGTCCCAGGGGGTGCGGACGGCGAACGCGAGCGGGTCGCCGACCACGGTGTGTACCGGCCTCCCGGCCGCGGTGTGCGCACCGGCGACGTCGAGCAGTCCGGTGTGGACAGCCCCGGCGCGGAAGGCGTGGGGCGTCTGCACCACGCGCAGCCCGGCACGCTCCGGGGTGCCGCGGACCAGCCCGTCCCCGTCCACGGTCTTGACGGTGTCGGCCAGCGGCAGCACGGGGACGGCGACCTCGTGGCCGTGACGCACCGCCTCCAGGACGGCGCCGAACAGCGCCGGCGGGGTCAGCGGACGGGCCGCATCGTGAGCCACGACGAATCCGTCGAAACGCTCGGCACCGGCGCCGTCACCCGATGTGGCGTCGGCTCGTTGACCGCTGTGTGCCCGGACGACCTGCGGAGCGAGACGGGGCTGCCACGCGCGCACCGGCAGCCCGGCGCAGGCGTGCAGCAACGCGGACGTGCGTTCGCCCCCGTCGATCATGACGTGATCGACCAACCCGCACGCCAGGACGGCACGGACCGACCGCACGAGCATCGGGACGCCCGCGACCGGCCGCAGGACGTCGACCGCAGCACCCGCCGAACGCGAACCGCCGGCCACGACTACCGCGACGACGTTCACGCGGAGCTCGGGACCGGCGGTGTGTGCTGCGTTCAGGCCGCTTCTGCTGTTCAGGCAGTCGCCGTGGCGAGGACCTCGTCGAGCAGGACCTCGGCGCGCTCCTCGTCGGTGCCCTCCGCGAGCGCGAGCTCGCTGACGAGGATCTGCCGCGCCTTGGCCAGCATGCGCTTCTCACCCGCGGACAGGCCGCGGTCCTTCTCGCGGCGCCACAGGTCGCGGACGACCTCGGCCACCTTGTTCACGTCACCCGACGCCAGCTTCTCCAGGTTCGCCTTGTACCGGCGCGACCAGTTGGTGGGCTCCTCGGTGTGCGGGGCGCGGAGCACCTCGAACACCTTGTCGAGACCTTCCTGGCCCACCACGTCACGAACACCCACGACCTCGGCGTTCTCGGCGGGAACCTTCACGGTGAGATCACCCTGGGCGACCTTCAGTACGAGGTACTCTCGTGCCTCGCCCTTGATCGTCCGAGTCTCGATGGCCTCGATGAGTGCGGCACCGTGGTGCGGGTAGACAACGGTCTCTCCGACCTTGAAAACCATGTGTCCTCTGCCCCTTTCGCTGAGCCCAGGTTAACACGACTCAGGTGGGCACCGCCGCGCGGTCCAGCCCGTCACCGCAGGTCAGGGGATTGACAACGCTCAGAAAACATGCCTCGAACGGCCGAGTCGGCCCCTCCGTCACCGCCCTACTAGGCTGATCGAGGTCCAGCTGGGGCGCATGTGCCCGGCCGGCCGCGCCACCCGCCTTGCCGCCCAGCGGCATCCGCCCGGAAGGACGCCCACCCCCGTGAGCCGCAGCCTGCGTACCCGTCGCACCGGAGTCGCCGCCATCGGCGTCGTGATCGGCGCTCTCGCGCTGGCAGGCTGCGGGGCGGGGCAGATCACCCAGACCAGCACGCAGGTGTCCGCGGTCGGCGGCGCCCAGGCCACGGTCGGGTCCATCGCCATCCGCGACGCGCAGTTCGAGTACACCGCCGCCAAGGGCGCAAGCATCTACACGCGCGGGGGGGACGCCCCGCTGCAGATGACGATCGTCAACTCCGCCGGCACCGACGACAAGCTCGTCTCCGCGAGCAGCCCGGTCGCCCAGTCGGTGCAGGTCAGCGGCAACCCGACCATCGTCGGCGGCCGCGTCCTGCTCGTCGAGGGCCAGCCCGTGGCGGCGGCCGGGCCCAGCACCGGGGCCACCTCGGCGGCCACCCCGACGTCCGGGGCCGCCGCCCCGACCTCGGCGGCCGCGCCCACGGCCCCCGGCGACGAGCCGAAGGGCGCCCAGATCGTGCTGACCGGCGTCAACCAGGAGATCCGGCCGGGCCTGACCTACCCCCTCACGCTGACCTTCCAGAGGGCCGGCACCGTCACCTTCAACGTCCCCGTGGGCAACCCGAACACCCCGCGGACGGAGTCGGCCGCCGAGTGACCTCCAGGGCCCGCGCCACCAGGGCCCCGTTCCGCTGCACCGCGTGCGACCACCGCACGGCCCAGTGGGTCGGGCGCTGCCCCGCGTGCCAGGCCTGGGGCACCCTGGAACAGGCCGCCGCCCCGGCGGCGCCCCC
>NZ_JAOPWR010000088.1 GCF_025965585.1 Pseudonocardia sp.
GGCCACGGCTGCCGCGTGGGCGACCCGGTCCACCGCCAGCCCGGTCCGCGCGTCGAGCAGCGCATCGGTCATCGCCGCCGCCGCGCCCGCTGACACCGCTTCCGCGAGCAGCTCGGCGCCGAGCCGGCGCACGGCCGGCCGACGTCGTCGGGGTGCACAAGCTGCCAGGCCCGGTCCCCGTCGGAGGCGTCGATCAGCACCGGACCCGACAGGAACCGGTGGATGGTGTTGTCGTAGCTCGACCGCCCGGCTGTGACGCCCGCTCGCACGGCCACCGCGTCGATGTCGGCCGAGAACATCACGTCCTCGGCCATCCGCTTGTGTGTGCCGTAGAGGTGGTCGGGATCGGGGCACAACGGCTCGTCCTCGTCGAGCAGCCTGCCGCCGCGAGGGATCGCACCGTAGGCGAGCACCGAGGAGGAGAACACCAGCCTGCGACATCCCGTCGCGGTCATCGCCTCGACGACGTTGCGGGTTCCGCCGACGTCGAGCTCCTCGGTAGCGGCGCGCGTCTCGAGCGGCGCGAAAGCCCAGGCCAGGTGCGCCACCGCCTCACAGCCGGCCACGGCATCCTTGACCGCGGACGAGTCCCGGACGTCACCGGCCCGGAACTCTGCGGCGGCGATCGGCCGCTCCGGCGCACGGCGGGCCATGGCGACGACGTGGTCGCCGCGTCCGGACAGCCGCTCGCACAGAGCTCGGCCGAACACCCCGGTGGCACCGGTGACGAGCACGCGCATCAGGTCCTTCTTTCGTTGTGGTTCAGTCCAGGGCCACGACGTGGCCAGCGGCTCCATCGACCCGCACGCACTGCCCGTGCGGAGCCGCTCGCTGCCGTCGCCGGTGTCGACCACGCACGGGATGCCGAACTCGTGCGACATCTGGCCGCCGACATCGACGACCACCGCCGCGGCGACGGCGAAGTACGGGGTCCATCCCACGTCGGTGAACCTGACCGCCAGGACCTCGCCCGGCAGGAGCACTCGTCGGAGTCGACGTCGAGCACGCGCACGAGCCCGGTTGCCGTGCCGGTGGGCACGATCCCGGTGAGCTCACCATCGGGCTCCAGCGGCTCGTGGGGGCGCCTCGAGAGGTTCCCGTCGGCCCGTGAAGGTCCGGGGCATCCGTCCGCCGGCGGTGCGTCCGAGGATGGTGGCTGCGCGCACCCGCAACGCCCCCGGGCACCGTGCCGCGATCATCGTCGCGCGGCGATCAGATCGCGGACCCGCGACGCTCCCCTGTGTCGCAGCGGCTCGCTCTCCCGGCGCACGCCGCGACCGGCCGGCCCGTAGACCGTCGCCGACGAGCCGACGACGAGTCGCGGATGCCCCGCTGCCGCCAGCGCGGCCAGCAACGACCCGACACCCGCCGGCCCGGCAGCGTGGGTCCGGGAGTGCGAACGGAGGGACGGCCGCAGGTGCACGACCGCCGCCACCCCCTCCAACGCCCGTGCCGGCACATCGCCGTTCCGGGTGTCGGCCGCCGCGGGGCCCGGCGAGGTCGGACGAGCCAGTGGTGAGCTCCGGGAACCCGTGGGCCTCGTGACCCCGGCGGGTCAGCCACGACCTCGTCTCGGCGCCGCCGGCACCCGAACCGATCACCACCACGCGCACGAGCAGGCTCCAGGGTCGCAGGGTTCCTCAGGGGAGGAACGGTGAGCCCCAGCCCGTGATCAGCCGCAGCCCGACGAGCGGGACGACGAGGGTGAGGAAGAACGTGGCGTTGAAGTAGGCGATCGTGCCCACGAACCGGACGACCTGGAACCGGGCTGTGCCGCTCGCCGGGTCGTCGAGATCCACCTCGGGGAGCGCGGTGAGCACCACCCAGTCGCCGCCCGCCTCCCGGGACGCGGGGCGGCGGGCCCATCCGGGACGGCGCAGCAGCCGGTCCAGCCTCAGGGTGCGCTCCAGGCAGTTGAACCGGCGGACCTCCTCGGGCAGGCCGACGACGTAGGCGATGAGGTTGATCCAGCCGAACATCAGCAGCATCGGCCACAGCAGCGGCCAGTTGCCCCGGCCCATGTCGATGAACGGCCCGATCGCCGGCTCGTAGGTCCACCAGCCCATGTAGGCGGCGAAACCCTCGATCACCAGGTTCCAGACGAACGTCAGCGGCACCGACAGCACGAGGATGCCGTGCCCGATGCTGCGGCCGGGCTTGCGACTGGTCCACCACTGCGCGAGCCGCAGGATCGCCCACGCGTGCGCCACCCAGTACACGGCGTACATCACCGGCATCCACGCCGGGTTGTGCGCGGCGGTGAACGGCCAGTCGAGGTGGTAGTGCAGGAAGTTCGGGCTGTAGCTCAGGTGCTGGCCCCAGTCCCCGAACGTCTCCAGCCACCAGGTGGAGGCCGAGGCGACCGACAGCAGCAGCCACCACGTGAGGCGGCGCTGCCGCACCGCATGGACGGTGAGCCCGACCAGGACGATGACGCCCAGTGCCGTCACCCCGTAGTCGAGGACCCAGGTGGCCGGTGGGTTCACCACCCCGGCGGGGACACACCGCCCGTCGGTCCAGCGCAGACCGCCCGGCGGACAACCGTCACCTGTCATTGCATCCCCTCCTCGGGCTTGCGAGAATCTAACGGAACTAGACGACTGATGCCACTGTTGAAGGAGATGTCATGCCTCTCGCCACCGCGTACGACGCGCCGGTCGAGGTCCTCGACGGCACCAGCTCGGCGTCGAGGGACGCGATCGGCGGCAAGGCATGGAGCATTAACCGGATGCGGGCACTCGGCCTGCCGGTGCCCCCCGCGTTCGCCGTCGTCACCGGCGAGTGCGCCCGCTACGTCGACGCCGGGAGGCGCCTGCGTGACGACCTCTGGGAACGCGTCGTCGCGGGCGTGCACCACCTGGAGGGGGTCACCGGGCGCGGCTTCGGCGACACGACCCACCCGCTGCTGGTCTCGGTGCGGTCGGGCGCCGCCACGAGCATGCCGGGAATGATGGACACCGTCCTCAACCTGGGCATCACCGACGCCGTCGAGGCCGCGCTCGCGGCGGAGGCGAGCAGCCCCGAGTACGCCGCCGACACCCACCGCCGCTTCCGGGAGCTCTACACCTCCGTGGTCGGAGGGCCGGTCCCGCTCGATCCGTGGGAGCAGCTGCGCGCCGCGATCTGTGCGGTCTTCGACTCGTGGCAGTCACCGCGAGCTCGTACCTACCGCCGCCATCACGGCATCGCCGACGCGGGCGGCACGGCCGTCACGGTGCAGGCCATGGTGTTCGGCAACCTGGACGGCACGTCGGGCACGGGTGTGCTGTTCAGCCGCAACCCGATGACGGGCGAGAAGCCCGCCTACGGCGAGTGGCTGGCTCGCGGCCAGGGCGAGGACGTCGTCTCCGGGCGTTGCACACCACGTCCACTGGCCGAGCTCGCCGACGAGCTGCCCGGGGTGCACGCTGAGCTGCTGGCCGCCGCCGACACCCTCGAACGCACCGGCCGCGACATCCAGGACATCGAGTTCACGGTCGAGGCCGGACGGCTCTGGCTGCTGCAGTCGCGGGTGGCCAAGCGTGCGCCCGCTGCTGCAGTGCGCGCCGCCGTCGACATGGTGGACGCCGGCGAGATCAGCCCGGAGGAGGCGGTGGCCCGCGTCTCCGCCGATCAGGTGCGCACGGTGTTGCGCCCCGAGCTGGACTCCTCGGGGAGCGCGGAGGCCGGGCCCGTCGCCCGCGGCGAGCCCGCGTGCCCGGGCCTGGTGACGGGGATCGTCGTCACCGACCCGGACGAGGCCGAGGATCGCGCCGACGACGGCCAGCAGGTCATCCTGGCCCGCGCCACGACCAGCCCCGACGACCTGCACGGCATGATCGCCGCCGCCGCAGTGGTCACCGAGCACGGCGGCTCGACGTCGCACGCGGCGGTCGTGAGCCGGGAGATCGGCCGGCCGTGCGTCGTCGGCTGCGGGCCACGCACCGTCACGGCCCTCGCCGGGCGGACGGTGACCGTCGACGGGTCCACCGGGCAGGTGTGGCTGGGCGAGCGCCGGGTGCGCGATGTGGACGAGGCCGGCGTCGCCGACCTGGCCCGGCTCGTCGAGTGGGCCGCGCCCCTGGCCCCGCTGCGCGTGCACCGCGCCGTCGACCCGCTGCCGCCGGACGCCGACGTCGTCGACCTGGATGCGGCCGGTGAGGCCTGGCGGGACGCGCTGCGCGCGGATCGTCCCGCGCGGGGAGACGTGCTCGGCACCGACGAGGGCATCGCCGCGGCGGTGGCCGCCGGCGTCCCGCTCGTCGTGGTCCCGTTCGCGCTGCCCGCGCTGCTGGCCGCGCTCGCAGCCACCGACACCCGGTGACGTCGGGATACGCGATCATCGGGTCGTGCCCGGGTCTAGACTCAGGAGGGTGAGTTCACCCGACCGCGTGCGGCCCCGGAAGATGGCGGAGGTCGTCGCCGACCGCATCCGCAAGCTCATCGCTCGGGGGGAGCTGACCGAGGGCGACTGGCTGCCCACCGAGCCGGACCTCATGACGCGCTTCGGGGTCTCCCGGCCGACGCTGCGCGAGGCGTTCCGACTGCTCGAGGCCAACGGACTGATCGAGATCCGCCGCGGTCCGCCCGGCGGAGCCCGCGTCCGGCTTCCCGGCCCGGACGCTGCGGCGCCGATCTTCGGGCTGCTGCTCACGCTGAGCGGCACCACACTCAACGATGTCTACGAGGCCCGCACGGTGATCGAGCCCGCGGCCGCCCGGCGCCTGGCCGAGCACGGAACCGAGGCCGACCACGAGGAGCTGGCCGCCGAGCTGGGGAAGGTGGAGGCCTCGCTCGACGAGCCGGCAGGCTTCGCCGCCGCCACGGTCCGCTTCCACCAGCGCATCGTCGAGCTCTCGGGCAACCAGACCCTGGCGCTGTTCATCGGCATGCTCGGCGAGGTCATCTCCCAGCACCTCGTCACCGCCTACGGCGAGTCGGAGTCCCCGCCCGCAGAACGCGACCGCAAGAACCGCCGCGCGTTGCGGGCCTACCAGAAGCTCGTCGACATCGTCCGCTGCCGCGACGGCGCTGCCGCGGAGACCTTCTGGACCACGCACATGGAGTCGGTGCGGCCGCACGTCCTGCGCAAGTCGCATCGGCAGGTGGTCGATGTGCTGTCCTGATCGCACATCCCTGACCCTAGTTTCGTTAGATGATTCATACGCGACAAGCTTGGATCTCTCGTCGGATCTGACTAATCTAGAGCTGCAAACGCCGCTGTGGGCGCCACGACCGGGGAGGACGCTCATGGAGCTGCTGCTGATCCGGCACGCCCGACCGATGCGCCTGTACGCCGCTCAGGGACAGCCGGACCCCGACCTCGACGCCGAGGGCACGGCCCAGGCGGAGGCCGTGGCCGCCGCTCTCGCCGGCGAGCCGCTCGTCGCCATCTGGAGCAGCCCGCTACGCCGGGCCCAGCAGACCGCCGAGCCGCTCGCCCGCCGGCACGGCCTCACGCCGGTGCTCGACGACGGCCTCCGCGAGCTCACGGTCGGCGAGGACTCCTACGTGCCCATCGAGGCCCGTGGCCCTGCCACCGCGTCGAGCCAGGACATGCTCAACGAGTGGCTCACCCGGCTGCACAGCGACGAGGGCCGAGCGCTCGTCGCCGCGTTCCGCGGCCGGGTCTCGAGCGCCGTCGACCGCATCGTCGCCGCCCAACCCCATGGGGTGGTCGCCGTCGTCTGCCACGGTGGCGTGATCAACGCGGTGCTCACCGAAGCGCTCGGCCTTGAGGCGCTGATGACCTTCCACCCGGACTACACGTCAGTCAGCCGCGTGCTCGTGGGGCGCTCGGGACGCCGGCACGTCGCGAGCGTGAACGAGCATGCGCACGTCCGCGCGCTCGAGCAGGCCGCCCGCGCCCGCTGACGGCAACGATCCTGAGGAGACCCTCGTGCACGTCACCGTCGACATCGTCCGCTGCACCGGCCACGCCCGGTGCTTCGCCGTGGCCCCGGACGTCTACGACCTCGACGACGACGGCTACTGCCGCATCCCCGCCCCCGAGGTCGCTCCCGATCTGGAGCCACAGGCCCGTGACGGCGCAGCGGCCTGCCCCGAGCTGGCGATCACGGCCACTGGCTGACCTGTCGCCGGGAACAGGCGAACGGCCCACCGTCCGGTGGGCGGTTCGCCTGTTCCCGGTCAGGACTGTGGGAGGTCGCCTGCCAGCTCGCGCAGCGCCCGCAGGCGCCGTTCCACCAGGTCGCGCTCGTCCCCCTGGGAGAGGCCGGCCAGGGACTCCTCGGTCTCGACGATCTCCGCACGCACGCACGCGCGTGCCGGCCTCGAACCGGGTGAGCAGGTCCTGCTCCGTCCAGTCCGAGCGCTCCGACTCCGGCCTGCTCATGCGGGGAAGTTGTAGAGGCTGCGGGTGTTCAGCTCCACGATCTTGTGCACCTCGTCGTCCGGGACGTCCGGCGAGCACCTCGGCCGCGTAGGCGCGGCTCTTGGGCCAGTACGAGTCCGAGTGCGGGTAGTCGCACTCCCAGGTGATGTTGTCGATGCCGACGTCGTAGCGGTTCTCCACACCGAACCGGTCGTCGATGAAGCAGCCGTGCATGTGCTTGCGGAACAGGTCGGAGGGGCACGCGTCCTGGTTGATGTTCTGGTAGAGCGGTGCCGCTCCCAGGTGGTGTCCAGTCGCTCGAGCATGTAGGGCATCCAGCCGATGCCACCCTCCGACAGCCCGATCTTGAGGTTCGGGTGGTTGTGGAGCACCGGGGAGAACAGCAGGTCGGCCGTGGCGTACATCGAGTTGCAGCCGAACAGTGCGATCATCACGGCCATCGGCGCCTCGGGTGCGGTGATGGGTGGCTTGCCCGACGTACCGAAGTGCAGGCACAGCGGCATCCCGGTCTCCTCGGCGGCGGCGAGGACGCGGTCCCAGTGGTCGGTATGGAACGACGGCAGACCGAGCGGCACCGGGTTCTCCGGGAACGCGATGGCCTTGGCGCCCTTGGCCGCGGTGCGGTGGATCTCGGCGACGCAGGCCTTGACGTCCCACAGCGGCAGGATTACCAGCGGGATGAACCGGTCCGGCGCCGTGGCGCACCACTCGTCGAGCATGTAGTCGTTCCACGCCTGCACGCACAGGGCAGCGAGCTCGCGGTCCTCCCCCTGCAGGAAGATCGTGCCGGCGAACCGCGGGAACGACGGGAAACACAGCGCGCCCCACACACCGTCGATGTCCATGTCGACGAGCCGGGCCTTCGGGTCGTAACAACCCGGGATCATCTCGTCGTAGCGCGTGGGCTCAGCGCCGAACTCCTCCGGCTTCTTGCCGGCCACCGCGTTCAGCCCGATGTAGGGGTAAGATCCGCCCCTCGTAGGACCAGACCTCGGACGGCGGGCCGCCGTTCGGCCGGGGCTGCTCGACGATGTGCGGACCGGCCTCGAGGAACTTCTTCGGGAGGCGGCCCGACCAGAGCTTCGGGTGCTCGATGAGGTGGTCGTCGGTGGACAGCATCTTCATCCACGGCTGCAGCGGCATGCGTCTCCCTGTGTCGATGTTCGCTCCGCCAGCGTCGCTCAGCGCTTCGCGAGTTCGATGTCGGCGGTCTCGCGGTCCCACGTGGCCGAGGTGGCGCCCTCGTCACGCAGCTGGTACTTCATGATCTTGCCGGTGGGGTTCTTGGGCAGCTCGTCACGGACCTCGACATAGCGCAGCACGGCGAAGTAGGGCAGCCGGTCGATCGACCACCGGCACAGCTCCTCCTCGGTGATGGTCGCGCCCGCGCGCAGCACGGCCGTGACCTTCAGGTCGTCCTCGGTGAACTCACTGGGCACGGCGTGCACGGCAACCTGAGTGATGTCGGGGTGCTGCAGGAAGGTGCCCTCCACCTCCTGACTGGAGATGTTCTCCCCGCGACGGCGCAGGTAGTCCTTCTTGCGGTCGACGAAGTAGAGCCGGCCGTCGTCGTCGAAACGACCCATGTCGCCGGTGTGGAACCACATGTTGGTCATGACGGCCTGCGTGGCCTCGGGACGGTTCCAGTAGCCGGAGAACATGACGTGCGCCTTGCGCGGGCGCGCCACGATCTCGCCCGCCTGACCGACGGGCAGCTCGTTGTCCTCGTCGTCGAAGATGCGGACGTCGAAGTCGTCGGTGAGCTTGCCCGCCGTACCGGGGCGGATGGGCTCGTCCTGCGGGGCCCGGGTGAGGAACGTGGTCTCGGTGAGGCCGAAGACCGAGCTGCCCACGGCCTCCACACCGAAACGCTCCTGGTAGATCCGTGCGATCTCCGGCAGGTAGGGGGCGCCACCCGCCTTCCGGATCCGACCCTTGCAGGCCAGCATCTCCGGCGTGTCGTCGAGCCGGGCGATCAATGGGATCATCGCACCGAGCAGCGTGACGAGCGTGGCGCCGGTGCGCTGCATCTCCGGCCAGAAGTTGCGCAGCGAGAACCGCGGGTAGATGCAGGCCTTGTTCCCCTGCAACGCCGTCGCCAGCACGGTGGTGGCGGAGGCGTTGAGGTGGAACAGCGGCAGTGGCGTCCAGATGACGTCGCCCTCGCGGCGACCGTCCAGCGAGCCGAAGACGACGTTGGCGATGAAGTTGTGACTCATCATGCAGCCCTTGGAGGGGCCGGTGGTGCCGGAGGTGTAGACGAGCATCGACAGGTACACCGGCACCGGCGTCGGACACCTGGTGGCGCAGGAACTCGCCCTTGTACGCGGTGTTGGTGGGCACGCAGATCGCGCCCAGCATGTTGACGCCGATCCACACCGCGACGGCGTCGACATGGCTGTCGAGCAGGGCGACGACGCGGTCGCCCCGCTCCACCCCGAGCGCGCGCAGCCCCCCGCCCCCCGCCACCCGCGCCGCGCCGGCACCGACCTCGGCGTAGGTGAACACCTCGCCGGAGAAGTCGAGGTAGGGACGGTCGCGTGGCGGCGCACCGCGTCGGCGAAGAGATCGTTGACCGTGTGCCGCGGCGCGGCGGCCCAGACCGGGAGCTGATCCACGCGCGCAGCTTACCCGGGTCTAGATCCGTAATACGAGAAAAGAGTAACCCGATTCGGCGGATCGGCTAGCTTCCGTGTGCCGCGACATGCCACACTCACCGCGCCCCGCGTCGAGAGGACGGCTATGAGGTTCCTGATCACCAACGTCACCGACGGTCTCGGGCGGTCCGTTGCCGCGTCGCTGCTGGCAGCGGGGCATGACGTCGTCGGCACCGGGGACGCGGCGCTCCGTGAGCTCGACAGGCGCATCACGATGCACCGGGGGCCGGCCACGGAGGTCCTCGACGACGTCGACGCCGTCCTGGATCTCGCCGGGGACACGAGCCTCGCCGACACCGCGACGCGCACCGTCGTCCTGCTGCCCGACGACCGGGGCGCCGAGCGGGCGTGGGCGGCGAATCCCACCGCACTGCTGGTGCGCACTGCCCCCCTCGCCGGACGGCGCGCGGGCGCCGCGGAGGTGCGGACGCTGGCCGGGCTGCTCGCCGCCCCGCCCACCGCGCCACGGCAGCTCGTCCATCCCGACGACGTCGCCCGCCACCTGGTCATCGAGCTGACCTCGGGTTCGGCCACCGGCACCGTCGTGCTGGCCGCCCCCGGCACCGTCACCGGTCAGGACGTGCGCCGAGCGCTGCGCGCCGCCGGCATCGCCCGCGACCCCCGGCTCACCGCACCACCTGCACCGTCCCCACTCACGGCCGACCCCGCGTTCCACGCCGGATGGACCGCCGCCGACGCCCTCGCCGACCTGGTCCGCGGTCTGCAGGGGCGCGACGTCCGTGACGGCGGCGCGGTGGCCCGCCCGGCCGAGATCCCGCTGCCGGCCGACGTCATCCCCGCCCGGCTGCCCGCGCACGACGGCCACCCGCTGCGGAGCGCGGCCCCGGAGGGATGCGAGGGCGAGTTCGACGAGCACATCGACCCGCGCTTCCCGGTGCACAGCGCGGCCAACACGTCCGAGGCACTGCCCGGACCGCTCACCGCGCTGTCGATCGACGTCCATGCCGGCGCTCTGCGCCGGGCCAACGCCGCGCTCGCCTGGATGATGGGCCTCGAGGGCCTCGCGGCCGCCGAGTGGACCAGCCGCGTCAACGCCGTCTACGGCCACCACGTCTTTCTCAACGCCTCGATCAGCATCCTGACCGTGGCGAACCTGCCCGGCTGGAGCGAGGAGAGCATGCGCCGGCAGGCCTTCGCCTCCATCCCCGAGGACTGGGCGATCTACCCCGAGGGCCGGCCCGAGACCGTCAGCGGGCTCGCCGCCGCGCGGGCGCAGGCCGGAGTGGTCCGGCGCCTGCTCGGGATCGCCCGGCACTTGCGGACCGCAGCCGAGACGGTGAACGCGGCGTCCCGGGCGGAGGCACTCGACACCGGCGCGATCGCTGCGCTGGACGACGCCCGGCTGCACGCCCACGCCCGGCTCGCCCGCGACCGCATGGCGCAGGCGTGGACGGCCGCCGCGCTCGGGGTGGTGCTGGTCGGTGCGGCGGAGAACATCCACGAGAAGACCTCGAAGGCCGGGGCGCCCGCCATCCCCCTCGAGCGCCTGGAGTCGGCCCGCACGATGCTGGCGGTCGACCGGCTCGCGGCGCTGATGCGCACCGACTCGGTCCTGCGCGACCTGGCCGCGGCCGGTGAGGTGGACAGCGCGCTCGCCCACTCCCCTGCGGCGGCCGCCGCCCTCGGCCAGGAGCTGGGACGGATCGGGCACCGCGGACCCGGCGAGTGCGA
>NZ_JAOPWR010000097.1 GCF_025965585.1 Pseudonocardia sp.
CCGGCCGTGCGACGTTCCACCCGGTCGCGGACGTGACGGCCGAGGACGCCCGGGGCCACGACGGTCAGGCGCTCGGTGAGGTCCTCTCCCGCCTCGGGCCCGACCTGGTGACGGCCGCCGTCGCGCCGCCGGGCTCCCTCGCCCGGCCCCTCACCGGGGTGAGCGTGAACGACCCGCTGCTCGAGGTCCCGCAGGGCCACGACCAGGTGCTGCTCGCCGTCGGCGTCGAACCGCGCAGCGCAGCGGCGGCCGAGCTCGTCGAGCGTGCGGCGGCGGAGGGCTACGCGTCCGTCCTGTTCCACGTCGACGACGACCTGCCGTCCCCCGTCGGCGACGCCGCCCGGCGCAGCGGCATCGCCGTCCTCACCGCGCCCTCCGACGTGCCCTGGGTCCACCTGGCGACGATGCTCAGGGTCGGGATCACGAGCCCGCGCCACGACGAGCTGGCGGGGGTGCCGCTCGGCGACCTGTTCGGCTTCGCCAACTCCCTGGCGGTGCAGATCGGCGGCGCGGTGACGATCGAGGACCCGCAGTCACAGGTGCTGGCCTACTCCAGCGTCAAGGACGACGTCGACGAACCGCGCAAGGAGACCATCCTGGGGCGACGGGTGCCGCAGATGTACCGGCGCATCCTCCAGGAGCGCGGGATCTTCCGGCAGCTGCACAGCAGTGACGACGTCGTGCGGATGGACGCGGTGCCCGAGGTCCATCTCAGCCGCCGGGTCGCGATCACGGTGCGCGCCGCCGGCGAACTGCTCGGCTCGATCTGGGTGGCCGAGACGGGCCTGCCACTCGCCGACACCCACGCCGGCGTCCTCCGCGAGGCGGCCCAGACCGCGGCCCTGCACATCATGCGGCACCGCATGGAGCTCCGCGCCGAGAGCACGCTGCGCACCTCGATGATGCGTGACCTGCTCGAGGGCAGGGCCGCCGACGTCGCCGCCGTGCGGCTCGGCCTGGACCCGCAGGCCTCCTACGCCGTGGTGGCGTTCGAGGCGGCCGCGGGCGGGCCACCGGTCGACCGGCTGCTGCCCGTGATCGATCTGTACGCCTCGACCTTCCGGCGCACCGCCCCCTGCGTCGACGTGGGCCCGCGCGTCTACGTGGTGCTGTCCGGCGACCAGCTCGCGCCCACCGAGGTCCGCCGGTTCGCCGCCGACGGCTCACGGCGCGCCACCAGCGCCACCCAGGCCCAGGTGCACGCGGCCGTCGGCCGGCCCGTCATGTCCGTGGACCGCGTCGCGGCCTCGCGGCACGACGCCGACCGTGTGATGCGCGTGCTGCTGCGGTCCGGGGGCGAGCGCGTCGTGGCCGACCTCGACGAGGTCGGGGCGGCCGCCAACCTCCTCGAGGTGCTGGACCTCGTGCGCGAGCGGCCGCACCTGCTCGACGGGCCGCTGCGCCTGCTGCGCGAGAACGAAGGCGACCGCCGCCCTCCGCTGATCACGACGCTGCGCGCGTACCTCGACCACTTCGGCGACATCACGGCCGCAGCGGCCAGCACCCAGGTACACCCCAACACGTTCCGCTACCGGCTGCGGCGGGCGTGCGAGCTGGCCGGGGTGGACCTGGGCGATCCGGTCGAACGGCTGATGCTGTGGCTGCAGCTGCGCCTGCTCGGCTGACGGGCCGCGTCAGCGCTTCAGCGTCTCCACGTCGATCGTCAGGGCGCGCAGGACGTCCGGCCGCGGCTCTGCGCCCACCCCGGGCCCGGTCGGCACCGGCAGCATCCCGTCGCGCAGCACGAAGGGATCGGTGATGTCCTCGGCGTAGTAGCGGTCCGACGCCGAGGTGTCGCCGGGCAGCCGGAAGTTCGGCAGCGCGGCGAGCGCGATGTTCGCCGCCCTGCCGATCCCGGTCTCCAGCATCCCGCCGCACCAGACCGGGACGCCCATCGCCTCGCACACGTCGTGCACGCGCACGGACTCCAGGTAGCCGCCCATCCGGCCCGCCTTGATGTTCACGATGCTGCACGCGCCCTGCCGCACCGCCTCGACCACCGCACGCGCCGAGGTGATCGACTCGTCCAGGCAGACCGGGGTGCTGATGCGGCCCGCGAGGACGGCGTGCTGGTGCAGGTCGTCCTCGGCGAACGGCTGCTCGATCAGCAGGAGGCCGAACTCGTCGAGCGCCTCCAGCCGCGCGCTGCTGGCCGCGTCGTAGGCGGTGTTCGCGTCGACCTGCAGCTGCAGCCGGTCCCCGAAGGCCTCCCGGACCGCGCGCACCGGCTCGACGTCCCAGCCCGGCTCGATCTTGAGCTTGATCCGGCGGTAACCGTGGTCGACGTACTCGCCCACCTCGGCCAGCAGCTCGTCGACCGACTCGGCGATCCCGACCGACACCCCGCACTCGACCTCCGTGCGGACCGCGCCGAGGTAGCTGCCGAGCGACATGTCGTGGGCGCGCAGCTCGGCGTCGAGCACGGCCGTCTCGATCGCCGCCTTCGCCATCCGGTGCCCGACCACCCCGCCCAGCGTCCTGGCGACGCCGCGGGCGGTGAGGTCCGGTTCCGCGAGCACCCGCGGGACGAGGTGGTCCCGCAGCACGGCGTGGGCGCCGTCGACGTACTCGCTGCTGTAGACCGGCGCGGCCAGTGCGGCGCACTCCCCCCACCCCTCGCCCACGTCGGTCACGACCCGGACGAGCAGCACCTCGCGGGTCGTCTGCACCCCGAAGGAGGTGCGGAACGGCCGGACGAGCGGCATCGCGATCCGGCGCAGATCGACGGCGTGCAGCTTCATGGTTCAGCGCTCCAGGAGGTGATCGATGAGTGTGGCCACGAGCGCCGCCCGCTCGGGCATCGCCGAGGTCAGGACGTATTCGCCCTCGCCGTGTGCGTGGTCTCCGACCGCTCCGAGACCATCGAGGGTCGGCACCCCCAGAGCGGCGGTGAAGTTGCCGTCGGAGGCGCCTCCGACGGCCGCCGAGGCCGGTTGCGGAAGCCGCAGGTCGCTCGCACACCGCGTCGCGAGCGCCATCAGATCCGCGGAGGCGCGGGCTTCCAGCGGCGGCCGGTTGATCGCGCCGGTGACCCGCAGGACACTTCCGTCGACGACCGGGGCCAGGCTCCCGAGGGCGGCGTGCACCCGGTGCTGCTCGGCCACCGCGGAGGCTCGGACGTCGATCGACACCTCCGCGGTCGCCGGAACGGTGTTGACCGTGCTGCCGGCCGTCGCGGTCGTCGGCGTGACCGTGGTGCCCAGCCCGGGATCGGCGAGATCGGCCAGCCGCAGAACCTGGTGGGACAGCTCCGTCAGGGCGTTCACGCCCCGTTCGGGTTCCAGCCCGGCGTGCGCGGCGCGGCCCCCGATGTGCAGGCGGTAGAGCGAGATGCCCTTGCGGACGGTCTTGAGCGCACCGTCGGCGCTGGGCTCCAGCACGAGCACGGCACGCGAGCGGCGCGCTTCCTCCTCCACCAGGGCACGGCCGGTCGGCGAGCCGATCTCCTCGTCCGTCGTGACCAGCAGCGTCACGTCCGGCCGGCCGGCCAGCGCGCTCACCGCGAAGAGCCCCTGCACCAACCCGGCCTTCATGTCGAAGATCCCCGGCCCGGTGGCACGCCCGCCGTCCACGGCGAACGGCCAGCGCGCCGTGGTGCCGGCGGGCCACACGGTGTCGAGGTGGCAGAGCAGCAGTACGGGCCGGTCACCGGTTCCGCGCAGGCGCAGATGCTGCCGGCCCTGCGACTCGATCGTCTCCGGCCTCTCGCCCAGCAGCTGGTCGACCATCGCCGACACGAGCCCGACCCCGTCGCCGATCCGGGCCATGTCGTCGCTGGGTGTCTCGGTCATCACGAGGTCCTCCAGCGCCGCGAGCATCGCGTCCTCGCGTGCCCGCAGGCGGGTCAGCAGGGAGAGGTCAGCCACGTGCTGCTCCGATCCGCGCGGCCTGCTGCTCGGCGCCGACCGACGCCCGAGTGAAGACGTAGCCGTGCTCGGCCCAGTCCGGACGCAGACCGTCCGCGAACAGGGTCGTGAACCGCTCCCTGGCTGCCATCCGGACCGCGCGGGCGGCCGCCGCGTCCGACCGGCGGAGGGCATCGAAGTCCGCCGGGACGGCCACGGCCTGCCCGGCCCCCGGGGCGCTCCGCTCGCGCCGTTCCAGCGCGGCCCGGGCTCGCGGGGAGGCCAGCTGCCACGACACCTCGAACCGATCGCTGTGATCGCCGCAGTTCACGTTGTCGTCCATCGCCCCGTAGAAGTCCGGGAAGAACGCCTGCACCCCGGCGCCGAGCTTGACCAGGTTGAAGTAGGCGTTGCGGGCGATCAGCGGGTCGTACGTCCACCGCATCTCGGTGATGCCGTTGTCCAGGCAGAGCGCCCGCTGCCAGGATTTCAGCGCGAGACCGATCCCCCGCGACCGCTCCCGGCGCGCCACCGCGGTCATGTGCGAATGCAGGTGCAGCCCACCGCTCCAGCCGAGGAAGCCGAAGGCCACCCCCACCGGACGCTCGCCACGCACCGCCGCGACGACGGCATTGCCGGCGTGCGACAGGGCCTGCAGCAGAACCCCCTGCGGCACCTGTCCGGGACCCCAGGCGTCGCGAACCACCGCCTGGGCGGCCGCCACGTCCGCTCCGCCGAGCACGCGCACGTCGACCCCGCAGCTCTCGGCCGCACGGCGGGCGTGCGCCCACGCGGCATCGCGGATCGCCGCTTCGTCGGTCGTCACCGCTTCGTCGGTCGTCGCCGCTTCGGGCGTCGCTCGGTCGATCCTGGCTGGGTCGATCCTGGCTGGGTCGATCCTGGCTGGGTCGGTCACGGCTGTGTCGGTCACGGCTGTGTCGGTCATGGCCGGCGTTCTGCTCTCTGTCGTGCGCGGGCGTTCGGTCGTGGTGACCGCCGCACGTCGTCGCCGACCACCTCGAAGTCGACGTGGTGGTGCAACCGGACGGAGGGCAGGCCGAGCTCGTCGAGCGTGGATTCGAGGACCTCGTCCCGGTCGTCGTGCATGTTCTGCACCCTTTCGACGTCGCCGACCGCCGCCAGGACGTCGCCCGCGGTCTCGTGTGGCTGCCAACGTAGGGAGATCACCACGCCCGGCCCTACGTCGTCCCGGACGAGGTGACGGCCATTTCTTGTGCTGGCGGACGAAGGATGCGGGCCGCATCTCGGTCACGATGGCGGCGCTCCCGCTCGAACGCCGATCAGCCCGCGTAGCTCTCCCCCACCGGTCGCACGCGATACCACCCACGGAAGGACACGGACACGTGACGGACTTCGAGGCCTTCGGGCCGCAGCTGTTCGACCCTGACCTGATCGACGCCGAGACACTCGAGCTGAACCGGCACATCGAGCAGCAGATGACCCTGGCGCCCGCGCGGTGGGAGATGGCCGAGGACCACGAGCGCACCCTGACCCCCGGAGCCGGCCTCATCCCCGGCTCCGGGCCGGTTCCCGGGCTCCGGGAGATCGAGGCGCCCGGCCCCGCGGGCACCGTCCCGATGCGGATGATCCCGTCGGAGGGGGAGCCGCGGGGTGTCTATCTCCACTTCCACGGGGGCGGCTTCGCGATGGGGGCCGCCCGCCACCACGACGCGATGCTGGCCGAGACGGCTCGTG
>NZ_JAOPWR010000100.1 GCF_025965585.1 Pseudonocardia sp.
TTTGCGGACTACGACGCGGAGTTGCGCTTTCCGGTACCGGGGATCCGCGTCGCCGACCCGAAGGCGTGTCAGTGCGGTGAGGTGCTGAAGGGCGTGATCCGCCCGTGGGAGTGCAAGGTGTTCGGCACCGCCTGCACCCCGGAGACCCCGATCGGCACCTGCATGGTGTCGAGCGAGGGCGCCTGCGCGGCCTACTACAACTTCGGCCGCTATTCGCGCTCCCGCGAGCGCGAGCGCGTGCTCGCCGGCGCCGCGGCCAACGGGGACCGCGGCTGATGGGCGAGGAGGAGGCGGCGCCGCGTTCGGGAACGGGCGCCGCCATCCGCGCGGCGACGGCGCGCATCGCCGATCCGGAGCAGCGTGTCCTCGCCCGGATCGCCGAGATGCGCAAGCGCAAGCCGTCGCTGCGCGAGTCCACGATCACGATGAGCCACGGCGCCGGGGGAAAGTCGAGTCACACCCTGGTGACCGCGCTCTTCGCCGACGTGCTCAGCAACCCCCTCCTCGACCAGCTCGGTGACAACGCCCAGCTGACCGTCCCGGGGCTCGACGGCGCCAGGCTGGCGATGAGCACCGACTCCTTCGTGGTCAGCCCGCTCTTCTTCCCCGGGGGCGACATCGGCGAGCTGGCGGTGAACGGCACCGTCAACGACCTCGCCGTGGGCGGCGCCCAGCCGCTCTGCCTCTCGGCGGCATTCATCCTCGAGGAGGGGCTCGACATCGGCCTGCTGCGCCGGGTGGTGGAGTCGATGCGCGCCGCCGCCGACCGCGCCGGCGTCTCCGTCGTGACCGGCGACACCAAGGTGGTGCCCCGGGGCAAGGCCGACCAGCTCTTCATCACCACCACCGGGGTGGGGCTGGTGCGCGAGCCCCAGCGGCTCGGGTTCGGGCGCATCCGGCCCGGCGACGTGGTGCTGCTCAACGGCGCCATCGGCGACCACGGCAGCACGGTGATGCTGGCCCGCGGCGACGTCGACCTCGAGGCCGAGTCGCTGCGCAGCGACACGCAGCCGCTCTGGAGGCTGGTCTCGACCCTGCTCGACGCGGGGATCGACGTCCACTTCATGCGCGACGCCACCCGCGGCGGCGTGGCGACGGTGCTCAACGAGATCGCCCAGCAGGCGGGGCTCGCGGTGGCCATCGACGAGGACAGCCTCCCCGTGCACGACCAGGTGCGCGGCGTCGCCGAGATCCTCGGCATCGAGCCGCTCTACATCGCCAACGAGGGGGTGCTGGTCGCCATCGTCGCCAAGGGCGACGCCGAGCGCGCCCTCGAGCTGATGCGCTCGCTCCCCGAGGGAGCCGAGGCGGCGCGGATCGGCGAGGTGCGCGAGGAGCCGGAGGGGATGGTGTTCATCCGCACCGGCTTCGGCGGCACCCGGGTGGTCGACATGCTCATCGGAGACCCGCTCCCACGCATCTGCTGAGGGTCGGTCACCCGGATGGAGGCCGGCCGCCCACCCGAACGGGTGGGGCCGGGGCCCATCCGGATGCCCGGGGTTCATCCCCCCGCCGCTGCCGCTTTCACCCGACCGCAGGATGACGGCGCCCTCCCGCGGAGGGGAGGCTTCCGGGCATGGCGATCACCTCCGGGACGCGCCTGGGCGGCGCGCCGATCAACTTCCTCCGGCCGTGCCTGCTGCTCCTCCTCGAGGAGAGCCCCGGGCACGGCTACGAGCTCCGCGACCGCCTGGCGGAGCTCGGCGCCAGCTCGCCTCCCGACACCGCGATCGTCTACCGCGCCCTCAACGCGATGGAGAACGAGGGGCTGATCAGCTCGCGGTGGCAGCGCTCCACCGAAGGGCCGCAGCGCCGCTGCTACGCGCTCACCACCCAGGGCCGCGAGGCCCTCGGTGGCTGGGCGCTCCAGCTCGCCGAGCTCGACCTGCTGGTGGGCGGCGTGCTCCGGCGCCTCGACGCCCGCGCCTGCTGACTCCCGGCAGGGGACATCGGGAGGGCGGCCGGCGGCCCCCACCTCGACCACGACCGGCGAGCGATGATCAGCCGGGCCGGGGGCCTGCACCCCGGCGCCGCCGGCCCTGCGGCGGGTCGCCGATCCAGTGGCGCGGACCGGGACCGAGGGCGGCGGCCCGGTCCATGGGATTCGCCAGCCTGCAGCGCTCGAGCGACAGGCAGCCACACCCGATGCACTCGGTCAGACCCGCCCTGAGCCGGTGGAGCTCGGCGATCCGCTCGTCGATGCGGGCGGTCCAGGCGCGTGAGAGCAGCGACCAGTCGTCGCGGACGGGAGCGCGGTCGGGAGGGAGCCGGCTCAGCTCGGTGCCGATCTCCCCGAGGCTCAGCCCGATGCGCTGGGCGAAGACGATGAACGCGATCCTCCGCAGCACCGCCCGCGGGTAGCGGCGATGGCCGGAGCCGGCTCGCTCGGACCTGATCAGGCCCAGCTCCTCGTAGTAGCGCAGCGCCGAGGCCGCGACGCCGCTGCGCCGCGCGACCTCGGCGATGGTGAGCAGGGGGAACATCCCGGCCAGTGAACCACGGCACGAGCATTGACTTCAAGTTCACTTCAACTTGTAACCTGATCCCGGTACGCCCCCACGAGATGGCGGTCAGCAGGCGGACTGTCACCGAGCAGGCCGAGTGAGGCACCGAGGAGGGTCACCATGACCGTCGAGCTCAACCACATCATCATTCCCGCCCGGGACAGGCTGGCGTCGGCGCGGTTCCTCGCCGGCATCCTCGGCCTCTCGGCCGGCCCGCCGCTCGGTCCGTTCATCCCGCTCCGGGTCGGCAACGGCGTGACCCTCGACTACGCCGACGCCACCGACTTCCACTCCCACCACTGCGCCTTCCTCGTCGGCGAGGAGGAGTTCGACGCCGCGTTCGCTCGCATCCGCAGCGAGTCCATCCCCTTCTACGCCGACCCCCACCACACCAGGCGGGGAGAGATCAACCACCACAACGGCGGTCGCGGGCTCTACTTCGAGGACCCGGACGGGCACAACATGGAGCTCCTGACCCGAGCGACATGATCCGCCGCACTCCCTGACCGCGTCACGCTCCGCGCCGCTCCTACCGCGGAGGCATGCGCATGGCGCCGTCGAGGCGGATGACCTCGCCGTTGAGCATCGGGTTCGCCACGATGTGCGCGGCCAGCGCTCCGTACTCCGCGGGGTCGCCGAGCCGCGCCGGGTGCGGCACCTGCCTGCCCAGCGCCGCCTTGACGTCCTCGGGGGCGCCGGCGAGCAGCGGGGTGTCGAACAGGCCGGGCGCGATCGTCACCACGCGGATGAGCATGCCCGCCAGGTCGCGGGCGATCGGCAGGGTCATGCCCACCACGCCACCCTTGGACGCCGAGTAGGCGGCCTGGCCGATCTGACCGTCGAACGCCGCCACGGACGCGGTGTTGACGATGACGCCGCGCTCCTCGCCCACGGGGTCGTGCTCCAGCATCCGTTCGGCGGCCAGGCGGATGACGTTGAACGTGCCGATCAGGTTGATCTCGATGATCCTCGTGAAGTCGGGCAGCGGGAACGGGCCCTTCTTGCCGATCGTCCGGATCGCGTTCCCGGTGCCCGCGCAGTTGATCGCCACGCGCAGCGGGCCGAGGGAGTCGGCCACGTCGAGCGCCGCCGCGACCTCGGCCTCGTTGCGCACGTCGGCCGCGGCGAACCGGACCCTGCCCGAGATGTCACTGCCCGAGATGTCACTGCCGCCGAGCTCCTTCGCGATCTGCTCGCCCGCGGACGTCGGCAGGTCGAGGATCACGACCTTCCCACCCGCGTCGAGCAGGGCCTTCGTGGTGGCGAGGCCGAGCCCGGAGGCCCCACCCGTGACCAGTGCGACGCCGTCGGGGATGTCCACGATCAACTCCTCGCTGAAAACCGTCAGAAGTGACTGTTCTACCACGGGCGCGCGACATTACGAGTCGGTGGCGCATCCTTACGAATCGGGTTCCGGGGGTGCTTCCCACCCGCAGACCCGGTGAGATCGGCGGAGCACGCCGTACGTGAGGAGAGGTCGTTGGTCACCCCGTTGATGTCGCAGACACAGCAGTGGGTGGCGGAGCACCCGCCGCCCGGCCCGTTCCGCCGCCGGTTCTGGCGCAGCCCGCTGCGGGGTCCGTGGCTGACCGCGGTGCTCGGGCTGGTGCTGCTCGTCGGGCTGACGATCATGATCGTCACCGGCCTGCTGTCCTACGCCTCGTACGACCCGACGCTGCCGGTCAACGACACCACGCCGGCGCACGGGCTGCTCGGGTTCTTCCTGTTCGACTGGCCGACGGGCCCGACCTGGCTCTACCGGCTGACGCAGGGCACGCACGTCGCGCTCGGCATCGCGCTGGTGCCGGTCGTGCTGGCCAAGCTGTGGTCGGTGATCCCGAAGCTGTTCGAGTGGCCGCCCGTGCGCTCGGTGGCGCACTCGCTGGAGCGGCTCACCCTGCTGCTGCTCGTGGGCGGCCTGCTGTTCGAGTTCGTCACCGGGATCCTCAACGCCCAGCTCGACTACCTCTTCCCGTTCTTCTTCTACACCGCCCACTACTACGGGGCCTGGGTGTTCATCGGCGGCTTCGTCGGGCACGTGCTGGTCAAGTTCCCGATCATGGTGACGTCGCTGCGCCGCGGGCCGGGGCAGTCCTTCCGGCGCACGGCGGCGCCGGACACCCGCCCCGAGCCCGTCGAGAGCGGGCTCGTCGCCACCGATCCCGCCCCGCCGACGGTGTCGCGCCGCGGGGCGCTCGGATTCGTCGGCGTCGCGTCGCTGGTGCTGCTCGGCACCTACATCGGCTCCGTGCTCGACGGCCCGCTGCGCCGCGTGACCCTGTTCGGCCCGCACGACCGCGACCACGGCACGGGAGCCAACGCGTTCCCCGTGAACAAGACGGCGGCCACGGCCGGCGTCACCGCGGCCATGACGGGCGCGGACTGGCGCATGGAGCTCGTGGGGCCCGCGGGGACGGTCCGCCTGTCGCGCGCGGACCTGCTGACCCTGCCGCAGCACACGGTCAGCCTGCCGATCGCCTGTGTCGAGGGCTGGTCGGTCGGGCAGACGTGGACCGGGGTGCGGCTCGCCGACCTCGTCGCCCGCGCGGGCGGGCGGCCGACCGATCGGCTGTTCGTCGAGTCGATGCAGAACGGTGGCGGCTTCGGGGTCGCGAGCCTCAGCGTCGCGCAGTCCCAGGCCGGGCAGTCGCTGCTGGCGCTGAAGGTCGGGGACGAGGACCTCTCGCTCGACCACGGGTTCCCGGCCCGCACCGTGATCCCCGCGGCCCCGGGCGTGCACTGCACCAAGTGGGTCAAGCGGCTCACCGTGACGGACGGGAGCGCCTGATGTTCAAGCGGCTCCACGGGGACGACCCCCTGCACCTGTTCGCCGCGATCATCGCGATCGCGCTCGCCGGGTACGCCGTCAGCCGGGTGCCGCTGGAGAGCGACGTCTGGTGGAAGATGCTCATCTGGTTCGTCGGCGCGGCGCTGGGCCACGACCTGGTGCTCTACCCGCTCTACGCACTGGCCGACTCCGCGGCGCACGTCCGGCTGTTCCGCCGGGCCCGGCCACTGCCCGCGGTGGCCGGCGTGCCGTGGATCAACCACCTGCGGGTGCCGGTGGCGCTCTCGCTGTTGTTGCTGCTCGTCTGGTGGCCGCTGATCCTCCAGGACGCTCCCGGGACCTACTTCGCGGCCACGGGGCTCCTCCCCGACGTCTACCTCGGCCGCTGGCTCGGGATCACCGGCGTGTTCTTCCTCGTCGCGGCGGTGACGTACGCGGTGCAGGTCCGGCGGGCCCGGGGCGCCGCGAGGGCAGGCCGTACCGACGACGAGGGGGCCGCCGACGAGGAGCCGGTCACCACACCGTGAACAGCAGGTGGTTGACGGCCAGCGCCAGCACCGCCTGGCCGACCAGCCACCAACGGACGTGCCTGCGGGGCAACAGCGCGCAGGCCACCAAGAGCCACACGCCGAACGGCAGCCAGATCCGCTCGACCTCGGCCTTGCTCAGCCCGGACAGGTCCGCGGCCAGCACGGCGGCGGCGGCCGCCGCCACCAGCAGTGACGCGGCGAGCGGGAGTGCCCTGCGCGACGCGACAAGGCGGCGCAGCCCGGCCAGCACGGCCGGGCCGGTGGCCAGCACGAGCGCGGCGAGGTCGGCCCACACGAAGTAGGAGTACGGCCGGTCCTTCGCGGCGCTGTGCGCGTAGATGACCTTGACGTCCTCGTACCCGGTGACCCACCAGAACCCCGCCGCGGTGAACGCGACGGCGACGGCGAGCGCACCCACGACGGCGAACCCGACGGCCCGCGAGGGCCGCGGCGCGGCATCGACGCGGGCTCCGCCGAGGCTCCGCGCGGCAACCACAGCCAGGGGCAGCAGGCCCCCGAGCGCGAGCCCGTAGGACAGGTAGAGCGTGTAGCCGAGCAGGACGCCACCCACCAGAGCCGCGCCGTCGGCGCGCGGACCCCGCCGGGCCGACCCCACCGCCAGCAGGGCCACGCCCCAGGCCAGCACCGCGGCGAACACGCCGTCCGCCGACACCCCGACCCACACCGCTCCCGGGAACAGCACCGAGAACGGCAGCACCGCGCGCGCCGTCGCCTCGTGGCCGAGCGCCCGCAGGGTCACGGCCACCGCGGCGCACGCGGACGCGCCCGCGAGCATCACGGCGACGCCGGCCGGTCCCCCGCCACCGAGGCCGATCCGGTCGAGCCAGACGAAGAGCAGGAACGCCCCCGGCGGGTGGGCGCCCACGTGCGTGGTCCAGAAGACCGGCTGGTTCGTGAGGATGTGGTCGGAGAAGGTCCGCAGCATCTCGCCGATGTCGCCGACCTTGGGCACGTCGTTGAGGTACTCCTGGCTGCTCGAGAGGCGCTCGACGACGCCGCGCTGCCAGCCGTCCACCAGCGCCAGCCCGAACGTCCACACGAACGCCGCCGCCCAGGACAGGAACAGCAGCGGCCGCCACGACAGGCGCTCGGCCAGCCCCGGTCCGCGGGTCGCGACCAGCACGGCGACGACGATCGCGATCGGCGTGCCGGGCCCGACGTGCGGCATCCACGTCGCGAGCAGCGGCGGGAAGCCCAGGATGATGTCCTGGCCTGCGCGGATGAGCGCCCAGCCGTCCACCGAGGAGAGCAGGACGAGCACGACCCCGGCCGCCACGGCGACCAGATCGCCGATCAGCGCACGGCGGCCGGTGGCCGGCGGGGCAACATCCGTCACCGGCCCATGATCGCGGGCCGGTGCGGACGGCGGGCGCCCGGGTCGCCGTCCGTCCCGAGGCGGTAAGACCGCGGTAGGACCTCGGGCGGCGTGGCCGGGAGCTCCCCGCCGCCCGGCTCCGCTCAGCGCCCCCCGAGCTCCAGCGCCACCTCGAGCGCGGCGTCCCGGCGCTCGTCCGGCGCTCCCGGGAGCATGTCCAGCGCGAAGGCCCCGAAGTGCAGCGCGATCAGCGCGAGCCGGCTGCGCAGCTGGTCGGCGGCCGAGGCCCCCGGGTCGACGAGCACGACCGAGAGCCGCTCGAACCGGCTGCGGATCTCCGCGCCCGCGGCCAGCTCCTTGATCGAGGTCTGGTTCTCCTGCATGAAGCGGATCAGCTGAGGCCCGTCGTCGGACATCCCGGCGAGCAGCGTGCTGTAGCGCTCGATCACACCCTGGCGGCGCTCCCGCCCCGCCGGCTGCGCCTCGGCCCACTCGACGATGGCGTCCATGCCCGCGAGGTGCTCGTCGAGGAGGCTGGAGAGGATCTCCTCCTTGGTGCGGTAGTGGTAGTACACCGCCGCCTTCGTGACGCCGAGCCGCTCGGCGATCTCGCGGAGCGACGTCTTCTCGTACCCCTGTTCGGCGAACAGCTCCAGCGCGACCGCCCGGATCAGGTTCCGGGTGTCGGTGCGCCGCTCGTCGGTGCCTGCCGTTGTCATGCATCACAGCTTACTTGACGCCCGGCTAGTAGCAAGTGCTAGCCTTGCGGCAAGTCAGTTATTAGCCGGCCGACAAGCTGGCGGCGGGAGACGGAGACAGGGATGAGCACGACGGTCGAGACAGTCGACACGCCGCCTGTGACACGGAGCAGGCGCGAGATCTACACGGTGATGAGCGGTCTGATGATCGCGATGTTGCTGGCGATGCTGGACAACACGATCGTCGGCACGGCGATGCCCACGATCGTGGGTGACCTCGGCGGGCTGGAGCACCTGTCCTGGGTGGTCACGGCGTACGCGCTGGCCACGGCGGTGTCCACGCCGGTCTGGGCCAAGCTCGGCGACCTCTACGGCCGCAAGGGCGTCTTCATGACGTCGATCGTGATCTTCCTGGTCGGGTCGGCGCTGGCCGGGCTGTCGGCGACCATGACGGAGCTGATCGCCTTCCGGGGTATCCAGGGCATCGGTGCGGGCGGCCTGATGGTCGGCGCCATGGCGATCATCGGTGACCTCGTGCCGCCCCGCGAGCGGGGCCGCTACCAGGGCCTCATGGCCGCGGTCATGCCGCTGGCGTTCATCGGCGGCCCGCTGCTGGGCGGATTCCTCACCGACAACCTCAGCTGGCACTGGACCTTCTACATCAACCTGCCGCTGGGCGTCATCGCGCTGATCGTCATCTGGTTCACGATGAAGCTGCCCAGGCGCCACTCGGAGGCGAAGGTCGACTGGCTGGGCGCGGGCCTGCTGGCCGTCGCCATCTCGGCGCTGACGCTGCTCACCTCCTGGGGCGGCAACACCTACGCGTGGGGCTCGTTGCAGATCATCGGCCTTGGCGTGCTCACGGTGGTCGGCGTGGCCCTGTTCGTCCGGGTGGAGCGCCGGGTCGCGGAGCCGATCCTCTCGCTGGGCCTGTTCCGCCGGCCGAACTTCTCGACGGCGACGGTGCTGACGTTCCTCACCGGGTTCGCGATGTTCGGCGCCGTCACCTACCTGCCGCAGTTCCAGCAGTACGTGCAGGGTGCGTCGGCCACCAACAGCGGCCTGCTGCTGCTCCCGCTGATGGGCGGCATGCTCGTGACATCGCTGTTCGGCGGCCAGATCGTGTCCCGCACCGGACGCTACAAGTGGATGCTCGTCACCGGGTCGCTCGGAATGGCGGCCGGCCTGGGCCTGATGTCGACCATGGGCGTCGGCACGTCACAGCTGACGAGCTCGCTGTTCATGGTCGTGCTCGGCGTCGGCATGGGCTTCCTCATGCAGACCACGAACCTGGTCATGCAGAACAGCGTGGAGCAGCGCGACCTCGGTGCCGCGAGCGGCGCGTCGACGCTCTTCCGCACGGTCGGCGGCTCGCTGGGCGTCTCGCTGCTGGGCGTGTTCTACACCAACAGCCTCACCGGCGGCCTCACCTCGCAGGTGGGCGCCGCGCAGGCCGCGAAGCTCGCGGGCGGCCAGCTCACGCCGGCCACGCTGGGCAGTCTCCCGACGGCGATCGCCGAGGCGTACCGGACGGCGGTCGCCGGCGGCGTCACCACCGCGTTCCTGTGGGCGGCCGGGGTCGCGCTGGTCGCGGTCGTGGCGGCGTGGTTCATCCGCGAGGTCCCGCTGCGCGGCAGCGCACCGGTCGCCACCCCGGAGACCATCAGCGCCGAGGTCATCGGCGCCGAGGTCATCGGCCCGGAGATCGCCGTCCGGGAGGCCACCGGGTACGAGCCGAGGCACGCGAAGCCGGAGCGGGAGCCCCGGCACGCCCTCGCGGACGCCTGATCCCCCGAACGGGCCGCGTCGATCTTCTCGACGCGGCCCGTTCCCGCGCGCGGGGCCCGGTGGTAGACCGGGAGTCATGTTCCCCGGGACGTTCGCCGCCACCACACCCGACAAGCCCGCCGTCGTGATGGCGGGCTCCGGCGCGTCGCTCACCTACCGGGAGCTGGAGGAGGGATCTGCCCGGCTGGCCCGGTTCCTCGTCGACCACGGCCTGCGCCGCGGCGACGGGATCGCGCTGCTGGCCGACAACGCCCCGCGCGTCTACGAGGTCTACTGGGCGGCCCAGCGGGCCGGCCTCTACATCACCGTGGTCAACCGGCATCTGGCGCCGGCCGAGGTCGCCTACATCGTCAACGACTGCGGCGCCCGGGTGTTCGTGGCGTCGGCGGCGCTGGGAGACCTCGCCGCGGCCGTGGCGCCGCTGGCTCCGGACGTGAAGGTCCGGCTGGCCTACGGCGGGGCGGTCGACGGCTTCGACGACTACGACACCGCGCTGGACGGCATCTCGTCCGCGCCGCTGCCCGACCAGCCCCGCGGCGCCGATATGCTGTACTCCTCGGGCACCACGGGCCGCCCCAAGGGCATCCGGCCCGCGCTGCCCGAGCGGCAGATCGACGAGCCGGGCGACACCTACGTCTCCGTGTTCGGCGCCGCGTACGGCTTCGACTCCGACACGGTCTACCTCTCCCCCGCCCCGCTCTACCACGCGGCACCGCTGCGGTTCAGCGCCACGGTGCAGGCGGTAGGGGGCACCGTCGTGGTGATGGAGCGCTTCGACCCCGAGGGCGCGCTCACGGCGGTCGAGCGGTTCCGGGCCACGCACAGCCAGTGGGTGCCGACGATGTTCGTGCGGATGCTCAAGCTGCCGGCGGAGGTCCGGGAGCGGTACGACGTGTCGTCGCTGCGGGTGGCGATCCACGCGGCCGCACCGTGTCCCGTCGACGTCAAGCGGGCGATGATCGGCTGGTGGGGGCCGGTGCTGTACGAGTACTACGCCGCCACCGAGGGCGTCGGGATCACGTTCATCGACACGCCCCAGTGGCTGGCCCACCCGGGCTCCGTGGGCCGCGGAGGAGTGCTCGGCGACATCCGGATCTGCGACGACGACACCGGCGCCGTACTGCCGCCGCGGCAGGTGGGGACGATCTACTTCGAGCGCGACCAGCCGACGTTCGAGTATCACAACGACCCCGCGAGGACACGCGCAGCGCGGCATCCCGAGCACGAGAACTGGGGCACGGTCGGCGACCTCGGCTACGTCGACGAGGAGGGCTTCCTCTACCTCACCGACCGCAAGGCCTTCATGATCATCTCTGGTGGGGTGAACATCTACCCGCGCGACGCGGAGGACGTGCTGGCGCTGCACCCCGCGGTGCTCGACGTCGCGGTGATCGGGGTGCCGGACGACGAGATGGGCGAGTCCGTGCTCGCCGTCGTCCAGCCCGCCGAGGACGCCGTGGCCGGCCCCGCGCTCGAGCGGGAGCTGATCGCCCACGTCCGGGAGCACATCGCGCACTTCAAGGCGCCGCAGCGGGTGGTGTTCACCGACGACATGCCACGCACCCCCACCGGCAAGCTCGTCAAGCAGAGGCTCCGCGACCGCTACGCGGAGGCCGCCCGCGCATAGCGGGCGCGCGCCACCACCGCCACGACGGCGAGCGGCGCCGCCACCAGCAGCGCCACCCGGAACGCCGTGGAGAAGTCACCTGCGCCGGCGAGCGGGGCGGCCAGCGCCGCACCCGCGGAGCTACCGAGGAACAGCAGCGCCGCGAACAGAGCGACGGCGCTCGCGCGGTCGGCGGGCACCACCTGGGTGGCCCAGCTCTGCAGCGTGGAGTGCAGGAAGGCCCACGCCCCACCGAGCAGCAGCCCCGCGGCCACCACGGCCTGCAGCGTCACGCCCACGGCGGGCACGGCCCACCCCAGCACGAGGAACCCACCGCCGACGGCCGCGATCCGCGCCGGCGCGAGCCGTCCGACCAGCGGGCGCACCAACCGCGACCACCCCACCGCTCCCGCGCCGAACGCCGCGGCGGCGAGACCGGCGACGCCCGCCGAGAACCCGAGCGACTGCACTGCGGGCGCCAGGAAGGTGAGGACGCCCAGCACGACGATGCCCTCGACGAACACGATCCCGAACACCACGACCGCCCACGGGTGCCGCAGCACCCGGGCGATCGCGCGCAGCGGGTTGCCGGCGGCCGCCACGCGGTCCGGCTCCGGCAGGCGGCGCAGCGCCACCCAGAGCAGCGCGGCCCCGCCCGCCGTGATCGCGGGGACCGCCCGCCAGCCGATCGCGTCGGCGAGCAGCCCCGCACCCGCCGTCGCCACCGCGATCCCGAACGACGACGCGGCCAGCACGTCCGCGAGCGCCCGCTGCCGCACCTCGGGCGGCCACACGTCCCCGACGTAGACGAGCGTGGTGGGCTGCAGCGCCGCGAAGCACCCGCCGGCGACCACGCGGGTGATCTGCAGGGCCAGCAGGTTCGGGGCCAGTGCGGAGCCGGCGCCGGCCAGTGCCGCGCCGAGCAGCGCCACCCGCATCACCCGCACCCGCCCGATCCGGTCGCTGACCATGCCCCACACCGGCTGCATGAGTCCGTAGGCGAGGAAGTACGCGCTGGCGACCCCGGCGACGGCGACGAGCGGCGCGCCGAGGTCCAGCCCGATCACCACCAGCAGCGGCGCGATCGCGAACCGGTCGCACGTGCTCGTCGCCGCGGTAAGCTGCAGCAACCGCAGCCGGCTGCGCTCCCCCGCCACGATGCCCACCGGAGCACCCTGCCCCGCCCGGCCCCGCGACGCCGCACGGGGTGGCTCTTGTCGCGCCGCCGCATGGGCGCGAGAGTGGGGTCCGCCCCCGTCACCGCCGTCGAGGAGACCGATGACCTACAGCCCCGCCCCCACCACGTCCGTCTCCGGTCGGGGCATGACGATGAGCGACCTCATCGCCCGCTACTCCCGCACGGACGCCGACGACGTGGCGTTCCGCGACGGCGAGCTGACCCTCACCTGGGCGCAGACCCACGAGCGGATCACCCGGCTGGCCGCGGTGCTGTCCTCGCACGGCGTCGGGGCGGGCGACCGGGTGGCGGTGATGGGGCTCAACAGCGTGCCCTCCATCGAGTCGATGGCGGCGGTGCTGCGGCTGGGCGCCATCTGCGTGCCCGTCAACTTCCGGCTCGTCGCCGAGGAGGTGGCCTACGCGCTGACCGACTCCGGCGCCGTGGCGGTGCTGGTCGACGACACGTTCCCGCCCGTGGTCGAGGCGGCACGGGCCCAGGCACCGGACGTCCGCGCGGTGCTGACGATCGGCGCGGGCTACGAGGAGCAGCTCGCGGCGGCGTCGCCGGAGTACACCGAGCTCGCAGTGGACGACGCCGCGCCCGCGTTCATCATGTACACCTCCGGCACCACCGGCCGTCCGAAGGGCGCGGTGCTCACCCACCGCAACCTGTTCCTGCACGCGTTCAGCAACATCGCCCATTCCGGGGTGAGCGGCGAGGACCGCGTGGGGATGTCCGGGGCGCCGTTGTTCCACATCGCCGGGGTCACGGGCTTCTACCTCAACCTCGTGGTCGGGGCGCGCACCGTGCTCGCGCCGTCCGGGGGCTTCGACCCGGCGGCGATGGTCGGGCTGCTCGAGCGCGAACGCGTGTCGTCGGTGTTCTTCGTGCCGGCTCAGTGGGCGGCGATCGTGGCGGTCCCCGACATCGCGCAGCGCGACCTCTCCGCCCTGCGTCGCGCCAGCTGGGGCGCCGCGCCCGCGTCCACCACGCTGCTGCGCACGATGATCGACACGTTCCCGCAGGCCGAGATCGTCACGGCGTTCGGGCAGACCGAATGCAGCCCCGTCACGTGTCTGCTGCGCGGCGAGGACTCCATCCGCAAGATCGGCTCGATCGGCACGCCGATGCGGGGCGTCGAGGCGCGCGTCGTCGACGACGCCATGAACGACGTCGAGCAGGGCGAGGTCGGCGAGATCGTCTACCGCGGCCCGACGGTGATGGACGGCTACTGGAACAAGCCCGAGGAGACCGCGGAGGCGTTCCGCGGCGGGTGGTTCCACTCCGGCGACCTGGTCCGGCAGGACGAGGACGGCTACCTGTTCGTCGTCGACCGCAAGAAGGACATGATCATCTCCGGTGGCGAGAACATCTACTGCGCCGAGGTCGAGAACACCCTCGCGAAGCACCCGAAGATCGGCGAGGTCGCGCTGATCGGGGTGGCCGACCCCCGCTACGGCGAGGCGCCGCTCGCGGTGATCGCGCCGCGACACCCGGCCGACCCGCCCACGGCCGAGGAGATCGAGGTGTTCTGCCGCGCGCACCTGGCGTCCTACAAGCGCCCCCGTGACGTGGTCATCGTCGCGGCCCTGCCCCGCAACCCCAGCGGCAAGGTGCTCAAGACCGCCCTGCGCGCGGAGTACGGCGCGGCCGGCGTCGTGGCGACGCCGGCGGTCTGATGGCGGACCTGGATCCCGAGGAGTTCCGGCGGCTCGGGTACGCCGTCGTTGACTGGATCGCGCGCTACCGGGCGGGGGTCGGCGAGCTCCCCGTGCGGGGGGACGTCGAACCCGGATCGGTGCGCGACCAGCTGCCCGGGTCGCTCCCCGAACAGCCCGGCACCCTCGATGCCCTGCTCGCCGACATCGATCGCGTCGTCGTCCCGGCCACCACGCACTGGCAGAGCCCGGCCTTCTTCGGCTACTTCCCCGCCAACGCCTCCCTGCACTCGCTGCTCGGCGACATGCTCTCGGGCGGCCTGGGCATCCAGGGGATGCTGTGGTCCACCTCGCCGGCGGCCACGGAGGTCGAGCAGGTGCTCATGGACGGCCTGGCCGACGCGCTGGGCCTCGACCCCGCGTTCACCTTCGCCGGCGGCGGCGGCGGGTCGATCCAGGACTCGGCGTCCTCGGGCGCGCTGGTGACGCTGCTCGCCGCGCTGCACCGGTCCGACCCCCGCTGGCGGACGGACGGCGTCGACGGCACCGAGCGCGTCTACGTCACGGTCGAGACGCACTCGTCGCTGGCCAAGGCCGTGCGGGTGGCCGGGCTGGGAGCGCGGGCGCTGCGGATCGTGCCACCGATGCCGGGTTCGCCGGCGATGTCGCCGGACGCCCTCGCCGCGATGCTCGCCGCGGACCGCGCCGCGGGTCTACGACCGGTGCTGGTGTGCCCGACCGTCGGCACCACCGGCACCGGTGCGGTCGATCCCGTGCGCGCGGTCGCCGCGGCCGCTCAGGACGTGTGGGTGCACGTCGACGCGGCGTGGGCGGGCGTCGCTGCGCTGTGTCCCGAGCACCGCGACCTGCTCGACGGTGTGGAGCTCGTCGACTCGTTCTGCACCAACGCCCACAAGTGGCTGCAGACGGCGTTCGATGCGTCGCTGCTGTGGGTGCGCGACGCACGGACGCTGCCGGACGCGCTGTCGATCACGCCGGAGTACCTGCGCAACGCCGCGTCGGAGTCGGGCGCGGTGGTGGACTACCGCGACTGGCAGGTGCCGCTCGGGCGGCGCTTCCGCGCGCTCAAGCTCTGGACCGTGATCAACGGGTACGGGCTGGAGGGCCTGCGCGCCCACATCCGCAGGCACGTCGCGCTCGCCACCGAGCTGGCCGGCTGGGTTCGCGACGACCCGGGCTTCACGCTGGCCGTGCCGCGGTCGCTGGCGCTGGTGTGCCTGCGGGTGGTGACGGGCGACGGACCGGAGGCCGACGACGCGGCCACCCGCGAGGTCATGGAGCGGGTCAACGCCTCCGGCGAGGCGCTGCTCACCCACACCGTCGTCGACGGCCGGTACGTGATGCGGGTGGCGATCGGGTCGGCCACCACCGAGGCCGCGCACGTCGCGGCGCTGTGGGAGCGGCTGCGCAGGGAGGCCACCGCGGTACGGGGCTGATTCAGGCCCCGAACCGGCCCCGCGCCTCCACCGGGATCAGCGGCTTCTCGCCCCGCATCCTCAGCTCCTGCACGGCCCAGGTGTTGCCGTCCGGGTCCGCGAAGCCGAAGAACGTGCTGCCGTCCTGGTCGCCGAACGACACGAGCTCGCTCGCCCCGACCCCGCGTTCCACGAGCTCGGCCCGCGCGGCGGCCGCGTCGGCGACGCAGAGCTGCAGGGCGCGCATCGAGCCCGGCGGCATCTCGTTCTGCGACGGCAGGTCCCCGAAGACGATCGAGCAGCCGGATCCGCGCGGGGTCAGCTGGACGACGTGCATGTGCTCGTTGACGGTGTCGTGATCGAGGTCGAAACCGACCTGGTCGCGGTAGAACGCCACCGCGCGGTCGATGTCGCTGACGGGCAGGACGACGACCTCGAGGGTCCAGTCCACCGTGGGCTCCTTCGTCGGGGGGACGCATGCTCTCACCGGTCAGGCCGGCGCGGACGCCGGGGCTCGTCGCTCGCCCCGATCCGGCTTGACGACGGCGGCGGCGTCCGCCTACGGTCCTTGCCAGGTCATGAGCGCCAGCGTCAAGCCCCGGCTCGCTGGCCGGCAACCCTCCTCCGCGGTGGGGTGCTCCGGGTGACGACCCGGCCGTCGCGCGTTCCTCGACAGGACGACACCGCACGACGGCAAGCGCGGACCCGACGCGATGTCGGGTCCCTGATCCAGGAGACCCTGATGACGCTCGCCCTCACCCGTCCCGCCGTCGAGCTGCCCCGCGTCGTGGGCGCCGACCTGCGCGTACCGCTCGTCGCGGGCGGGCACGTGGCTTACGCCAACCTCGACCTCGCCGCCAGCGCCCCGGCCCTGGAGGACGTCGCCGCGCACATCACCGAACTGCTGCCCTACTACTCGAGCGTGCACCGCGGCGCCGGCTACGCCTCGCAGGTGTGCACCGCCGTGCTGGAGTCGGCGCGGGCCGAGGTGGCGCGGTTCGTGGGCGCCCGCCCCGGTGACGGCGATGACGACGACGTCGCGATCCTCACGCGCAACACCACCGACGCGCTCAACCTGCTGGCCGGCTGCGTCCCGGGGCGGGTCGTGTGCCTGGACGTCGAGCATCACGCGAACCTGCTGCCGTGGCGCGACCGCCGGGTGGTGCCCGTCGCCGGAACCGTCGACGCCACAGTGGACGCCCTCGCCGATGCGCTGCGGGAGGCCCCCACCGCGCTCGTGGCCGTGACCGGCGCGTCGAACGTGACGGGTGAGGTGCTGCCCGTCGAGCGGGTGGTCGCGCTCGCACACGCCGCCGGTGCCCGCGTCGTGCTCGACGCGGCCCAGCTCGCCCCGCACCGCCGCGTCGACATCGCCACGACCGGCGTCGACTACGTGGCGCTGTCGGGCCACAAGCTCTACGCGCCCTACGGGGCCGGTGCACTGATCGGGCGCCGCGACTGGCTCGACGCCGCGCCACCGTACCTGGCAGGGGGCGGGGCGGTCCGCGAGGTCGGCACGGCGTCGGCGACCTGGGCGCCCGCGCCGCACCGCCACGAGGCCGGCACCCCCAACGTGCTGGGCGCAGCCGCGCTCGCGCAGGCCTGCCGCAGCCTCGCCCCCGTCCTCGACGGACCCGGCCCGGACCACGAGCGCGACCTGCTGGAACGCCTCGACGTGGGCCTCGCCCGGATCCCGGGCGTGCGGCGCCTGCGGATCTGGGAGGACGCCACCGACCGCGTCGCGGTCCGGAGCTTCACCATCGCCGACCGCCCCGCCGGCTACGTGGCTGCGTACCTGTCGGCGGAGCACGGGGTCGGCGTGCGCGACGGCCGGTTCTGCGCCCACCCGCTGCTGGCCCGGCTGTGCGCGGACAGCGGCGGCGAGGCCCTGCGCGCGAGCATCGGCGTCGGCACCACGGGCGAGCACGTCGACCGGCTCGTCGA
>NZ_JAOPWR010000115.1 GCF_025965585.1 Pseudonocardia sp.
CCCGGCGGCATGGATGAGATGAGTTCCGGGTGGTACGACGACGTCGCCGACGACGTCCCGCTGGAAGCCAATCCGGACGACGTCGCCGAGGACCTCGCCGACGACCTGCCCGGCCCGCCGGATCTGCCCGACGAGGCCAATCCGGACGACGTCGCCGAGGACCTCGCCGACGACCTGCTGGGGCCGCCCGATCTGCCCGACGAGGCCGATCCCGCCGACGTGTGGGAGCAGGCGGCCGAGGTGAACCTCGACGACGTCGAGATCGACCGAGGGTGACCGGTCGGCTCGTCCGTCACGCGATGGGTCATCACGCGGGCCGCCGCACCCGCGGCAGCCGAGGTACCGGAGCAGACGCACGGGACGCTGGAGGCCTGGCGAGGCCTCGGCTTCACCTCGCTCGAGGACTTCCTGCACCGGTTCTGGGAGAAGGGGGCCACCCGCGCCCGCACACCGCCCGGCTGTTCGTGTGCGAAGCCCGCGCCGTCAGCCACCCCGACCCGCGGCCGCTCACCGACGACGACCGAGCCGGAACTACGACGTCGCCGCACATCGATCGACCGGGCGACGCTTGGGCATCGACGACACTCCCATGAAACACCCACGCCCGCTGAAGCGAAAGACGAAGTACATACGCCCGTTTGGCGTAGGGGTTGAGAAAGATGGCGTAATGAGCGAACCAGTGTTCCGGCTGGCCGAAGGTCTCCGATGAGACCCTTCGTGCGCCGCGCAGCCCGCGAGGCTGCTCGGCGCCGCCGACGACGACTCTCGACCGTCGCCCTGTGCGTCGCCGCCGGCCTGGTCGTCATGGGTGGTCTCGGCTGCGCCCTCACCCGCTCGCCCGCCGCAGCGGCGGCGCCCATCCCGATCACCACGCAAGCCGCGCCGACGACCAGCAGGGCGATACCGACCACCACTGCCGTGCGGCGCACGACCGAGGCTCCGGCGCCCACGACGATGCGGGCCGTCCAGGCCACCACCCCGAGGACGGCTGCACCGGCCCCTGCTCCGGTGAAGAAGGCCACCGTCATCTACACGTGTGACGTCAGCGGGCCCCCCGAGTTCGGCGATCCAGCGCACCCCAACGACATCACGAACAAGGCATGCGGCTATGTCGATGGTCAGGGTCGGCAGCGTTCGCACGATCCGTGGATCGACGGACAGCTCCTACACCCCTGAGACCGACGCCCGCCCAGCCACTGACGACATCAGGCTGCCCCATGGCAGCCGCGGCACCTGCTGGGCAGCTTCCCGGACGGCGCTCCCGAGGTGATCATGGGCGGCACCGGCGGCGGTACGTTGTCGCGGGTCAGTCCCCGCCATCAGTTCACCTCCTCGCTGTGCGAACAAACCGCCGCTGCGATCAGCGTCGCGATCGGCTGTGCGGGGTCCGTGTCCGCATCCTTATCGCGACCGGCAGCGGCCGATTGCGGCCGGCCTGGCGGGGAACCCGCCGACGTGATCCATGGATACCCCGAGGAGCCGAGCGTGCTGCGGGGTGGACATCTGGTGCTCCGGGTGTCGACCGACGCCCCGGCGTTCCGGGTGCTCGCCTACCGCTGCGGCGCATCGATGGACCTCGTCGCCGGCACGGACTGGTACCCGGGCAGGTGCACGTCCCGCCACCTGCCCTTCCAGGATTGGGGCCGCCCGGGCGGGGAGCAGCCCGGTTGGGCCGGCTACCGCCTGGAGGTTCCTCTGGCCTGGCGCTCCGGTGTGTACGTCGCGGTGCTCGTCGAGGGCGACGGGGGGCCGCTGCACAACCCCGCAACCACTCCCGGGCCTGACGCCCGCAGCGGGCAGGCGTTGTTCGTGGTCCAGGCGCGAGGGGCCCCGGGGGAACGGCGGGCGCCGATCCTCTACAAGCTCCCGCTGCTGACGTACCACGCCTACAACGTCGTCGTGCCGGACCCCGGCCGCAGCTGGAGTCTCTACACCCTCCCGGAACCGCTGCCGGCGCACGTGCCGCCGTCGGTCTCGGTGCACCGCCCCGGCGGCGGTACCGGCGGGACCCCGTGGGACATCTTCAACCACGACCCCTTCGACCTCTCTCCGCGCCAGACCTTCCGGCACTGGGACGCGCCGTTCGTCGCCTGGCTGGAGGGCGCCGGTTATGAGGTGGACTACTGCACGGACCTCGACCTGCACCACGACCCCGAGCTGCTCGACGGGTACGCACTGCTGCTCAGCGCCGGGCACGACGAGTACTGGACCGACGCGATGCGCGACCGCACCGAGGGGTTCGTGCGCGACGGCGGGAACGTCGCGTTCTTCGGAGGCAACACCTGCTGGTGGCGCGTGGTCTTCGACGACGACCACGCCTTCCGGCGCGTCGCGCCGTGGTCGGATCCCGACGGTCCGGACCGCCCGGAGAACCTCCTCACGGGCGTGAGCTTCCGCAACGGCGGCGAGCGCGACCGCGACGACCACCCCGTGCCCGTCGGATACGCGGTGCAGCACGCCGACCACTGGGTGTTCGTGGGCACCGGGCTGCAGGACGGGGACATCATCGGCGGCGGGTCGCACGAGTACGTCGTCGGCTACGAGGCCGACGGCGCCCACTTCGACCGGTCGCGGCTGCGCCGCGGCCTGCCCGTCCAGCCGACCGGGGACGACGGCACGCCCGCCGGATTCACGATCCTCGGCATCGGCGACACGGCGGCGAGCGGGTGGGGCTTCGGCAATGCCGCCGCCACGATGGGCCTGCACACCGCGGCCGGCACGGGCGGCACCGTCTTCACCGGCGCGACCACGGACTGGCCGCGCGTGCTCGCCGGCGGCACCAGCCACGCCCTGGAGCAGGTGACGCACAACGTGGTGCGTCGACTCTCCGTCGCGACCCGCGGAGTCCGCCCCGACGAGCGTCCCGGCTACGGCGTCCGGTCGGCCGGCACCGGGGCCGCGTCACGCTTCACGACCAGATAGGGCCCCAGCACCAGGGCGTGCATCCGCGTGCCGGTCAGGACGGCGAGGGAGTCGGCAGGGCTCTCCGTGAGCGGGTCGCCCTTGCCGTTCAGCGACGTGTTGACCAGCACCGGGCACCCCGTTCGGGTCTCGAACGCGCTGAGCAGCGCGTGCAGGAACGGGGTGGTGCGCGGCCCCACGGTCTGGATGCGCGCCGTGCCGTCGACGTGGGTGATGGCCGGCAGGGACTCGCGGTGCTCGGGACGGACGTCGATGGCCAGCTGCATGAACAGCACCGGCCGGTCGATGTCGAAGATCTCCGAGGTGCGGTGGTCCAGCACGAGGGGGGCCAGCGGGCGGAACCACTCCCGCCCCTTGACCCGGAAGTTGATGAAATCCCGCATCGCGGGGTTCCGGGCGTCGCCGAGGATGCTGCGGTTGCCCAGTGCCCGGGGACCCGACTCGCTGCGTCCCTGGTGCACGGCGACCACGTGGCCGGCCGCGAGCAGTTCCGCGGCCCGTCCCGCCAGGTCCTCAGGCCGCTCGACCACCAGCGACCGGTCGGCCTCGGCAGCGCGCACGGCCTCGTCGAGCAGGCCGGGGTCCGGGTCCGGGCCGAGGAAGTCGTCGGTCCACCGGAAACCGCTGGCCTCGCCCAGGCACTCGATCAGGCCGTACAGCGCGCATCCGAGCGCGGTGCCGCCGTCGTGGGCGCTGGGCGGGATGAAGACTTCCCGGAAAGCGCTCTCGCGCAGGATCCGGCCATTGGCCGAGCAGTTCAGCGCGGTGCCGCCCGCGAAGACGACGTCGTCCATGCCGGTCTGCTCGTGCAGCCAGGCCGTGACGCGCAGCAGTGCCGTCTCGAAGGCCCGCTGCCCCTCCGCGGCGAGGTCGGCGGCGTCCTCGAACGAGCCTGGCCCGTCGAGGCTCTGTCCATTCAAGAAGTGCGAGAACCGCTCGCGCTGAGCGAAGATCTCGAGCCACTCCCGCGGGATCGCCACTTCGTGGCCGTTCACCACCAGCTCCGGCAGCCCGAACCGGTCGGGCCGGCCGAACGGTGCCAGGCCCATCACCTTCCCCTCACTGCCCTCGCCGGTGAACATCACCCGCGTGAGCAGGTAGTAGAAGCAGCCGAGGCCGGTGGGGTGGTCCCAGTCGCCGTCCCAGAGCTGCTTGGCGATGCACTCGGGCTGCCGGCCGCGCTCGCAGCGGTAGAACGAGGACACCTCAAGCATGTCCGGAGGGATGTCGTCGCCCATGCCGCAGGCCTCGGTGAAGTCGCGCACCGGACTGCCCTGGCCGTCGATGATCATGGCCGCGGCCGTGTCGAACGGGGACGGCGGGAACGCGCTGTAGAGGTGCGAGAGGTGGTGGGAGATGGTCACGATCCGCGGCTCGCCACGGAACCGGAGCGTCTCGCGGACCTCGTCGTGGTAGGCGTCGATGTGCTTGACCTCGTCGTCGGAGGAGAAGCACTCCACCACGAGGTCGATCGGGTCGTGCAGCGCCGCCATCACGGGCATGTAGAGCGTCGGGAGGTCGCCGAGGCGGCCCCAGTGGTGTTTGCGGCGCGTCAGCCGCTCTTTCTGCAGCGTGAAGACCGTTGACGAGCCGCGGGCCACCGCGACAGCGCCGTCCTGAGTGCGGTTGATCCCCACGATGGTCGGCTCGGGTCGCGTCGGCTCGGTGCGCATCGGTGCTGCCTCCTAAGGGCGTCCGGTCGGCTACCCGCTCCAGGCCACAGCAACCGCA
>NZ_JAOPWR010000126.1 GCF_025965585.1 Pseudonocardia sp.
CCGTTCTCGGCCTGGTAGTCGGGGAAGACCTTGGTGCCGCCGTAGATGGTGGAGCCCTCGGGCAGCGACGGGTGGGCGATCTCCTCGAGGGACTGCTTCTCGAGATCGGTCAGGTCGGCCATGCGACTTCCTCCTGGATCGGTGACTCCGTGATCGTGAGAGGGGAGTACACCGGCAGCGCGTCACCGGAGGGTTTCCTCCGGAACACGCTGCGGTTAGGAGCTGTTACCGGCTGATGTCGGTTGGGCCGTCCGCGAGTGCGTTCGCCCGTGGACGGCGCAGACGACGACGCCGATCGGCCTCCGGGGGACTATGACGAGGGCGCCGGCGCGTCCGACGCTGCGCGCTCGGCGGCCGCGCCGCGGTCGAGGTCGGGCTCCAGATAGATGATCCGGGCCTCGGGCACGGCCGCCCGCACGCGCGCCTCGGCCTCGTCGATGGCCCGCGCGACCTCCTCGACGGGCACGCCAGGCGTCAGCGCGATCTTCGCCGCGACGAGGATCTCCTCCGGGCCGATGTACTGGGTCCGGATGTGGATGACGCGCTGCACCGCACCGGCGGTCAGGGCGTCGACGATGCGGGAGAGCACCGGGCCCGTGGCGCCCTCGCCCAGCAGCAGGCTCTTCATCTCGATGATGAGGATGATCGCGATGACGCCGAGCAGGGTGCCGATCGCGATGGTGCCCAGCGCGTCGAACACGGGGTTGCCGGTGAGCACCGACAGCCCGACGCCGAGCAGCGCGAACACCAGACCGATCAGCGCGCCGAAGTCCTCCAGCAGCACCACGGGGAGCTCGGGCACCTTCGACTGGCGGATGAAGTTCCACCAGGAGCCGGTGCCCTTGAGCGGGCGGGACTCGTGGATCGCCGTGCGGAACGAGAAGCCCTCGAGCCCGATCGCGACCACCAGGATCACGACGGCCACGAGCGGCGAGCTGAGCGGCTCGGGCTCCCCCAGCTTGTGGATGCCCTCGTAGAGCGCGAACACCGAGCCGAGCGTGAACAACAGCAGCGCCACGATGAACGAGTAGAAGTAGCGGTCGCGCCCGTAGCCGAACGGGTGCTCGGCGGTGGCCGCCCGCTGCGCCCGCTTGCCGCCGAGCAGGAGCAGTCCCTGGTTGGACGTGTCGGCCAGGGAGTGCACCGACTCCGCCAGCATCGACGACGACCCCGTGATCAGGAAGCCGACGAACTTCGCGACCGCTATGCCCGCGTTCGCCACCAGCGCCGCGACGATCGCCCTGGTCCCACCACCTGCTGACATGGGCGCGACCCTAACGGAAGCGACGAACCGGTCAGGCCAGGCCGTCCCCGGCGAGGAAGAGCTGGGTGCCGTCGGCGCGCGGGTGCACGGTGACGCCGGTGTCGGCCGCCGCGAGCCACACCGACGCGCCACGGCCGAGCTCCACGTCGTGGCCCCGTGCCCGCACGCACGCCGCGCCCGCGGTGCACAGCAGGATCCGCGGACCGCCGTCGGGCACGGCCACGCCCAGCGGGTCCGGCGCCCCGGCGTCGAGGCGACGCAGCAGGAACTCCTCCGCCGGGGTGTCGTAGCGGACCCAGGCGCCGTCGGGCCGGCCGGTGAGCACCGGCGGCGGCCCTGCCGAGAAGTCCAGCACGCGCAGCAGCTCGGGCACGTCCACGTGCTTGGGGGTGAGGCCGCCGCGCAGCACGTTGTCGGAGTTCGCCATCAGCTCGATGCCGGCGCCCTCCAGGTACGCGTGCAGGTTGCCGGCCGCGAGGTAGAGGGCCTCGCCCGGCGCGAGCGTGACGCGGTTGAGCAGCAGCGCCGCCAGCACGCCGGCGTCGCCGGGGTAGCGCTCGGAGAGCGCCAGCACCGTGCGTGCCTCGGCGTGCATCTCCCCCGCGTCGCCCGCCAGCCGGACACAGCCGGCCTGCAGCGCGGGCACGAGCGTGTCGAGCACGCCCTGGGGCAGCGTGATCCAGGTGGTGAAAAGGGCACGCAGGCCGTCGGCATCGGGCTGGGCGGCGAGCAGCTCCACGTGGTGGGAGAGCTCGGGGACGTCGAGCGCCCGCAGCAGGACGAGGCTGGCCTCGGGGTCGCGGAACCCGACGAGCGCGTGGAACTCCGTGAGCGCGCAGATCAGCTCGGGCTTGTGGTTGGCGTCGCGGTAGTTGCGGTCGGCCGCGTCCAGCGGCACGCCGGCCGTCTCCTCGCGGGCGAAACCGGTGCGGGCCTGCTCCAGGCTCGGGTGCGCCTGCAGCGAGAGAGGCTCGTCGGCGGCGAGCACCTTGAGCAGGAACGGCAGCGTGGCGTCCCAGCGCGACGCGCGGTCGGCGCCGAGCAGCCCGGCGGGGTCGGCGCGGACGGCCTCGAGCAGCGACGTGGTCTGCCCGTCGGCGCGCACGATCCGAGAGGGGTCGCCCGGGTGCGCGCCGAGCCACATCTCGGCCTGCGGGTGCGGCGAGGGCACCTCCTGGCCGAGCAGGTCGGCGATGACGGTGCGCGATCCCCAGGCGTAGGGACGCACCGGGTTGTGCAGCAGCTCCACGGTCGGTCCTCCCTACGCCGGTGCGATCGTGCGGGTGGCCAGCCCCAGGTAGACGGCGGCCGCGTCGAACCGGGAGGCGAGCAGCCCCGCGCGCAACAGTGCTGCGTGGCGAACGCCGCGCGCCACCTCGTCGACGGGGTGCACCACGTCGGCCGGGGCCCGGTCCCGTCCGGTGCGGCGCAGCAGCACATGCCCGGGATCGTCCTCCCCCGTGCCGACGAGGACCAGCCGCACGGGCGGCGCCTCGACGCCCGGCGGGTCGTCGAACGGGTCGTGGAAGATGTCGCGCTCGGCGCCGGTGTCCAGCAGGCGGAGCAGCCCCCCCGCGGTGGCGGCGTTGCCGACGTCGGACGCGTGGGCGACCACGCCGGCGTGCGTGGCCAGCGCCGACGCCGCGTGCGCGGCCACGGCGGCCCCCAGCGCGTCGGTGCCCCAGATCAGCGGGGTGTGCTCAGCCAGCCGCAGCGCCAGGGACTTGGCCGGGTTCATGAACGGCTCGTGGCCGGGCTGGTTGCGCTCGGCCTCGGCGTCGAGGACGTCGGCCAGCGCGTCCAGCGACGGGTCCAGTGGACTGCCGAGCAGGCCCAGCACCGCCGTGACGACCAGGCCGACGGCCAGCGCCCGCGGCAGGTCGACGCCCGGAGGCACCGGGATCCGGGGATCGACCAGCCGCACCCGCCCGGCCCCGGCCGACGCGACCGGCCCCTCGGCTGGAGCCGACAGCACCACCTCGGCCCCGCGGGCCACGGCACGCGCGACGAAGTCGGCCAGATCGGTGTCCTCGCCGTCGGCGGTGTGGGCCACCACCACGTCGAGGGGCCCGACCCACAACGGCACGATGTCCGCGACCACCACCGGCACCGGGCACGCCGGCCCGAGCAACGCCGCGAGCAGCGCCGCCGCCGACCCGGACGAGCCGGGCCTGCGGACCAGCACCAGCGCGCGCGGACGGGAGCCCTCGAGATCACCGACGCCCGCCTCGATCGCGCCCTGGGCCGTCGAGCGGACCTGGGCGCCCGCGGTGGCCGTCGCGCGCAGCACGCCGCCGGTGTCGAGCGCCGTCAGCGCACGGGCGTCACCCAGCAGCGTGTCGTCGAGCACGGTCATGCGCCTTCCGGCGGTAGCGCCTCGTCCAGCAGGAGCACGGGGATCCCGTCGATCACCGGGTAGCGGCGGCCGCACACGGTGCAGGTGAGCACCTCGGCGCCGGGGTCGGACGCGGTGCCGACGCGCAGCGGGGCGTGGTCGTCGGTGGGGCAGGCCAGGATGTCCATCAGCTGGGGGTCGAGCTCTACGGCCACGGTTCTCTTCCTTCGTCATACGGCTGATGTCATCGTCAGCATCGGATCCGACTCTGCCAGTGCGGGGCCCGGCCCGCCGGATCCGTGCGGGTGAGCGCTCAGGCCCGGACCACCGCGAGCACATCGTCGCGCAGCCGCGCCACGGCCGCGGCGTCGGAGGCCTCCACGTTGAGCCGCAGCAACGGCTCCGTGTTGGACGCGCGCAGGTTGAACCACGACCCGTCGGGGAGTGCGACCGTCAGGCCGTCGAGCTCGTCGAACCCGGCGCCGCGCGCCGCGTAGATCTCACGGATGGCGGCCACCCGGCCCGCCTGGTCGTGCACCGTCGAGTTGATCTCGCCGGACGCGGCGTAGCGGGAGTAGGCGGCCATCAGCTCCGAGAGCGGGCCGTCCTGCTCGCCCAGCGCGGCCAGCACGTGCAGCGCGGCCAGCATCCCGGAGTCGGCGCGCCAGAAGTCGCGGAAGTAGTAGTGAGCGGAGTGCTCGCCGCCGAAGACGGCGTCGGTCTGCGCCATCGTCTGCTTGATGAACGAGTGGCCGACGCGCGTGCGCACCGCGCGGCCGCCGTGCTCGGCCACGATCTCCGGCACCGCCTGCGACGTGATGAGGTTGTGGATCACGGCGCTGCCGGGGCTCTTCGCCAGCTCCCGGACGGCCACGAGCGCGGTGATGGCGCTCGGGCTGATCGGCTCGCCCCGCTCGTCGACGGCGAAGCAGCGGTCGGCGTCGCCGTCGAAGGCGAGGCCGATGTCGGCGCCCACCTCCACCACGCGCTTCTGCAGGTCGACGAGGTTGGCCGGGTCGAGGGGGTTGGCCTCGTGGTTGGGGAAGGTCCCGTCGAGCTCGAAGTAGAGTGGCACGACCTCCAGCGGGAGGCCGGCGAGCACGGCCGGGACGGTGTGGCCGCCCATACCGTTGCCGGCGTCGACCACGACCTTCAGCGGTCGCCCGTCGGAGATGTCGACGAGGTCGCGCAGGTAGGAGGCGTAGCCGGTGAGCATGTCCTGCTCGGTGACGGTGCCGCCGCCCCGGCCGGCGGGGACGCCGCCCTCGACGGTCTCGCGGATCGTGACCAGCCCGGTGTCCTGCCCGATGGGCGTGGCGCCCGCGCGACAGAGCTTGATGCCGTTGTACTTCGCGGGGTTGTGGCTCGCGGTGAACATCGCGCCCGGCAGGCCCAGCGTGCCGGAGGCGTAGTAGAGCATGTCGGTGCTGGCCAGGCCGATGGAGACGACGTCGAGACCCTGACCGGTGACGCCGTCGGCGAAGGCCGCCGCGAGGCCCGGCGAGCTGTCGCGCATGTCGTGGCCGACGGCGACGGCTGCGGTGTCGGGGGTCTCGGCGAGCAGCAGGCGGGCCAGGGCCGCACCGAGGTCGCGCACGATCGCGGCGTCGATCTGCTCACCGACCACACCGCGGATGTCGTACGCCTTGACGATGCTCGACAGGTCCGTCACGGGCGAAACCCTATCGGGGCCGGGCTCAGTCGTCCGTGGGACCGGGCAGTACCCGCAGGTGACCACGGCGGCCGGTGCTCGCGACGGGCACGGCCTCGACCGGACGGTCGGCGCGCCCTGCCTCCCGCACCGCCTCGGCCAGCGCCGTCAGATCGTCGCTGGTGGGCGGGGGGGCGGCGAACTCGCCCTCGAACCGCACGACCTCCCAGCCCCGGGGGGCGGTGAGCCGGTGGGCGTGCCGGTTGCACAGGTCGTAGGAGTGGGGTTCGGCCTGCGTGGCCAAGGGCCCCACGACGGCCGTGGAATCGGCGTAGACGTAGGTGAGGGTGGCCACCGCGAGCTCGGTGCACCCGGTCCGCGAACACCGCCTCACGCTCAGCACCTCCTGACGATAGCGCGCACAATCGCGCTCGGCCCTCTACGACGCGCGGGTGGTCGTGTCCGCCGCCGCACGCATCCTTCCGGGCGGTGCCGGGCCACACATGCGTCATCCGGGTCCGCGGAGCCCTACGATCGCGGGGTGACGACCGCACACCGCACCTTGCGACGCTCCCCCCGACGGCGGGACCGGCGCGGCCGCGGGCTGCGCGGCCTGCTGTACCCGGAGACGATCCCGGCCACGCGCACGCGCTCGGAGCGCTTCGACGCGCTGGTGCTGGAGGCGCTGGAGCCGATCGAGCTGCGCTGGGGATCGGAGCTGGCCGATCTCGACCTCGCCGTCGACGAAGTGCCGGAGGTCGACGAGACCTCACCGGACGAGGTGGTGTGGGGCACGGGCGTGCTGGCGGACGTCGGCGTGCCGCTCGCGCAGCTCGTGCCTGCGGGTGTGGACCCCCACGGGCAGCCCTCGCGTGCCCGCATCGTGCTCTACCGCCGGCCGCTGGAAGCGCGCGCCAAGGGCGGTGCAGACCTCTCCGACCTGCTCCACGAGGTGCTCGTGGAGCAGGTGGCGGAGTATCTCAACATCGAGCCCGACGCCGTGGACGGCGGGGGCTCGTAGCGTCAGGGGTGCCGCAGGTCGGGATCAGACCGCGGTCTCGATGGTGGTGTCCATGCCGGCCTCGATGACGTCACCACGGCGGAGCCTGCGGCGCTCGCGCTCCGACAGCCCGCCCCAGATGCCGAAGCGCTCGTCGTGGCCCAGTGCGTAGTCCAGGCACTCGGCCCGCACCTCGCAGCCCGAGCAGATGCGCTTGGCCTCGCGCGTGGAGCCGCCCTTCTCCGGGAAGAAGGCCTCCGGATCCGTCTGCGCACAGAGCGCACGCTCCTGCCAGCCCTCCTCGTCCGTGTCGTCGCCCCCCAGCTGCGCCTCGACCAGGACGAACGGTTCCAGGACCGAGCCGGTCACCGGAACCACCGGCCTCATCAGGCCCCCGCCTGCCTCGACCAGCTTCAGCGTGTCCGTGATCACGTTCACTCGCCCACCTCCCCGCGCCCCGGCGAATGGCTGCCAAGACTGAATGACAGCGGCGTAAGTACAACGCTGTTGATCCGTGCTTGGCAAGCTGAAGCTTCCATCCGGGTGACACTCTCCACCCGGACGGTCGCCCATTCAGCAGAGTGGTTAAGTGCGTGGAGTGTCCAACCGAGTCAGCCCGTGGTTCCTGGTGCTCCTGGTAGTGGCTGTGGCCGGCGGTGTGCTGGCCGCCGCGGGTACCGCGGAGCTGGTGGCGTCGGGCTCGTCCGTGCTCTTCACCACGGGTGTCGTGCTGCTGGTGCTGGGCGGATGGGCCGTGTCCCTGTGTCTCCACGAGTTCGGGCACGCGTTCGTGGCCTACCGCGGCGGCGACCGGTCCGTGCGGGACAAGGGGTATCTGACCCTCGACATCCGGCGCTACACCGACGTCGGGCTGTCCTTCGTCCTGCCGTTGTTCTTCCTCCTCCTGGGTGGCATCCCGCTCCCGGGTGGCGCAGTGTGGATCAACCAGGGCGCGCTGCGGTCGCGCGGCGTCCGCAGCCTCGTCTCGTTCGCGGGGCCTGCCACCAACCTCGTGATCGGCGCGCTGTGCACCCTCGCCGTCGCGTTCGTGCCGATGGCGGCGGGGCTCGCGGTCGGGCTCTCGGCCCTCGCGCTGATCCAGGTGCTCGCGTTCGTGCTCAACATCCTGCCGATCCCCGGGCTCGACGGCTTCGGCGTGATCGAGCCCTACCTGTCGGCGCCGGCCCGCCAGTTCGCCGCGCGCATCCGCCCGTGGGCCCCGATCGCACTGTTCGTGCTGATCATCGGGGTGCCCGGGGTGTCCACGGCGTTCTTCCAGCTGGGGCAGCTGATCTTCGGAGCGGTCGGCGGCAACGCCACGCTCGCCGCGTACGGCTACCAGGAACTGTTCTTCTGGCGCCGCTGAGCGGTGACGCGAGGGCTACCTGGCCCCGGCGACGGCGGCGAGCCGCCGTTCCGCGGCCGCGGCCAGCGCGAGCACCGACGCGTCGTCGGTGGGCAGCCCGTGGATCGCCCACCAGCGCAGGTCGTCGGACTCGTCGCTGATGGCCGTCTCGGCCCCGGCGGGCGCGCGCACCAGGAACTGGACGTCCAGGTGCCGCGTCGGCAGGCCGAGCGAGCAGGTGATCGGGTGCACGTCGACGCGCAACGGCGCGGGGTCGATCGTCAGCCCCGCGATGCCCGACTCCTCGGTGGCCTCGCGCAGCGCGGCGGCCACCAGGCTCTCGTCGCCGGGCTCGCAGTGTCCGCCCACCTGCAGCCATCGCTTCACGCGGCTGTGCAGGGTGAGCACCACGTTCTCGCCGGCCGCGTCGACCACCAGTGCCGACGCGGTGAGGTGACCGGGCACGCACGAGCGGTCGCACCCGTCCGGACGGGCGTCGAGGAAGGCCAGCAGGGCGTACCGGAGCGCGCGCTGGTCGACGTGCTCGGGCTGCCATGCCTCGAGCTCGGCGGCTGCTGCCGCGGCGGCTACCACTCGAGGAACCCCTCTCCCGGTTCCCGCGGCGGACGCGGGACGATCGGCGCGGCCGGCACCCCGACCGCGACGGCGCCGAGCGGCTGCCAGTCGGCGGGCAGCTCCAGCACCCGGCGCACCACGTCGGAGGCGAAGATCGTGGACCCGACCCAGCACGACGCCAGGCCCTCCGCGGCCAGCGCCACCAGCAGCGACTGGACGGCGGCCCCGCCCGCGACCGTGAACATCGTGTGCTCCCCCACGAGCCGCGCCGCGTCGGGATAGGAGTGCATGCCGTCGCCCGTGCGGAATGCCAGAACGAGCTCGGGGGCCCGGCGCAGCAGATCGCCACGGGCGATCCGGCGCTCCACCTCGTCGGCGGGGCGGCCGTCGGCCTCGAGGTCGGCGCGCCAGCGGACCGCCATCGCGTCGAGCAGGGCGGTGCGGCGTTCGCGCAGCCACGCGAACCGGAACGGCGTGCTGTGGTGCGGTGCCGGCGCAGTGAGCGCGACGCCCACGGCCCGGCGCAGCGCGGCCGCGTCCACGGGCTCGTCGGCGAACTCGCGCGTGCTGCGGCGCAGCAGGACGGCCTCGCGGCGTCCACGGCCGATGGCCTCGTCGGTGCCCAGCCAGAACATGTCCTCGTCGACCGGACGTACCAGGTCGCGGGCGGTGGATCCGTCGTCGGCCGGGCGCAGGCCGCGCACCACCGCCACCGGCAGGCCGCCGAGCTTGCCCTTGACCAGGTCGGCGGCCCCGGCCAGCTCGTCGGCCATCGCGACCTCGGTGACGAGCAGCTCGTTGCCCTCGGCGTCGAAGGCGCCGCCGTACCGGTGCAGCACGGCGAGCCCGGCGGAGCCGATGGCCACATCGGTCTGCCCGACGCGCCAGGAGCGGCCCATCGTGTCGGTGACGACGACCGCGACCTCGACGCCCAGCAGCACCCTCAGGTCGGCGCGCAGCCGCGCGGCGCTCGCGTCCGGGTCGGCGGGGAGCAGCGCCAGCTCGTCGCGGCGGACGTTGGAGCCGTCGATGCCGGCCGCGGCCTGCACGATGCCGAGCTTGCCCGCCACGATCAGCGTCTTGCCGCGGCGGGCCAGCACGCGCTCGGTCTCGGCGTCGACGAGCTCGCGGCGGAGCTTGTCGCGCTCCTCGGGGTCGGTGGGGGCGGGCACCAGCCTGCCCTCGACCTTGGAGAACACCTTGGACGTGACCACCACGACGTCGCCGTCCACGATCCAGGGAGCGGCCGCGACAAGCGCACCCGCGAGGTCGTCGCCCGGGCGGAACTCGGGCAGCCCCCGAACCGGGAGGACGGTGATCGTGTCGGCCGCGCCGTGGTCGGAGATCGGCTCAGACACCGGCGAGCTCCAGCGCCTCGCGCGCCATCTGCGCGGTGGCGTCGGTATCGGTCATGAGCAGCGGAACCGAGCGGACCTCGACGCCGGGCACGTCGGCCGTGTCGCCGGTGTGCACCAACCAGCCGTCGAGCAGGCCTGGGCGGGCGGGGGATGTCTGGGACCGTGCGCCGAAGTGCCGGCCGACGGCCTCCGCGGAGGTCTCCAGGCCGATCGCGGTGAGGCACTTGTCGGCCATGCCGCGCAGCGGGCGTCCGCCCACGATCGGCGAGAGCCCCACGACTTTCGCGGACGTGGCGCGCAGCGCGTCGCGCACGCCGGGGACCTCGAGCAGCGCCCCGATGCTGACCACCGGGTTGGACGGCGCGAGCAGCACGGCGTCGGCACCGGTGATCGCGTCGCGGGCGGCCGGGAGGATGTGGGCCTCGTCGGCGCCGATGGAGGCGAAGCGGTGCGCGGGCAGCTCGCCCTTGTGCCGGATCCACCACTCCTGGAAGTGGATGGCCTTGCGCGCCTTGTCGCCGTTGGCCGGGTCGTCGACCACGACGTGGGTCTCGACGCGGTCGTCCGTGGCCGGCAGCAGCGTGACGCCGGGCTGCCAGCGGTGGCACAGCGCCGCGGTCACGTCCGAGAGCGGGTAGCCCGCGCGCAGCATCCGGGAGCGGACGAGGTGGGTGGCGGTGTCCTTGTCGCCGAGGCCGAACCAGTCGGGCTCGGCGCCGTAGGCCGCGAGCTCGTCGCGCACCGCCCACGTCTCCCCCGCGTGCCCCCAGCCGCGCTCGGTGTCGATACCGCCGCCGAGCGTGTACATGCAGGTGTCGAGGTCGGGGCAGATGCGCAGCCCGTGCAGCCAGATGTCGTCGCCGACGTTGACCACGGCCGTGATCTCGTGCTCGGTTTCGCCAGGGCCCACGGCGGGGAGCCCGAGCGCGGCTTTGAGCCCCAGGAGGAAACGGGCGCCGCCGACGCCCCCGACCAGCACGGTGACCTTCACGCGGCCAGCCTACGGACCTCGCACTCACCGGCTGTCCCGGGCGTCACGCTCCCCGGTCCGCGCGCCGTTTCGCGTCCTCGCACCCTCCGTGGACCGTGCGACGACGCAAACTCGCGCGCAGATCCTGGGGACGTCACATCGCGCGGTAGTCGCGCGGGGAGAACCTCGGGCCGAACCGCGGGCGCCGGAAGCCGGAGACCTCGACGTAGCGCACCGCCCGCTGCCGCTGCGGCTTGTACGGACCGAGCAGCTCCATCAGGCCGGCGTCGTCGATCGGGCGGCCGAGCAGCGCCCAGCCGACGATCGTGGGGATGTGGAAGTCGCCGAAGCTCACGGCGTCGGGGTCGCCCCAGGCCCGCTGGGCCACCTCGGCCGCGGTCCACACACCGATGCCCGGCACCTTCCGCAGCAGCTCACGGCCCGCATTGCCGCCGAGCTCGGACGCCTTCTCCAGGCGGTGGGCCACCGCGGCGGAGGCGAGGATCGCGCGGCGGCGGGCGTTGTCGACGCCGGCGCGGTGCCACTCCCAGTCGGGCACCGCGCGGATCTGCGCCGGGGTGGGCGGCACGCGCATGCCGTCGGGGGCGGGGCCGGGGGCCGGGTCGCCGAAGCGCCGGCACAGCTCCCGCCACGAGCGGCGGGCCTCGACGCCGGTGACCTTCTGCTCCAGCACGGCGGGGACGAGCTGGTCCCACACGCGCCGGGACGCGCCGAAGCGCAGCCCGGACATCCGCCGGTGGGCGTCGACGACGAGCGGGTGGTGCGGCACGAACTCCTCGGGGCGGTCGTCGGCGCCGAGCAGCGCTGGCAGGCCGTCGAGCGACCACGCGGCACCCGGCCCCCATGCCTGCGCGACGACCGTGCCGTCGGCGCGGCGGTGCAGGCGCATCGTCATGTGGCCGTCGGGGGTGGTGCCCGTGCGCCAGATCGGCGAGCCCTCCCCGACGGACTGCCACGTGGGGTCCCCGCGCCCACGCCGCAGCGGAGCGAGCACGCCGGACAGGTCCAGCGGGAACTCCGGCCGCCACTCCCGGATCACGGCGTCCCCGTCGCTCGTGCGCGCGGCCCGGACGGCCCGGACATCCGCGGAGACCCGGACATCCGCGGAGACCCGGACATCCGAGGGGACCTAGACATTCGAGGGGACCTAGACATCCGGGGAGAAGCGCACCCCGTGCGGGGGCAGCACCACGTCCGGCCAGATGCGCATGCCGTGGCGCAGCTCGCAGTGCTCCCCGATGACGGCGCGGTCGCCCACGACGGTCTCGTCGACGCGGGCCCCGTGGTCGACCCGTGCGCCCGCACCGATCACGGAGTGCTCCACGACCGCGCCCTCGCCGACCACCGCACCGTCGAACAGCATCGAGCCCTCGACGCGCGCGCCGGCGCCGATCCGCACCCCGCGCCCGACGGTGGTGCCGCCGAACACCAGCGCGCCCGCGGCCACCTGAGCGCCTTCCAGCACCAGGGACTCGCCCGTCGGACCGGGCAACGCCGCGGACGGGGCCACGCCGCGGACCAGGTCGGCCGAGCCGTGGATGAGGTCGGCCGGGGTGCCCATGTCCCGCCAGTAGGCGTTGTCGACGTGCCCGGAGACCCGCGAGCCCGCGGCGAGCAGGCCGGGGAAGGTCTCGCGCTCCACCGACACCGGCCGCCCCTCCGGGATCGACTCGATCACCGAGCGGCGGAAGACGTAGCAACCGGCGTTGATCTGGTCCGTCGGCGGGTCCTCGGTCTTCTCGAGGAACTCGAGCACCCGGCCGTGGTCGTCGGTGGGCACGCAGCCGTACGCGCGGGGATCCTGCACGCGCACGAGGTGCAGTGTGACGTCGGCCTCGGTGCGCCGGTGCGTGTCGACCACCGCGCCCAGGTCGGTGCCGCACAACACGTCACCGTTGAACACCAGGACGTGCTCGGTGGACAGGTGCTTGGCGACGTTGCGGATGCCGCCGCCGGTGCCCAGCGGCTGGTCCTCCACGACGTACTCGATCTCCAGGCCAAGCGCGGCGCCGTCACCGAACGCCTCGGAGAACGTCTCGGCGAGGTACGACGTGCCGAGCACGACGCGGCGGACGCCGGCCGCGCGGATGCGGGAGAGCAGGTGCGCCAGGAACGGCACCCCCGCCGTGGGCAGCATGGGTTTGGGGGCCGACAGCGTCAGCGGCCGCAGCCGGGTGCCCTTGCCGCCCACCAGCACCACTGCCTCGACGTCGTGCAGCACAGGCTCTCCTCGTCGGTCGGTCATGTCGTCGTCCGCGTCGCGTTCAGCGCCGGCGCGCCAGCGCCATGAGCACCCGGGCCGGCGCGCCGTGGCGATCGTGCACGTAGCGGCGCAGGCTCCGGTCGCGGGTCTCCAGAACGGGTCCGTGCAGGTCGTGCGGGCCGTGCGGATCCAGGACGCCCCGGGCGTGGTCGGTGACGACGGCCGCGGGGACCCCGGCCACCAGCCACCCGGCGCGGTCGAGCCGGTCGCAGAGGTCGACGTCGGCGGGGTCGGGCCTGCTGCCGGAGCCCGGGTACCGCGGGTCGTAGCCGTCGACGGAGTCCCACGCGGTGCGGCGCACCAGCAGGCAGGTGCCGTCGACCCACCCGACCGGGCCGTCCGGCAGCGGTGCCGCCGGGATCCGCCCGCGCAGGGTGGTGCGCAGCGTCGGCAGCTCACCCCCTGACTGCACATCCACCCCCGACGGCGTGCGCAGCCGCGGGGCCAGCACCCCCGCCCGCGGGCGGCGGGAGGCCGCCTCGAGCAGCACGTCCAGCGCTCCGGGACCCCACTCGACCTGCGGATCGGCGATCGCCACCCATCCGACCGACGGGTCGAGCCCCGCGACGGCCCGGTCGACCGCGGCAGGCCGGCCCACGTCCTCGGCGAGCCGGACGACCTCGGCGCCGTCGATCGTGGGGGCCCCGGCGACGTCGACGTGCACGACCCGGACCGGACGGACGGTGGCCGTGCGCAGCGACGCGGGCAGCCGCAGCGGGGACGCGGCCGTGCGCGTCACGGTGACGAGGGCGAGCACGTCGCCGTAGCTGGGGACCGGATCCATCGCCCACACCCTAGCCATGAGGCCGGGACGGTCCTCACCCGATCGTGACGAGTGCCTGGTCAGTCGTCCGCCGGGTCCTCACCGTCGAGCTCGGCCAGCGCCGCGGCGGCGTCGCGGTCGCCCCAGCCGAGCGCCGTCTGGAGGTAGCCGCGGGCCTCGTCGGTACGGCCCTCGTCGGCGAGGAAGCGGCCGAGCGTGTAGGCCCAGCCCGGCTCGTTGTGCCGCTCCGACTCCCGGAACTCCCGCTCGGCCCCGGCGGGGTCCCCGCGGACCTCGACCAGGAACTGGCCGTACGCGGTGTGCGCCCGCACCGCCGCCAGCTCGCCTGCGCGACGGTAGAGGCGCTCGGCCTCGTCCAGTTTGGACTGCAGGCTCCGCGCGTCGGCCAGCGCGACGATCGTGTCGGGCCGGGACTCGTCGGCGTAGTGCTCGGCGGAGGCCACGGCGGCGAGCAGGTCACCGGCCTCCAGCTGCAGCGCCACGAGGTTGGACGGGGCATGCTCGTCACCGGCGTCGGCCGCCCGCACCAGCACCTGGACGGCCTCGCCGAGCCGACCGCCGTCGCGGAGCAGGATCGCGAGGTCGTTGGCCGCCACCAGCTCCCCCGACTCGACGGCCAGCCGCAGCGCCGCCTCGGCTCGCTCGGCGTCGCCCAGCTGGACCAGGGTGACACCGAGCCGGCCGGCGAACCGCACGTGCCCGTCCTCGACGAGCGGGCCGAGCCACCTCGCACACGCCGCCCAGTTGCCGCTGTCGAGGTAGGCGCGCACCAGCAGGTCGGGCGCGGTCGGCTCCCCCGTGGCCACGGCCCGGCGCAGGAGGTCGATCGCGTCATAGGGGCGGGCGGCGTCGAGCAGGGCCCGCCCCTCGGCGGAGAGCGGACCGTCGGTGGGCGGATCGGCCCGCGAGAGATACGGATCGGATGCCATCGGACTCCTCACGTTCGAGGGGCGATGCTGCCAGCCGACGCCGTCAAGATCGCTCTCGGTAGGTGGCGATGACCCTTCTGTAGGCCAGGCGGCGCACCCGTTCGGGCACCAGGCGGTACCCACCCCGGACTGCGACGTTGCGCAGGAACTGCATCCGGGTGGTGAAGCCGATCCTCCGGAAGCGGCGCTGGACGGCCAGCTCGGCGCGCAGCTGGGCCAGCCCGCCGCGCCGCGCGTAGGCGCCTGCCCCCACCCGGTACTGCACGAGCGGCTCGGCGACGTTGCCCACCCGCGCACCGGCGACGATCATCTTCGCCCAGAGCAGGTAGTCCTCCATCAGCGCGAAGTCGGTGTACCCGCCGACCGAGCGGACTAGGTCGCGGCGGTAGACGACCGTCGGGTGGTTGAACGGGTCGGCGAACCGCGCGCGGGCGTCGATGTCGGCGGGATCGGTGGGCGGCGTCCGCGTGCCGACGACGTCGCCCGCGTGCGTGCCGAACTCGATGAGGCCGGACCCGACCAGGTCGAGGCCGGACTCGATCATCGGCAGCTGGACGGCGAAGCGGTGCGGCAGCGAGACGTCGTCGGCATCCATGCGCGCGACGACGTCGTGGCGGCACGCCTCCAAGCCGGCGTCCAGCGCGGGCCCGAGCCCGACGTTGCTCTCCAGCGTGACGACGTCGACCGGCACGGGGCTCGACGCAGCCAGCTCCGCGATGCACGCGTCGAGCGCGGGGGTGACAGGACCGTCACGCACGATCACCACGTGGTCCGGGCGCCGTGTCTGCTCCGTGACGGTGGAGCGGAACGCCTCGGTGAGGAAGTCCGGCCGGTCACCGGCCCAGACGGGCAGCAGCAACGACAGCTTCTCGGTCACCGGAAACGTCTCCTCTCCTCCAACCTACTCACTCTGCGTGGCGAACACCGGAGCGATCCGGGTCACCCGCGACACGCGCATCGACAGTCTGTGACGGCCACGCCCGATGCTGCACCCTAGGGGCCGGTAGGACGACGAACGGAGGTGGACCGTGGACGGGATGCGCACGGCCACCGCCCGCACCTCGGGAACGCGCCCCACCGGCCGGTCCCGCACCGCGAGCGCCACTCGGGCCGCGACCCGCCCGCCCCCGCCCGGGGAGCGCCCCCGCCGCCACATCGGCCGCAGGCTGCGCAGCGCGACGGTGGCGGTGTCCGTGCTGGTCCTGGCCGTGACCGGCACCGCGTGGGGCCTCTACCGCGGCGTCACCGCCGGCATCACCACCACCGACGTCATCACCGGCGGCAGCAACGACGGCCCGCAGAACATCCTGCTGGTCGGCGTCGACAGCCGCACCGACGCGCAGGGCAACCCGCTGCCGAAGGAGGTGACCGACGCGCTGCACACCGGCGCCGACACGGGGGTGCTGAACTCCGACACGATCATCGTGCTGCACGTGCCCGAGGGCGGGCGCGGCGCCGTCGCGTTCTCCATCCCCCGCGACTCCTACGTGGACATCCCGGGCTACCGGACCGACAAGATCAACGCCGCGTACCCCGCGATGAAGGCACTCTCCGCGGACCAGATGGTGGCCGACGGCGTCACCGACAGGAAGCAGATCGAGGCCGAGTCGTCGCAGAAGGGCCGGCAGGCGCTCATCGGGGCGGTCGAGGGACTGACCGGGCTCACCATCGACCACTACGCCGAGATCAACCTGCTCGGCTTCTACAACCTCACGAAGGCCATCGGCGGCGTGGACGTCTGCCTCAAGGCGCCCGTGAACGACGTCCTGTCCGGCGCGAACTTCGCCGCCGGCCCGCAGACGATCTCCGGAGCCGACGCGCTCGCGTTCGTCCGCCAGCGCCACGGGCTGCCGCAAGGCGACCTCTCCCGGATCCGCCGCCAGCAGGTGTTCCTCGCCGCCGTCTCGCACAAGATCCTCGCGGCCGGCACGCTGACCGACCCGGGCGCGCTCTCCCGGCTCGTCGGGGTGGCGCAGCAGTCGCTGACCATCGACTCGGGCTGGGACCTGCTCGCGTTCGCCCAGCAGGCGTCGTCGGTCGCGGCGGGCGACCTCGAGTTCGTCACCATCCCCACGAAGGGCAACGCGACCAACGACCGCGGCGACGTCGTGCTCGTCGACCGGTTCGCCGTCCGCGACGCGATCGACCGGAAGATCGCCGCCCAGGAGGCGGCCGCCACCGCCGCCGAGGCGGCACCGGTGAAGCGGGAGACCACCGTGCCGGGCGGGCTGCCCGACGACGTCATCGCGTCGCGGTACGTGGTGGACGTCCGCAACGGCTCGTCGGCGTCGGGCATGGCCGGCACCGTCGCGACGCACCTCGGGAAGCTCGGGTTCGGCCGCGGCACCGTCGACAATGACATCGCCACCACGCAGTCGGTGGTGCGCTACACCGGGTCCGACGGCGACGCCGCGAAGGCCGTGGCCGACCAGCTGGGCGGGATCGCGGTCGAGAGCGTGGGCAGCGACGAGGTCACTCCCGGCCACCTGCTCGTCGTGATCGGCGCGGACTTCGCCCCGTCGGTGGTCGCCGCCACCACGCAGGCCGCCGCTCCGACGACCACCACGACGCCGGCGCCTCCCGCGGGCGGCCCCATCACCGCGGCCGGCGTGCCCTGCATCGACTGACCACGCCGGGCGTGTGGAATGGGCGGGTGACCCTCACCAACGCGCTCCTCGACCCGTTCCGCTCCGGCGCCGGTGCGGCCCGCCCGCTCATCACGTTCTACGACGACGCCACCGGCGAGCGGATCGAGCTCTCCGCAGTGACCACCGCCAACTGGGCCGCGAAGGCCGCCAACCTGCTGCGCGACGAGTGCGACGTCGAGCCGGGCACCCGCGTCGCCGTGCTGCTGCCCGCCCACTGGCAGACGGCCGCCGTGCTGCTGGCCGCGTGGTGGTGTGGTGCCGACGTGGTGACCGACCCGGACGGCGCCGAGCTCGTCCTGTGCGACGCCGAGCGGATCGACCTCGCCCTCGCCGCCGCCCCGGCGAACGGGGTGGTGGCGCTGTCGCTGGACGCGTTCGGCAAGGGCCTGCCCGGCCTGCCCGCCGGGGTGGTCGACTTCGCCACCGAGGTGCGGCTGCACGGCGACGACTTCGTGCCGTGGGCCCCGCTGCCCTCCGACGCCCCCGCGCTGGACGGGGCCTCGGTCGACGAGGTGCTGGCCGCCGCCCGCTCGCGTGGGTCCGAGCTCGGCCTCTCGGCCGGTGACCGGGTGCTCTCGACGCTCGACTGGTCGGGCCGGGGCCTGAGCGACGGCCTGCTGGCGGTGCTGGCGGCGGGGGCGAGCCTGGTGCAGGTGGCGAACGCCGACCCGGAGCGCCTGGAGCGCAAGGCCGAGAGCGAGCGGACGACGGCCCGGCTGGGCTGAGGTCGTGCGCGTCAGCGCAGCAGCGAGCGCGCCATCACCATGCGCTGGACCTGGTTGGTGCCCTCGTAGATCTGCGTGATCTTCGCGTCGCGCATCATGCGCTCCACCGGGAAGTCCTTGGTGTAGCCCGCGCCGCCGAGCAGCTGCACGGCGTCGGTGGTGACGCTCATGGCCGTGTCGGACGCGAGGCACTTCGCGGCGCTGGAGATGAAGCCGAGGTTCTTCTCGCCGCGCTCGGCGCGGGAGGTGGCCACGTACACGAGCTGGCGCGCGGCCTCCACCTTCATCGCCATGTCGGCGAGCATGAACTGCAGGCCCTGGAACTCGGCGAGGTGCTTGCCGAACTGCTTGCGCTCCTTGACGTAGGAGATCGCGATGTCCAGCGCGCCCTGCGCGATGCCGACGGCCTGCGCGCCGATCGTGGGGCGGGTGTGGTCGAGCGTGGCCAGGGCGGTCTTGAAGCCGGTGCCCTCGGCGCCGATGATGCGGTCGGCCGGGATCGTGCAGTTCTGGAAGTAGATCTCGCGGGTGGGCGAGCCGTTGATGCCGAGCTTGCGCTCCTTCGGGCCCACCTCGAAGCCGGGGTCGTCCTTGTGCACGACGAACGCGGAGATGCCGTTGGCGCCCTTCCCCGGGTCGGTGACGGCCATGACCGTGTACCAGGTGGACTCGCCCGCGTTGGTGATCCAGCACTTGGTGCCGTTGAGGACCCAGGTGTCACCGGTGCGCTGGGCGCGCGTCTTCATGGACGCGGCGTCGGAGCCGGCCTCGCGCTCGCTCAGCGCGTAGCTGATCATCGCCTCGCCGGACGCGATGGAGGGCAGCACCTGCTGCTTGAGCTCGTGCGAGGCCGACAGCAGGATCGGGGTCATGCCCAGGCCGTTGACGGCCGGGATCAGCGACGACGACGCGCAGACCCGCGCCACCTCTTCGATGACGATGCAGCCGGCCAGCTCGTCGGCACCCTGGCCGCCGTACTCCTCGGGGATGATGACCGCGCCGAAACCGGCCTTCTCCAGCGCCTCCTTGGCCTCGACCGGGTAGCGGCCCTGCTCGTCGACGTCGGCCGCGTACGGCGCGATCTCCTTCTCTGCCAGCGTGCGGACGGCGTCGCGGAGCGCCTCGTGCTCATCGCTGAGCTGGTAGGTGTCGAAGTCGGCGTTCATGCGGCCCCATCCCCGTTGATCGTGTGCGCTTGGCGCCACCCTAACGGCACTGCGTGCCATTCAGCAAGCTCGCTGCTACCCTCGGTGCCATGACTGACGCCACTCCCCGTGCCCGGCGGGGCCGTTCCGCCGAAGGCCGCGCGGAAGTGCGTCGCGATCTCGTGGCGGCAGCCGTGGAGCTGTTCCGCACCAAGGGCTACGAGGACACCACCGTCGACGACATCGCGGCCGCGGCGGGCGTCGGCAGGCGCACCTTCTTCCGGTACTTCCGGAGCAAGGAGCACGCGATCTCGCCCGACCATGAGACCGGGCTGGCCCGCGTGGCCGAGATCTTCGCCGGCGCCCAGCCGGGCGAGCCCACCGCGAGCCTGGTGCTCCGCGCGGGTGAGACCGTGTTCGACCTCTACACCGACGACCCGCAGCTGTCGGTGGCCCGGTTCCGCCTCACGCACGAGGTGCCCGCGCTGCGCGACCGCGAGTCGGCCAGCGTCGACCACTACCGCAGGCTGTTCATCCGGCAGGTGCGCGAGCGCTTCGACGGCGGGGGTGGGCGGGGCGACGACACGGCCGAGCTGCGCGCCGCCGTCATCGGCGCGGCGGTGGTTGCCGCCCACAACCTCGCGCTGCGGGCGTGGCTCGCCGCGGGAGCCCCGGCCGACGGCATCGACGCCTGCCGGGCCCGGTTCCGCCGGGTGGCCGACATGCTGCCCGTCGAGCCCGACGGCGGGCTGCACATCGTCGCTCAGCGCCTCGAGGCCGCCGTCGGCCGCCTCGAGCGCCGCACCACGGCCACCTGACCCGTCACGAACAGGGCGCGTCGAACGGCAGGTCGGGCACGTAGCGCGCCCACTCGACCGGCTGCAACGGCGCTCCCGTGCCCGCGCACAGCATGGCGGCCGCGCGGTCGGGGTCGGCCGACCACAGGCGCACCGTCTTGTCCGCGCTCCCGCCCGCGATCCGCGTGCCGTCGGGGCTCCAGGCCACCGCGAACACCGCCTCGGTCGGCCCGGTGAGCGTGGCCGTGGTCGTCGGCTCCGACGGCAGGCTCACGTCCCACAGCCACACCGTGCCGTCGGTGCTGGCCGCCGCGAGGGTCCGCCCGTCCGGGCTGAACGCCACCGAGTACACGTAGTTGGACGGCCCGGTGAGCGGCGAGCCCAGCTGCGCGGGATGCGCCGGGTCGGAGACGTCGTAGAGGCGCACGGACTTGTCGGCGCTGCCCACGGCGAGGGTCCTGCCGTCCGGGCTGAACGCCGGCGAGTACGCGTAGCTCGACGGGCCGCCCAGCGTGGCGACGACTGTCGGCGGGGACGCGCGCAGGTCCCACAGGTAGGTCTTCGTGTCGGCGCTCGCCGCGGCCAGCCAGCGCCCGTCCGGGCTGAACGCCGAGGCGAGGACGAGGCTCGTGGCTCCGGTCAGGGTCGCCACCGCCCGCGGCGCCGTCGGGGTGGCGATGTCCCACAGCCGCACGGCGTTGTCGTCCCCCGACGCGGCGAGCGTCCGTCCGTCCGGGCTCACGGTCAGCTGCTCGACGAGCGCGGTGGGGGCGCCCGGCGGGGACGGGAGCGGGACGGGGCCGGCAGGGTCGGAGACGTCCCACATCCGGACGCTGCCGTCGGAGCGCCCGACCGCCAGCGTGCGGCCGTCGGGGGTGAGCGCGGCCGACCCGGAGAACGAGGGGTCGCCCGCAGGGTTGCGCACCCGCGTGCCCATCTCCTCCGGCCCCTGCGGGGAACCGACGTCGAGCAGCCCGGCCGTGCCGTCCTTGGAGCCCGGCCCGACGGCGAGCCGGCGTCCGTCGGCGGCGAAGGCGACGGCGAACACGGCGTCGTCGAAGGTGCTGACCACCGGCGAGCGCACCGGCCACAGGTGGGCGACGCCGTCGGCCTCGCCGGTGGCGAGCGTGCCGGCGTCGAGGAACGCGGTGGACGTGACGGGCCCGGGGTGCGGGAAGGTGGCCGTGACCCGGGACGTAGCGAGGTCGTAGAGGCGCGCGTAGCCGTCGGAGCTACCGGCGGCCAGCGAGCGCCCGTCGGGGCTGAACGCCACGGCGTTGACCCAGTTCGTGGCGCCGGTGAGCACGGCGGCAGGCACCGGGCGCGCGGGGTCGGCGACGTCCCAGCGGCGCACGGTGCGGTCGGCGCTCCCCGCGGCCAGCATGCGGCCGTCGGGGCTGAACGCCACCGCGTAGGCCTTGCCGGTGGGCCCGGTGACGGGCGGGAGCGCCGCCGCGTCGCGCCACAGCGCCACCGGCCCGTCCGCGGTGCCGGCGGCGACCAGCCGACCGTCGGGGCTCACGGCGAGCGACTGCAGCGGCGACGGCGGTGCGGCGAGGGGTGGCAGCTCCGTCGGGGTCGCTCCGAGCGTCCAGCGCCGGATGTCCTTGCCGGTGGCGGCCAGCAGCGTTCGGCCGCCGGGACCGAACGCGACGGCGAGCACCGGCCCACCGCCCGTGGCCAGCGGGACGGGCACGCCGGGACGGGCCGGATCGGCGAGGTCGACGACCACCACGTCACCCGCGGTACCCCCGGCGGCGATCCGCCTGCCGTCCGGGCTCAGCACCACGCTCTGCAGATCACCCGCCGCCGGCGGGGTGTCGGCGAGGCGCACGGGCCGTCCCGGGTCGCGGACGTCCCAGACCTGCACGGTCGGACGCGATCCGGAGGTCGACACGAGCACCTTCCGCGCGCGGTCGACCGCGACCGACTCGGTGACGGCGGCCGGGCCGGGCAGCCGGGCGGGCACCGGGGCGCCGGTGGCGTTGAGCAGGCTGGAGCGGGCCTCCGGCGTCGGCGCGATCCGGTAGGCCGCCACCGCGAGCTGCG